>JANQDY010000283.1 GCA_028278625.1 Thermodesulfobacteriota bacterium
TTGGAATGCGACCCTTACGAAGGATCGCCAAAATCAACCAGGAGGTGTGGGGGAATTAGGACCTTTTTTTGTCCGTTTTTTCTTGCGCCAGTGCAAGTAGGGTCTGAAAAATTTTTTCCTATGACTTCAGATGTTTATTGGCGGAAGTGCATGGGAATCGAACCCACCTAACGAGGTTTTAGCCCGTTACACCGGATTTGAAGTCCGGGAGCCCCACCAGTGAGCTTTCCACTTCCGTTGAATCACTTGTTTGGTATCTTAATGAGGGAGGCGCTTTTTGTCAATCCGTAGCGCCATCTTTCTTCGGAGATAAAGCGCCCCCCTCTTGTCAGGAAATATGACCTATAACGATATTCAGGATCCTGCGGATCGGTTCCGCGGCGCCCCACAGGAGCTGGTCACCCACCGTAAAGGCTGTCAGATAATCCGGTCCCATCAGCAGTTTTCGAAGCCTCCCCACCGGCACCTGAAGGGTACCGTTGACGGTCGCGGGCGTCAGCTGGTTAAGGGTAAGGGTCCTGTCATTGGGAATCACCGTGACCCAGTCATTCCCCTGTGCGATGATCTCCTCAATCTCTCTTAAGGGAATGTCCTTTTTCAGTTTGACGGTGAGGCCCTGGCTGTGGCAGCGCATGGCCCCGACCCTCACGCAAAGGCCGTCAATGGGGATGAGCGTCTCAGTCCCCAGGATCTTGTTGGTTTCCACAAATCCTTTCCACTCTTCTTTTGTCTGTCCCGAATCCAGGGGGACATCGATCCAGGGCAAAAGGCTTCCGGCCAAGGGCGCCATGAAATTCTCCGTTGGAAAGCCGGTATCCCGCATGGCCGCCGTGATCATCTCATCCAAAACAATGGCCGATGATTCCGGGTCGTTCACAAGGTTCTCGGCGGTGGTTCCCAGGACGCCCATCTGGGCGATGAGCTCCTTCATGTTTTTGGCGCCGGCACCCGATGCGGCCTGGTAGGTCATGGCGGATATCCATTCGATATGGTTTTCCGCAAAGAGCCCGGATAAGGCCATGAGCATGAGACTGACCGTACAGTTGCCGCCAACAAAGGTCTTGATGCCGGCGGCGAGCCCCTCGTCTATGACGGACCGGTTGACCGGGTCAAGCACGATGATACTGTCATCTTTAAGTCTGAGGGTTGATGCCGAGTCGATCCAGTATCCTTTCCACCCGCTGCTGATGAGTTCGGGGTACACCTTTTGGGTGTAGCTCCCACCCTGACAGGTGACGATGATATCGAGAGAGGAAAGGCTCGAAATGTCGTAGGCGTCCTTGAGCGGCGGTGCGTCAAGGCCCGTATCCGGTCCCTTGCCGCCCACATTGGAAGTCGTGTAAAAAACCGGATCAAAGCCTTTGAAGTCCTTTGCTTCCCGCATGCGGCCCATGAGAACCGAACCTACCATGCCGCGCCATCCCACAAAACCGATTCTTAACATATAAGCCTCCTTTAGCTACCTCATATATGCGTAAACGCCTATTTTCGTCTAATGATTTTGGTTTTTCAAGTGGAAAAATTCTGGATCATGCTTTTTAGGGCTTTCGTCAAAGACATGTTGATGACCAGCTCTGCGACGCCATCGAGAGGGGTGGGATCACGATTGATGATGATCAGGGGCGCGCCGCTTTCAGCGGCATGGGCCGGTACCAGGGCGGCAGGCTGGACCACAAGAGAAGAACCGAGCACCATGCACAGGTCGCATTCTTCCGCCTTGCTGAAAGATTCGGCCAATTCTCTTTCGGGCATGGCCTGGCCGAAAGAGATGGTATTGGGTTTCAGTATACCATCACAATCATCGCAGCGCGGGGCCTTGACGCCGGCTTTCAAGCGGTCTTCAATTTCATTGCGGCCGTACAACTTTCCACAACTCAGGCACAAGACCGAAAAGGCGGTGCCGTGAAGCTCGATGATGTTATCCGGTTGATTGCCCGCCTTGTGATGAAGATTGTCGATGTTCTGCGTTACCACGACCAGCAGCTTGCCTGCATCTTCAAGGGCCTTTACAGCCATATGGGCCGTATTGGGCCGAGCGTCTTTCATGTTCTGGTAAAGTTCGCTGCTCATTTCCCAGTATTTTTCCCGAGAATGGGTGTTTGCGACGATTTTCTGAAAATAGAAATCCGAAGGATCGTATTTTTCCCAGACACCTCCCGGACTTCTGAAATCCGGAATCCCCGATTCGGTACTGAGTCCCGCACCCGTAAATACCAGGATTTTGTGAGCGTTGTCGATGAGGTCCTTTCCTTTTTGAAGCTGAGAATCCATGATTACCTCCTGGCAACCCGCGTGATGATTATTTCGTTGATGCATCCTTTAGGGTTCTGCTATAGAATAACACAACCGGAACCAATGCCAAAGTTCATTTGAAAAACCATGGGTCCGGTTTTGAAATGGGTTAAACCGGTTGAACATGTTACAGAAAATTTTGGTATTTCAGCAATACGGCAGCGGTTTGCACAAGATTTCAGGCGTAAAGGCATACGGTGAAGGTCTTTTTGAGATTGATGTTTACGACATCGATGATGCCCTTCCCCCGTTTATTGACGAGACCGGGGAGTACTTGCCGAAAACCATTTCTGCGGATCTGGTTTTGGATTTTCTAAAACATCCCGATCTGTCATTCGATCTGGCGCGCCTTTGTTTCAAAAAGGGTATTCCCGTGGTTGCCTCCGGTCAAAAGGAGAAGCGTGAAGGGGTCTTCATGCCCCCCGTCTGATGCGCCCTCTCCCGGCAGGATTGTCTGGGGTTCTATGGTGAGCGGTTCGGTTATCCCGATTTCAAAGTGGATTTGGCAAAAGGCGTCATTGATCGGGTCCATGTGTTGCGTGGGGCCCCCTGCGGGGCCACCTGGAAAGCCGCTGAACAGATGTCGGGCACGACACCTGGTGAAGCGGTTGTTCGCATGGGAATTGAAACCCAGTTCTGTTGTTTGGCGGATCCTTCGTCATGGGATCCCATTCATGGCAAAAGCCCCGTTCACCTGGCGGGCAGCATCCACAGTGCCGCGCTTAAGCGCGCCCTCGATGTTGTTCGGCCGCGAGCGGCAAAGGATTGTTCCCCCAGGGAACTTTGAAATATATTGAAATATAAGGAGTTACAAATGGGTCTTCTGGTCAGATGGCTGATTCTCACGGCGGCGATAATGGTCGCCGCATATCTGATTCGAGGGATCGAGGTAAGTGGATTTGCGAGCGCCTTTTTTGCGGCCGCCATCCTGGGGGTTCTGAACGTCTTTTTCCGGCCGATCCTATTGATTTTAACCCTTCCCTTAAATATCGTGACGCTCGGTTTTTTCACCTTCGTCATTAACGCCTTGTTACTCAAAATGGCCTCCGGCGTGATATCGGGATTTGTGGTGCACGGATTCTGGTCCGCGGTTTTTGGCGGTTTCATCGTCAGTGTGGTGAGCTGGCTCCTGAATTCATTTATCAATGATCAGGGGAGGGTTGGCTACAGGGATCTCAGGCGAAAAGAAGACGGACGGTGGGAGTAGCGCCCGTTGGATTCGCCCGCCGTTAGAGAGACCCTTGATTTTAAAGCGGTTGCCATCCTGACAGTCTTGTGCCTGCTGTGGGGGTTCAATGCCGTCGCCATTAAAGTGAGCAATGAGGGGGTTTCTCCCGTCTTCTGCGCAGGTCTGCGTTCCCTCATCGCATTCGTGGCCCTAACCATCTGGATGAAGATGAAAAAGCTGCCGCTTTTTCCCTCCAACCTCATGGATGGTTTGGTTATCGGTTTGCTCTTCGGTTTGGAGTTTGCCGCTCTTTATGCCTCGCTCATGTATACCACGGCATCGTCCGCATGGATACTCCTGTACTCAACCCCTTTTTTTCACGCGGTGGGCGCCCATTTTTTTCTAAAAGGCGACCGCCTCACCCCGTACAAGGTCGTCGGTTTGATCCTGGCGTTTATCGGCATCGTTATTCTTCTGAGCAAACATTTTGGTCTCCCCTCATTAAGGGGCCTGGTGGGGGACCTGATGGCATTTACAGCCGCCGCCCTTTGGGCCTTGACCACCATTTATATCAAGCGGCGCCTGGTGGGAACCGTCTCTTTTCACCATACCCTTTTCTATCAGATGCTGTTTTCCATTCCGATCCTTTTTCTCATCAGCATGCTGACGAAGGAGACCCCAATCCATTACCTGAACTATGCGATTGTTCTATCAATACTGTTTCAAGGGGTGATTGTGGCCTTTCTAAGCTACCTTCTCTGGTTCTATCTGGTTCATGACTATCCTGTCAGCCGACTGAGCGCCTTCACGTTTCTGACGCCTGTGTTTGCAATCGCCTCATGCGTGGTTTTCCTTGGTGAACCGTTGACGTGGAAGTTGGTGGTTTCACTGATCCTGGTGAGCCTGGGCATCTATGTGGTGAATATGGAACCTTCCAGACCGCCGATTGACCGTTAGAAAGCGCTATCAGCCGTTGATCAATGTTCTACCGTGAAGACGTGGGAATAAAGGGTTGAAATCCATTGTTTCCCTTCCTGGGTCAGGCGAAGGTACCGAAGGGCATCCTCGATAAGGGGGCTGACCACATCCCAATAAAACTTGGCATAATCCTTTCTTAAGTCACCCGGTCTTTTATAACCCAACCTCTCGTTGACGCCCACTTCCTCGAATTCATAATAGAGGGATGGTGATTTTCTGAGGTAATCGGGGTCCCCCAGTTGGCCGATAAAATCGGCGGCCCGGACAACGCCGCCATACCCTTTGGTATCCCGGTGCTCCTCATCATCGGGAACGGGAAACCGGGTCATTTCGATATAGGAAGCAATGAGATCCGCGTCGATGAAGTATTCCGTTCTGCCAATGAGTTTTCCACCGAAGCGCTCGCGCACAAAGAGCTTGCTGCGATCAACGTGGTAGGGGGTCAGGGCCACATCGGTTCCCCCTTCCGGCAGTTCAACGGTTTGATCCCCGATTCCCGTTGCAAAACGGGGCTCATTGTCATTTCGGCAGACCCCTTTTACGTATCCGATGTCGTGACACAACAGGGCGATTGTGCAGTTGAGCCAGTCTTTGGGTGTTATGCCACCTTCACAGAGGTGTTTCCCTTCCAGAATGGCCTGGCCCGCCATGGTCACCATTACCGTATGATAAAGGTCATGGTAAAGGGCATCCGTATTGGCGATGTTTTCAAGGGCGAGACGACCGGACCATGCGATGAGATTGCTGAACTCGGGCTCAATATTGCTGTAATTGCGGCGGTACTTCTCCGCCAGTTCCCTGACGAAATAATCGATATTGAGTTCCTGGAAATTGATCATGAAAAAAGCCTCCTCATCTCCGTTTCCAAAAGGGTTGTTCTGACATTGCGGTTTCAACCAAGTTTTTTATACACCGTGATTCACCGCTTATATCGCAGAATATCATCGGTTCATGGAAAAAGCAATGCCCGGTCCTGTCTTGGTCCTCTGACGGTTGACTTATCGATCCTATAGGATTAGTCTTGCTCTTACGTATTTTTAGGCTGTTAGTTGCAGGAAGAAATCGGGCGCAAGGGGGAAAACATGGGGCGCAAAACAAGGATTGCATCGGGGGTCAGTCAACTGGATCGTCTTCTGGGGGGCATTTTCATCGGAGACAATGTGGTTTGGCACGATGATGCGGGAAGTCTGGCCTCGGTATTCTGCCTCAATTTCATACAGGAATCCATCGCCCATGAAAAGCCCATGATATATGTGAGTTTTGATCGGTCACCTCGAAACCTGCTGGAAAAACTGGGGCCTTTGGCCGAAAGCGAGTACGTCACCATCCTCGATTGTTTTACTTACGGCAAAGGGGCCGGCTCCGATGTCTTTTCCAATTTCTACGAGGAAGGTGAATCCGACTGGCCCTGCCGCATTGTTTGCGTCAACGAACCTTGGAAAGTGAACCAAGTGACGGATTCCTTCTACGGGATTCACGGTGATTTGAACGGCGACGTTCGATTCGTATTTGAAAGCCTTACCGGGATGCAGGAGCTGTGGGGCGGTGAAGACCATATCATCCGTTTTTATTCTCATTCCTGCCCGCGGTTGTATGAGCTTAACACCATTGCCTACTGGATCATGGAAAAGAAGGCCCATTCAACCAGACTCAGGGCACACATCAACCAAATCGCCCAGGTGGCCATCGACCTTTCCGTCAAACGGGGTACCACCTCTCTGACCATCCTGAAAGCCGAAAAGAGAAGTCTGGAGAATCTCAACAAGCCGCATCGATACTGGGTAAAGGATCTGACGGTGAGTTTTGAATCTGAAAAGCACACCACGGGACAGATCGATCTGGGAATGCGCTTAAAGGACCTGCGCATGAAGCGGGGGCTGAGCCAGACGGAACTGGCCAAACTGGTAGGGGTGACGCCCAGCACCATCAGCCAGGTTGAAAGCAGGCTCATATACCCTTCTCTGCCGGCCCTGCTCAAAATGGCGGAGGTTCTCTCAGTTGAAATCAGTGCCTTTTTTCAGGAAAGGACGGATGTGGAGCGTCAAGTGGTTTTTCCGGGCAGCGGGGCCGTTGATGTCAAATTTCCGGAACTGCCGGCGGACAGCCTTTCCGCCAAACTGCTGGCCCCTCTGGACTTTGACGGCAAAGCAGAGCCTTATCTCATTGAGATTCCGCCCAAGAAAACCCTGCCGTCCCATTTCTTCATCCATAAGGGTGAGGAGATGGGATATGTCTTATCTGGCAAACTTCAGTTGAAAGTGGGAAAAGGGGTTTATTCGGTCCGTGCCGGCGATATTATTTATCTGACGGCTGACATGCCGAGCCATTGGAAGAATCCCGGTCCGGGGACTGCCAAATTGCTCTGGATCAAAATCAAGTAGCCTTCAGGCGGGTCATTCCGCCTGAAGGCTTTGTGGGTTAACCATTGACAGTCATTTGAAAGAGATTAGCTGTTCAGAATTTTCCGGGCGCTTTCGTCGTTCACGTCCGCCACATGGGGAATGCCCGTTTCTCTGGCGGTTTCCCGATTACCGCTCATGAGGTCGCTGCGGCTGATCTTGTCAAGGGAGAACCGTCTGGCCCCGGCCATGAGTTGCTGCAAACCGCATCCCAGTTTGTCCGCCAGCGTGTAGAAGGCAATGGCGCCGTAGGGGATGTTTTTCATTTCATTTTTACCCACCTTCTTCTGTACGTCGAAATATCCGGCGAATATTTCCTTGGCGGTGCTGCCCACCTGAAGGACCGATTTGGGGAGTTCGGACCAGTGGCCGTTTACTTCTGCCCGCTGATGGGTGTGTATGGCCCCCTGGATGTTGGCCCCCACGAACCCCGGAATCATGATGCCTCTTCCCATGCAGACCAGTTTCGTGTAGGGGGCTCCCAGTGCGATTGCCTTGAAAATATGGTCTTCAAGGGCAAACCCGCCGGCAAAGGACATGTCCACGACGCTTTCACCTTTGGCGGCCAGCATTCTGGCGTATTCATAGGCCTTGGCATGAAGGTTGATCGATGGGACACCCCAGCTTTGCATCATGTTCCACGGGCTCATACCGGTTCCGCCGCCGGAGCCGTCGATGGTCAGGAGATCAAGGCCTGCATCGGAGGAAAATTTGATGGCCATGGCCAGTTCTTCCATGCCGTATGAACCGGTTTTCAAGGAAATCCGCTCGAACCCGAGTCCTCTTAAGTAATCCACACTGTCCATGAAATCTTCCCGCACCTGGGCCACCGTGTCCAGATTGGTGCCGCCGAGCCGGCTGTGCCTTGCAAAGGATTTGATGGAGCCGTTTTCAAAGGCTTCCTGGACTTCCGGAATGGTGGGATCGGGATCGACCACATAACCTCTCTCTTTAAGAAAAAGGGCGTAATCAAGGGTGGTCACCTGGATTTCACCGCCGATGTCCTTGGCACCCTGTCCCCATTTCAATTCGATGATGACCTTATCACCATATTTCTCGACCACGTATTCGGCGACCCCGTTACGGGTGTCCTCCACATTGAGTTGAACGATAATGGCGCCGTAACCGTCAAAATACCTGAGATATGTTTCGATCCGCCGGTCCAGTTCGGGAGAGATTTCGATTTTTCCTTTGCGGGTTTCGCCCGGGTTGATTTTGCTTTTCCGGTCAACGCCCACCACGTTTTCACCGATCACCACCGGAATACCGACCAATGCGCCGCCGACGGCAAAGGAATCCCAGTACTTTTCAGCCACGAAGGTGGACCCCAGGGCACCGGTCATAAGAGGTATCCGCGCCTTGGTTTTAACGGTTTTTCCGAATTCGGTTTCCAGGCTCACATTGGGAAAGATGCAGTCATCGGGATTGTTGGTGAGGCCCCCCGATAATCCGTGGGCACCATAGGCATAGCCCTGGATTCGAAGGGAATTATAGGAAACACCCACGTGGGTGGTATTGTTGGAACCCGCCGTGACAATTCCGAAACTCCTGGGATAGAGCAGTTTCCTGCCAACCAGGCTGGATAGCCAGGTTTCGCATCGCCCGTTGCAATCGGCCCGGCAGAGGGTACAGAGGCTCGATTCAGCCGGATTGCCCCGGTTGGTGGTCCCCAAAACATCGTTACTTTTTGAAAATCGCATGGTTATCGCTCCTTATCTGTCTTGAAATTCGGTTTAAACAAAAAAAGGCGCCCTTTCCGAAGAAATCGGAAATCGGACACCTTTGTCGATTCCAGAATAAAAGCTACACCACGCCGTTGTGGATAGTTTTTACTGCGCCTGCAATGATAAAAGATATGTTTAGTATAGCTAACTGAGCATGTCAAGAACTTTTGCTGACAAATAATACGGTTTTTTTAGAAAGGCTTAATCTCCTGCTGTGGGGTAAAAGGAAATGGATTTCAGAGTTCGTCCGAGAGCAGAACGGCTTCGGCGATGTTGGCAAGGGATTTCCGGGAATCCATGGCCCTCTTCTGCATCCATCGGTAGGCCTGTTCTCCGGTCATGTTGCGTCGTCGCATGAGGACTTCCTTGGCGCGGTCAACCAGTTTTCGCGCCGCCAGTTCTTCCTGAATGACCTTGGTTTGCACCATGAATTCCGTATTCAAAATGGCGATGGCGGCCTGGTTGGCAACCGCTTTGATCAGGTTGACCTCTGTTTCAAGGAAATCGTGAGGTTCCGCGGTAAAGCAATTGAGCACTCCGATGACCTTTTCGTTTTTGACCTCAAGGGGAACGCTGACCATGGAGACGAGCCCCAGTTTTTTGGCCATTTCCTTTTCCTTGAAACGGGGTTCTTCGAGAACGTTTTTGACAATCAATGGCTGGTTATGGGAGGCCACGTAGCCCACCACCCCTTCATCCATGTTGATGGAGCGGTCTTTAAGGTATTCAGGTTCAATGGCTTGGGTCGCCTTGAGGCGAATTATCTTGTCAGGCTCGCTTTCATCAATGAGCCAGAGGGAACATATTTCCACACCGGTGACCTTGGCCGTTACCAGGACGATCAGCTTAAGGATATCTTCCAGATAGAGATCCGAAGTGATGGCGCGGCTGATGTCCGTTAATGCCTTGATGTATTTATCGTAGATATCGGAGGAGATTTTCTCCATATTTTTGAACCTGGGCGATTGGATAAAACTGTTCAGCTCAAATAACCGGTTTGATGTCCACTACGGGTGTTCCGTCCACAACCTCCAGGGCCTGAACCCTGATCTTCCTTCCCTGGTCGATGCCAAGGATGCGGGTTTGATGTAAACCGATGGGGTTTGGGCGGCTGGGCGACCGGGTCCCGAAAACACCTTTGAGGGGATTCTTCCTGTTTCCCCTCGGATGGACCATCAGCTTTTGCCGATCTGCCAGATGAAGCCACGTGAGAACAATGACTTCATCTCCCGGACCCAGTCCAAAAAGGCCCTCCGCGCAGGCAGGATCGACTTCGATGGTGGCTTCAGGGGCTCCTTCCCTTTCCTGGAGGGGGCAATCGGATCGTTTTTGAAGGTTTGACCGGACAGTGCCGATCTGCCGCAACTCAAATCCCGGGCCACATTCCTTTGGGCGCATCACTTGATGTTTTCTCGGATCACGCCGATGAGCTTGTTGATGTCTTCCTGGGTGAGTTTGCCGGCTTTCATGTAAATCAGCTTTCCGTTCTTGTCGAATGCCAGCACATCACTGTTATCATCCGCCAGGTCCCATTCCTTGACAAGGATCTTGTCATAGTCACGAACATAGATGGCCTTGGGGTATTTCTTCTGTTTCTCTTCCAGTGCGGAGGAGATGGCAAAATTGGGAAGCCAGGTGGCATCCATGTTGATGATGGCAAAGGTCTGGTATTGATCCCTCGGGAAGTTTTGCAGCCGCAAGGCTTCACTGGCATCATTGTTAAGGTCCTTTTCATCGGGATCCACATAAAAGAGCACATGGACCTTGCCCACCAGTTCCTTGCTGCTCCATGGCGTGCCATCGAGTCTTCCGCCAAGATCACCTTTCAGTTCAACCTCCTTGGGGACTTCTCCCAGTTTTACACCGGCCCATGCGGGCGAGGATATCAAAGATACAGCCAACAGCATCAATCCCAGATACTTCATGGTCACCCTCCTTGATCAAATTTTAACAGAAAGAAGTCTTTCCAAACAAAAGGCCTTTGAACAGGCAAATTTTAAAAAATAGAGCATAGTTCAGGCCTCCCTGTCAATGAAATTACTCATTTCAAATTCCCCAATGGGCAATCCGCACACCGCAATTCTAAAGATATCGTCCAAATTCAAGGGATTTCCGGTTAATGGCAAGGCCGGTATGGATCTGAATCAGTTCGTGCCTTGTTTTCCTGAAAGGAAGATAAACCAGCGTTGCGTCCTGTACAGCCGCCTTGACGTCGGGAAGCACGGGCAATACTTCCTTCTTGGCGACGGTGGCATGTGCAAGGGTCAGTTTGATGGACTGGATGGCTTCCCCAAGGGGCAGGGTGACGGGATGACGGAATTGATCGGGAAATGCTTCCCGGCCATCAAGATCCTCATGGGAAACGGTCAATCTCCTGGATATTGCCAAAAAGAGTTTTGGCCGGATTTTGAATGCGGGTGTCCAGAAGGCCATGCCTTTGTCATGCCACTCTTTTTGAACGACTTTCGGCTGGTTCGTGGCCACGATGAAATCGGCATAGGAATTGATGTCAACGCCTTCGGTCCGAACGGACATTTTCCAGAAAGGGAGGTATATCAAATCATTCTTGTCAGAGAGAACCGATGAAAAACCGACCGGAACGAATTTCCCCCTTTGCGCTTCCCAGGCCGTTTGACAATTGAGGCAGAGGAGGACCACGCTGTCCCGCTGTCCCTCAAGATTCCAGCCGCAACGGGGACAAAGGGTCGCCAGAAACCGGATCTCCCATGGGGGCACATTTTCCGTGATGGATGAAAACTTTTCCCTGTCCTTTGGAAGGCGCGCAACGGGATTCCGGGTGATGGCATCAAACAGGGCTCCCTTTTCATAATAGAGGGGCAGGTAAATGAGATTTATGGCTTCACCCACGTAGGCCTTATGGAAAACATCCTCTGAAATGGATCTGAGAAACTGTTTTTCGGCTTTGGCCAGCATTTCCGAGGTATTGAGGAAAGACCTTAGAAAGGACCCTTCTGTTTTCCGGCTCAAAAAACGCATTTTCATGGTCTGGGGTCGCAGCCCCAGAGACATGGGAAAGCTCTTGAGCGGAAGCGCCAGACGTGTCATATCCATGATCCGATACCGTACACTGCCCAAAAGACAGGCATAACAGACGCCGCGAAATCGCAGGTATGGGACATAGAGGAGCTGTTTGTTCTTCGTCTTGTGAGGCAGCACGAACCTGAAAGGTTCATTGCTGTGGAGGAAGCTTTTTACGTCACAGTACGGGCATTTGAGAATATGGTCGGTTTCCTCCAGTTCAACGGGTCCCCCGCATTGGGGGCACTCCTGTCTGACCAAGAAACCCATTTCCTATCCCGGCTACAGTCTTCCGCCACACTGATTGCAGAAAGTGGCATCCGGCAGGTTCTTCTCATTGCAGTTGGGACAGACTTTTTCTTCCGGCTTTAGAAGGACCTTCTGACCGCATTTGGGGCAGAATCTGGCATTTGGGGGAAGGTTCTTGTTGCAGTTGCCGCACTGGTCAAATACCAGTTGCTGATGGCCGCAGTGGGGACAGAATTTGGCATCCTGGGAAACCTCTCTTTTGCAATCCGGACAAAGGTTTTCCGGTGGTGGGGTTTGGCCCTTTGGCCTGAAGGCATCCGCAAACATGGCCGGCATCATGAACCCCATGCCCATGCCGAGTCCCGCGCCAGCCTCACCCTGGGAGGCGACCGCTTTTTCCATTGCCATGGCCGCCTTCATCTTCACCAGGCGATCCAGGTCGGGAATGACATTCAGACGACTTCTGTCGTCGATGGTTTCCTGAACCTCGGGTGGCGGCGTTATGGAGGTAATGTAAAGATGGGTGAGGCCAAGACCAAAATGGCTCAGATCTTTTTCAAGTCTTTTCTGAAGGCCGTTTGAGAGTTCATCGTAGTTGCCGGGAAGGTCAAAAAGCGTATCCAGGTGTTCACCCAGATGGTCGTTGAACCGGGAAACGATGACCCGTTTTAAGTATTCCTCTATCTCTTCGGTGGTGAACCGGCCCATGGTACCCACCATGGTGTTGATGAAGAGGAGCGGCTGAATGACCTGGATGTTAAAAACACCGTGGGCTCTCAGTCTGATAAGCCCCAGTTCGGAATCTCTGAAAGCCACCGGGTCTCTGGTACCCCACTTCAGATTGGGAAAGACTTTCATGTTGACCATATAGACTTCGGCGCGAAGAGGGCTGGTCATGGCCCAGGGAATGGCGAGGATCTTGGTGAGAATGGGAATGTTGGCGGTTTTCATGGTGTGGCGGCCCGGTCCAAAGGCGTCACAGGCCCGGCCTTTGTAAAAGAGAATCCCCGCCTGGCTTTCCCTCACGGTCAGCTGTGCGCCGTATTTGATTTCCCCTGAGCCCTTTTCGGGAATTCTATGAATCAGTTCTTTGCCGGTTTCATCAAACCATTCGATGACTTCAAGAAAAATCACATTGTCCATGCCCATGATATTGGCCCCCTTCTTACATTTCCGCTTCAGGCAGTTTAAACCGAATCTTAATAAAGCACAAGGGAGGAATGCCGTCACATGATGTTTGACATGGTGTTTTGTGGGGGCTACTATACCGGCTTTTGCAGGGTTGACGGACCGACGGTATAAAAGTGTTCAAGACCATATGAAGTGCTTGGTGAAAGAAGTTCGGGAGAACACAAATGAAATTGGAAAAGGAAACGGAAATGGTACCAACTGAACTTAGAAGAATATTATACCCTGAAAATGTGGCTGTTATCGGAGCATCCGGTACTTTTGGCAAGTGGGGACAGGTTATTTTATCAAATATTGTGGCCGGTGGTTTCAAGGGACGGATTTTTCCCGTAAATCCGAAAGGGGGCACCATTTTCGGTCTAAAGGCATATTCCAGTATCACGGACGTGAAGGAATCCATAGACCTGGCTTTTATCACCACGCCTGCCCGGACGGTTCCCGGACTTGTTGAGGACTTGGGCAAAAAAAAGGTCAGGGGCGCGGTGATCATCACCTCCGGTTTCAGTGAGATTGATGAAGAGGGGAAAGCGCTTGAAAAACGAATTGTTGCTATCGCTCGTAAATACGGCATATGGATCATAGGGCCCAACACCATGGGGGTTATTTGTCCCCACGCGGATCTCTTTGCAACGGGCTCTCATCCGCGGCCCCTGAAAGGGACCGTTGCTTTTATCTCTCAATCGGGGAATCTGGGGAATCAACTGGTTCACTGGGCCGAACAGCAGGGAGTGGGCATCTCCCTGTTTGTGGGCTCCGGTAATGAAGCCATGCTCACCTGTCCCGATTACCTGGAATACCTTGCCCAGGACCCCGACACGAAATCCGTGGTGCTTTACCTGGAAAACGTGGGGGATGGGGTTCGATTCATGAAAGCGGCCAGAGAACTCAATCGCAGAAAACCGATCATTCTCTTAAAGGGGGGGATCACGGCGGCGGGGAAAAGGGCCGCCGCCTCCCACACGGGCGCCATGGGCGGTGAAGAGGTCGTTTTCCGAGGTGCCTGCCGCCAGGCGGGAATCCTGAAGGTGAACGTGCCTTCGGATCTATTGAGCCTGTCCGCCGGTTTTTCCGCACTGCCGCTACCCAAGGGGAATCGCGTGGGCATTGTGACCCTGGGCGGTGGCTGGGGGGTCGTGACGGCCGACGAATGCGCTCAGAAAGGGCTTGTGGTGCCCGAACTTCCGGAGGATGTCGTTGGGACAATCGGAAAATACCTGCCCGAATTTTGGAGCAGGGGAAATCCCGTGGACCTGGTGGGGACAAGGAATCTGGATGCCCCGGTGGTGGCCGTGGAGGAGCTGATGAAGTGGGAAGGGATCGATGCGGTCCTTTGTCTCGGCATTATCGGCAGACACGAGCTGGTAAAACAGATCCTTGATTCTACCCGGAAAGCCGACCCCGAAGCGTCAGCGGATTTTCTGGCCTATATGAGTAAGAGGGGACGCGATTTTGAAGAGGGGTTCGTTGCCAGGATGGCCGATTTCATGGAGACCTATCAAAAACCCATCATCATGGTATCCATGGCCAACACGGATAAGGGGACGGTTCGGCCGGTTCCTGAAAGCCGCTACGACGGGGTGATTTATCAGACGCCTGAAACCGCGGTGAACGTGCTGGCCCAGATGGTGGCCTACAGCCGGTTTTTGTCGAAGAGGGAAGGTGATTGAGGTATCTGTTTAAACGGTTTTTCGAACGGGGCTACCGGCTTGCCTAAGCCTTTTTGATTTGTCTTACCGGTTTCTGAGGGCTTTCCGGGTGGCAGCTCCTTCAAATGCTGCTTCAGAAAGGCCCTTGCCGAATCCCAGGCTTCAATCCACCCCTCGTGCCCTTTTTTGAGCTTGTGTTCACCCCCTTTCACCAGTTGAAGCTGAACATTCTTGCCGCAATCGAGCATGGTCTTTGCCATTTCAAGGCTCTGGTCCATGGGGACCCGGGTGTCCACGTCTCCGTGGATCAGCAGAGTGGGGGCATGAATGGCGCAAGCCGAAAAAATGGGGGATTTGGCTTTCAGTCCCAGACCTTTGTCGCAGATTTCAGGGATATAGGCCTCTTTGATGCCAGGGTCGTTTGTGGTTTGGGCCCATCTTTCAAGGTCGGTAACCGGGAAAAAGGCGACCACGGCCTTTATTTGGGGGGTCAGTCCCGCCGCAAGGAGCGCCACCTGGCCCCCTTGAGAAAACCCGAGCAGTCCGATGCGATGGGGATTGACGCCCGGCTGACGGGAGAGCCACGAAACAGCTTTAGCCACGTCGAAAGGCTGCCTGCCGCCGCAGTCATCCTCTTCACCCGTATCGGGCCACCCACGCATGGAAAGGGCCAATGCCACATATCCTTCCCGGGCCAGATGCCATGCCACGATACTCACCTCGTCGGCGCCGTTTTCATTGGGTTCAAGCCAGCCGTGAAGCACGATAACCGCCGGATCGCTCTTCCCCGGATCATCGGGGCCGTAGAGGATTCCGGACATGGTAATGTCATCTCCCGGAATGACGACGCGTCTACCCTCTTTCAGAATCTCCTGCCGGTCAACACAGGCACAGGGAAGGATGATGAACAGAAGAACGAGGAGGCATGTTCCGAGTTTGGCTGGCATTAGAACCGGTCTCCGGAATGGGGGAAGGTACTCACAACCCCATGGTTTGCGGTCAGGGGGTTTATTGAAAATTGTCTACAGTTCCAACTTCCGGTGAATCAGTCGGATGGCGGATTTGGGGTTGGCTTTTCCTTTGCTCATCCGCATTACTTGACCCACCAAAAAATCGACGGGTTTTAAGTTCCCTTCCTTTATTTGAGAGACCACTTTGGGATTCTCCATCAAGACGTTATCCACCAGTGTTTCCAACTGGCCTTCGTCCTTAATGGGTGTTAGCCCCTTTCTGTCAATGATGGCTTTCGGATCTTCTCCTGTTTTGAACATATCGTCCAGGATCTCTCTGCCGATAACGGCGGTCACCTCTCCCCGGCTTACGAGATTCACCAGTTCCGCACAGTTCAACGGTTCGATGGGGCATTCCTTGACGGTGGATGAGGCTTCTTTTAGGAGCCTGAAAAGCTCCTTGATAATCCAGTGACTCAGTTTCCTGGGATCTTCAGCGTGGGGAACACAGGCGGTGAAGTAATCAGAGATATCCCTGTCCTTGGTCAGGATCAGGGCGTCGTCTCTGGGAATATCATAGGCATCCATGATCCTTTTAACCCGTTCATGGGGAAGTTCCGGAAGTCTGTTTCTGATATCGGCGATGAATTTCTCGTCAAGACTTACTTCCAAGAGATCCGGATCCGGAAAATACCGATAGTCGGGAGCGTCCTCCTTGCTCCGCATGGGGAGGGTGATCCGTTTCATCTCGTCAAACAGGAGCGTTTCCTGCTGGATGGTGCCGCCGGATTCAAGGATTTCCGCCTGACGGTTCATCTCAAATGACAGTGCTTCCATCATGAACCGGAAAGATGACATGTTTTTCACCTCGGTCCGGTTGTTGAACAGGGTTGCCCCTTTGGGGCGGATGGAGACATTCACATCACAGCGAAGCTGTCCTTTTTCCATTTTGCACTCGCTGATGCCGATATAACGGAGAATCTGCCGCAGTTTTTCAAGATAGGCCCTCGCTTCCTGAACGGAACGGAGAGGATTGCGCTCGTGGTCCCCGACAATTTCAAGGAGCGGCACGCTGGATCGGTTGTAATCCACCAGGCTGTAGTCGGCATCATCAAATGAATCGGAGGAATGGACCAGTTTTCCCGCATCCTCTTCAAGATGGATCCGCTTAATCCCCACGGGGTATGGTTTGCCGTCATCTCCGGTGATTTCCAGATGACCGTTTTCACAGAAAGGGCGTTCATACTGGGATATCTGATATCCCTTTGGCAAATCCGGATAGAAATAGTTCTTTCGGGCGAATCGCGACCTAGGATTGACAATGCAGTTGAGGGCCACCCCTGCCCGGATGGCATATTCCACGGCCCTTTTGTTCATCACCGGAAGCGCTCCCGGCTGGCCCGTGCAAACCGGACAGATTTCAGTGTTTGGAGGAATGTCGTAGGCAACGCGGCAACCGCAGAAGAGTTTGGTTTCGGTTTTTAACTCCACGTGTGTTTCAAAACAGATAATGGCATCATATTCCATTGTTTGATTCCTGATTCAGTAGGGATTATCCTTGGCCATGTTTAATCCTTTTTAGACAGCAACTCGTAAGCGGCCCCGGCTTGAAGAACCATCTCTTCATCAAACGGTTTTCCGATGATTTGAAGTCCCACGGGAAGACCGTCTATACTGCCGCAGGGAAGGCTCATGCCCGGATTTCCCGCCAGGTTGAGGGAGACCGTATAGATATCCACCAAATACATCTGCAAGGGGTCGGTCATTTTCTCGCCCAGGTCAAAAGGGAGGCAGGGGGAAACCGGGGTCACGATGCAGTCCACTTCCTTGAATGCCTCGTCAAAATCGGACTTGATCAAGGCTCTGGCTTTTTGCGCTTTCAGGTAATAGGCATCGTAGTAGCCCGCGGAAAGCACATAGGTTCCCAGCATGATGCGCCGTTTCACTTCAGTACCGAAACCGGTGGTTCGCGTTTTGCGATACATTTCCAGACAGTCGCTTTCCGCCTCCGCTTTCCTGAAACCGTATTTGACACCGTCAAAACGCGCCAGATTGCTGCTTGCTTCTGCGGTTGCGATGAGATAGTAGGCGCCAATGGCATAGGGGCTGTTTGGCAGGCTGATGGAAACCACGCTGGCGCCGTTTCTTTCCAGAAGAGTGACCGCGGCAAGGACCTTTTCCTTGATGCGCGGATCGAGTCCTTCCCTGAAAAACTCCTCGGGTATCCCGATTCGAACGCCGTCGATCCCCTTCTTGAGGGCGTTCATAAAATCCGGCTTTTCAACACTGGCGGAAGTGGTATCCAGCGGATCGTACCCGGAAACAACATTCAGCATCATGGCGCAGTCTGCCACTGATTTTCCGATGGTACCGATCTGGTCCAGCGAGGAGGCATATGCGATGAGACCGTAACGGCTGACCCTTCCGTAAGTGGGTTTGATACCTGCGACGCCGCAGAAAGCGCACGGCTGACGAATGGACCCTCCCGTATCCGTTCCCAGGGCAAGAATGCTTTCACCGGCTTTAACCGCCGCGGCGGAACCGCCGCTGGAACCGCCTGCCACCTTTCCCAAGTCGTTGGGATTTCTGGTGGGGCCCGCAATGCTGTTTTCCGTGGATGAGCCCATGGCAAATTCGTCCATGTTGGCTTTTCCCACCAAAACCGCCCCGGCATCCAGTATCTTCTGAAATGCGGTGGCATTATAGGTGGGAACAAAGTTTTCAAGGATCCTGGAACCACAGGTGGTTCTGATCCCTTTTGTACACAGAACATCCTTGACGGCGACGGGGATGCCGCTGAGAAGTGGAATGTCACCACCCTCCCGAAACCTCGCGTCGGCCAGGGCAGCCTGTTCAAAGGCCGTTTTCCGGGTAGTGGTAACAAAGGCGTTTACGGATTGTTCTCTTTCATCAATTCTTCTGAAGACGGATTCGGTGATTTCCCGGGAGCTGACCTCTCCCCGCCTCAATAACCGGGCCAGTTCCATTGCGCTTTTATCGCACAGATCCGTGGCTTGATGTTCCAATAGTCTAACCTTCCAGTATTTTGGGTACCTTGTAGTAGTTTCCTTCACGCATGGGAGCGTTTTTGAGCAGGGGTTCCGTCTCCTTGGGGCCCATGGGTCGGTCGTCCCGCCAGACGTTTTCCATTTGGAGGACGTGGCTCATGGGAGATACGTTGTCCGTATCCAGATCTTTAAGGGATGCCACGTAGTTCAAAATGGAATTGAGGTCTTTTTGAAAGAATGCACTTTCCTCATCGGTGAGGTCCAGTCTTGCCAGCCGGGCCACATGAGCGACCTCTTCTCTGGATATCATTTCGGCAACAGGTCTCGATGCTCTCGTTTCATCGTGGGAGGGGGAGGCCTGCGTCTGATCAACGGGCCCTGTCTGTGTCTCCTCCGTTTGTACCTTCAGGGCAAGTTCCTCTAATTGATGGCTGTCCGCCGTTGACGGGGCTTCCGTAAGGGGGCAGTAGGCCTTCCGGTTTTTGGGAAAGGGAATGACATCCCGAATAGAGCGCGTTTTGAGGATCATGGCGATAACACGGTCCAACCCCAGGGCAAGCCCGCCGTGGGGGGGCGTTCCGTATTCCAGCGCTTTCAGGAAGAATCCGAATTTGGCGGATGCCTCTTCACGGCTTAATCCCAGCGCTTGAAAAACCTTCTTCTGAACATCCATGCGGTGAATACGAATGCTGCCGCCTCCCAGCTCTTCGCCGTTCATCACCAGGTCATATGCCCTTGAATTGAGCTTGAGCAGTGCATTGGTGTCCCCGGGGTCGAAATCGGTCCGGTCCGGCATGGTGAAGGGATGGTGCTGCGAGCCGATCTGGTTGTCCTTCAATTCAAAGAGGGGAAAATCCGTCACCCACAAGGGTTTCCAAACATCTTCGGGAATGAGGTTCAACCGATTGGCCACGTGGATGCGGAGCCTCCCCAGCACTTTCTTCACCAGATCGCCCGATGGGTCGGCGATCATCATGAGAACGTCCCCGTCTTGAGCTTTAAACCGATCCATCAGCGCCGCCTGTTCCGCGGGGCTGAAAAACTGAACAATATTGGATTGGAGGTTTCCCTCGGCCACCTTCATCCAGGTGAGCCCCCTTGCCCCAAATTGCGGCACGATCCGCTGTGCATAATCGTTTTGAAGAATGTTCTTGCTGAGCAATCCCCCCCGGTCCCTTACTGAAAACCCTCTGATTTCCCCACCCTTGTCGATGATCTGACGGAATATGGCGTATCCCGTATCCTGGAAAATATCGGTGACATTCTCGAAAGCCATTTGGAAGCGAAGATCGGGGCGGTCCGTCCCGTATCGGTCCATGGCTGTTTCATAGGTCATTCGGGGAAAGGGCCCATTTAGATGGATTCCCCCGATGGCAAACAGCTTAACGGTCAGCGCCTCAAGGGTTTCATAAATGAACTCCTCGTCAATGAAAGACGCTTCCAGGTCCAGTTGAGTGAATTCCGGTTGCCGATTGGGCCTCAAATCTTCATCGCGAAAACATCTGGCGATCTGAAAATACCGGTCCATGCCGCCGATCATGAGGATCTGTTTAAACAGCTGCGGTGACTGGGGCAATGCATAGAATCTGCCGTGATGAACCCTGCTGGGAACCAGATAATCCCTTGCGCCCTCGGGGGTGCTTCGGGTCAAAAACGGCGTTTCCACCTCAATGAAATTCAGGGTGTGCAGGTGGTCCCGAATAGACTTGATGATCTGATATCGCTTCTGAAAAGTCTCCTGGACGGATGGGCGGCGCAGATCCAGGTATCGGTATCTGAGCCTGATTTCCTCATCAACATTCTCGGGACTGGCCTGGATCTCTTCGCCAAATACCATTGCTTTCTCGCTGATCTGAAAGGGTAGGGATTTGGATTCCGACAGGACTACCAGGTCCGTTGCCATGACTTCGATGCTTCCCGTTCTGATTGCCGGATTTTCGGCGTTCTTGTCTCTTTTGATCACAAGGCCTTCTATTTGAATGACATACTCTTCCCGAATGAGGGTCGCCGCCTCATAACTGGCCTTGTCCTTCTGGGGGTCAAAAACCACCTGAATGATACCGCTGACATCCCTCAGGTGAAAAAACAGTATGTTGCCGTGGTCCCTTATGGCGTCAACCCATCCCATGAGGAGTACCGACTTTCCCGGACGGGAATCGGTCAGGGCGCCGCAATAGGTTCTCTGTTTCCAGGTCATCAAAATCCCCTGTTGGCTTCTGCCCATTGACTGACAGAGGCGAAATGTGTTCAACTGACGCTCTCTAGAATTTCACTAGAGATGAATGAAATCCATCTTTATAGTTTAGATAGTTATATTAGTCAACTGTGCTCAAAGGCTTTTTTTTGAACCGTTGAAAGAGTGTGGGTGCAGCGGGTGTTTTAGATGCATATCGTTAACACGATCATACCGATTTTTGTGCTGATAGTGCTGGGTTGGCTCGCGGGACAACGGGGTTTTCTACCCGCCACATTCATGGGGCCCGCAAACCGGCTGGTTTTCTATCTGGCAATTCCGGCCATGATTTTCAGGGCCATTTCAAAAACCGACTTTCATGCGGAATTTGATCCCCTGGTGGTGATCGGAACCCTGTCGGCAATCATCATCGTCTTTGCCCTGGCTTGGGGAATCTGTTTTCTGGTGCACTTTGACCGTGGCGGACGGGGAACATTCATTCAAAGCGCTTTCCACGGCAATTTGGGCTACGTTGGGTTCGCTGTGGCATTCTATTTTCTGGGGGCCCAGGGGCTTGCCCGGGCCAGCATTATCGCCTCCTTTGTCATTCTGCTTCAGAATCCGCTGGCGGTTTTCGTGTTGCAGCTGTTTTCCGTCAAGGGTCGAAGTCATCTGCAACATATCGGCTCCCTGTGTCTGACCGTCATCACAAACCCCGTCATTATTTCAGGTACCGCGGGGATGCTGTTTTCCATTTTTGCCATCCCCGTTCCGTTGGTTATCGGCAGGAGCCTGGATATTCTGAGCAGCCTTGCCCTGCCCCTGGCACTGCTGACCATCGGCGGTTCCATTTCGTTTTCCTTTATGCGTGCCAGAATGGGGGTTATACTGCTGGCGTGTTTGCTGAAATTGATGGTGCTGCCGACGATTGGCCTGGTGATTTTCAATCTTCTGGGCCTTGCCACGGAAAGCTATCTGCCGGGAATCATTCTGTTGTCGACGCCAACCGCAACCGTCACCTATGTGATGGCCAGGGAAATGAAAGGGGATCCTGATTTTGCCAATGCGGCCATCTCTTTTTGTACGATTCTATCAGCCGGTACCTTTATTTTCTGGTTGGCTCTCGTTCCATGAGATTTGTTTTCGTTACAACCAATTATTGAATCTTAGGGATCAATTCTTAAAAATTTGACGCAATTCCGGCTTCCGTGGTAAAGTTCAAAAAAGGAAGCCATCAATAGTTTCTCCATTGCTATTGACATGAACCCTCGCTCGACAAGGAATTATTACGGGAGATCCGTTGCCTGGGCTGAGGTGGGGGACGTGAAAATGGCCATCAATGATGCACAGATGGCCCATGATCTCAATCCGGACAGTGAGAAATACGAAGATCTCGTTTTCAAACTGAAACGGAAAAGGAAAAGATGAATGAAAACGCCGCCTTTAACCATGGAAAGGAGGACTTGTCATGAAAGCAGGCATTATTTTTGGAGGTACAGGTCCGATTCTGATTTTAACCAGTTATGAATCCTTTAAAGATCCAAAGTTTGTGGCGAAACTGGCGGCCAAAGGGATCAAGAAATTCATTGCATCGGAGGTCCCGGTGGAAAGCGTCAAACGAAAATACGGCAAACATTTTGATGTGGTGATGGGAGATTTGAGACAATCGGATGATTTGCGGGTAATGGACTATGATGGACACAACGTTTTTTACAATTTCCCTTTTTCAGAAATGGAAAAGCCGGTTTATCATGAAGTGTAGGCCAGAAATACACAATTTGCCAGATTTTCGAAAGATCAATGCTTTTCTTGATGGACATTTTTTCGGTTAAAGGCGGTTTCGGCAACCGGCATTCCCTGGTGTTGGGGAAATGCCGGTTGTCCCATTCCAGAAAAATTGTGATAGAACTGGAAAGGAGGTGTTTGACATGAAAATTGAGATTGGAACGATTGTTTGCACCACGGATTTTTCAGATTTTTCAAATCGCGCCATCTCTTATGGTGTGGCTTTGGCAAAAGAGTTCGACGCAAAACTCTATCTATGCCATGTGATCGATTTGAGCTCTGTTGCAATGTACGGTGAAGGATTCTCAGATCCACTCATGCTGGAATCCAAAATCACGGACTATGCACATCAGCACTTGAACGAGTTGATCGGGGATACGGATATTGAGTGGGAATCTCTCACATCGGTGGGGCATACGGCGGATGAGATTGCACTCATCGCCAAAGAAAAGGGTGCGGATCTGGTGGTATCCGCCACACACGGCCGTTCCGGACTCAAACGCCTGGTCCTGGGATCGGTAACGGAACGATTAATGCGGACACTTCCTTGTCCAATGTACATTGTGCGTAACCTTGAGAGGGAGCCGGCGGGACCCGCCATGGCCGAGATGACCCTTAAGAAAATCCTTGTGGGATGTGATTTTTCCACGGATTCGGATCTGGCAATGCAATATGCACTGAGCCTGGCTCAGGAGTTTCAGACGGAGTTGTATCTGGTCCATGTGCTTGAACCATCCGTTTACAGGGACATGATGTCAACCCAAGGGGGAAAATCCGAATCCCACAGGAAAGGGTTGCGAGAGAAACTGACACGGAAACTGAACGACATGGTTTCGGAAGAGGCAAAACAATGGTGCAAGCCGGAAACGGTGCTTCTGGCAGGCCACCCTTCAGATGAGCTTACCAAATATGCCGTGGTACATGAAATGGACTTGATTGTTCTGGGGATTCGAGGGCACAGCGTAATAGAATCTCTGTTGGTCGGTTCAACCACGGACCGGGTCGTTCGCCAGGCACCTTGCCCGGTGTTGTCCGTAAGACCCAAAGCGCAGGCGTGAAAGCCTGAAAAAAGAAAACGGGGGTCGAGCATAACATCTGCTTGACCCCCGTTTTTTATTTAGTTTATCGGTTTAAATACGCTTTATTCCCTATTTACGGCATGGGTGTCAGCTCAACCCGCCTATTGAGGGCGCGGCCTTCCGGTGTGGCATTGGTGGCCACTGGACGTGAGAAACCAAAACCCCGAGCGGTCAGTCGGCTTCTGTCCACGCCTTTGTTTACCAGATAGTTCAAAACGGCATTTGCCCGCTGCAGAGAGAGCTTCATGTTATATGCCTTTGTACCGATATTATCGGTATTCCCCTGAACCTCCACTTTGATGGAAGGATTCATTTCAAAGACTTTGGCCGCTTCATCCAGGAAACCGTAGAATTGAGGTTTGATGTTGTATTTGTCAAAATCGAAAAGCACGTCGCCCAGTACCCAGCATCCATACTTATTGACCTTGGCACCCTTGGGGGTTCCCGGACATTTGTCCAGATTGTCGGGCACGCCGTCACCGTCGGAATCGAGAATAACCACCACTTCCTCTTTAACCTCGGCCTTTGCCAGGAAGACGTTCGCCACGAAATCAGCCATGCCCTGGCCCGAGGCGATGTCGTCGCCTTTCACCATGAATCCACAGCCGCTGTCATCCGCCACCTGTGCCAGGAATTTGGCGGCGACCTTTTCGTCGCCGATCAATACGGGATAGATGCAAAGCCTGTCACCGTACTGGCTCTTAAGGTTCATAACGGACTTTTTCACCGCATCATAGTTCATGACCTCTTTGTTGGCGTCCGTAAAAACAACAATGGCGATATTGCCCTGGGCGGAGCTGAGATCCTGTCCAGCGGCATCCAATGCCAGATTCAGGGGGCTTTCCCCGACACTGAAACCGACTTTGTTGAGGCCGTCATCCATTGCGGCCGCTGAAAAGGCGGCCGGACCCCAGACCAGTTCCGTCATTATGGGGCTCAAATTCTCTTTCTTGCCGAACAATCTGAGTGAGCCGGTGATATTTGCATTGGGGACGGTGTGGCCGAAACCGCTGGCCAGATCCCTGGCGATGTTCAGCTTTTGCTTTCCTTTGTACATGCCGCCCATGGATCCGGATTTATCGAGGATGACTTGAACGTTATTGGCTTTGAGCACATAGTCTCCACTTGCCAGCATGGGGTTCAGGTCAACGGCATTAAAGGGGGTGAGCGGCTTTGTCATGGCACAGGCAGCCAGAAACACAGCCAGTAGTCCAAACAACAGAACCTTCCAACAACTGTTTCTTTTCATCATTCTTCCTCCTTAAGAATTTTGAGCATAGAGCCCTATTTATGTTTCAACCGCCTATTTGTTGCCAATAGCACGGTTACATCCTCGACTGTTGAAACCCGAAAACACCAATCGGCTCCATTCTGCCTCATTGTCATACCAGAGGTCAATGGGTTTTTGCATGAAAACGAAAAAATAGTTAAACAAGTTCGAATAAATGCTTCAATAGTTGGAATCCAAGGTTCAAAAGACCCGTTGGTTCAATATGAAAAAAGGGAATTTGACAAATTTTTAGTTACTTTGAACCATTTGCCGACAGAAAGTCTCTTTTGAAAAACAGATGAGGATGCCCGACACCACGGACCAGATCATCATCAGAACAAAGGCGGAATGATAAGCGTTCAGGTCATAGATTCGTGCGCCGGACAAAACAGCGCCGCTCCAGTGCCGGTCCAGAAGCCATCCCATTGCCGGCTGAATAATCATGGGGCCGATCATAATCCCCATGTTGGTCACACCGGATACTGTCCCTGCCAAGGATGCGGGAACGGATTCCTTGGCAAAGGCAAAACTCAAAATCATGACCCCGGAAGTGGTTCCCACCATAAGGATAAGCAGCGTCAGTAGCCAGAAAGGAAGGCCCTCCACGAACAGAATCAAGTACCAGCAGGCGCTGGCCGCAAAACTGCCCCCTATGTAGAGGGGTTTCCTGGTGCCCATGCGGTCTGAAAGGGCTCCCGCCACCGGGCCTCCGAGTCCCCAGGCGATTAACAGAAGGGACGTGAGCGCGGCGCTTCTTGCGGGGCTCAGGCCGTAATGGGTGGTCAGAAATGGAATCCCCCACAATCCGGAAAAAGCGAGGGCGGAACCTGCAATGCCGCTGGGGGCGATGGCAACGATCCACGTGTTCCGATAGGTAAAGACCTTCACAAGGCCCGATAAAACCAAAGAAAGGGAATGTGCTCTCCTCGGTTCGGCGTCAATATAACCGGCATACCCCTTTTCCGTGGGATCATCCCGCACAATGATCCATATGGCGAGGGCGATTGCCACGCCTGCCGCGGCGGATGCCAGCATTACCGGTCGCCAGGCAAAACGGTCGATCAAAATCCGCAGCGGTACCCCCGCCGAAACGGCGCCCAACAGTCCGCAGCAAAGGGACAGACCGCTGGTCATGGCAAAGCGATGGGGCGGGAACCAGTGCATTGACAATTTTAGAAGGGCCACCCACCCCACACCCACGGATGCACCGATGAGCAGTCGACCGGCATTGGCCAGGAGAAGGTTGGGGGCCGCTGAAAAAAGAAAAGCGCCCAGGGCCGCCACAAAGGCGCCTGCTGTGAGAAGCCTTCTGGGGCCCCAGGCATCGGCCAGAATACCGGTGGGTATCTGTATGGCCACATAGCTGTAGAAGTAATAAGCGGAAAGATTCCCCAGTGCCGCTGCACCGATCTTAAAATCGGCCATGAGATAATCGGTCATGACCGCCGGTGCCACCCGCTGAAAAAAGCCGCTCAGATAAAAGGCGGCGCCTAAACCCCAGATGACCCACGAAAGGTAGCCCGGCGGATGGCCTGCCTGTACAGTATTCTGCCGGTGCTTTTCCGCTCTTCCACTAGTCATTTACCAGAGCCCGTGCCACCACCGTTGAAATATCCATGACATCAAGGTCCAGTTTCTCCCTTCTCACCTGGCTCTTGAGTGTTCTCACGCATTGCTGACAGGCGGTCACCACGGCTTCGACGCCTGTTTTTCTGATCTCCTTGATTCTTCTTTGTGCCAGGTTTTCCGAAAGGCCGGGGTCGGCCATTTCGAGATTGCCGCCGCCGCCGCAACAGACGCTTCCCGCCCGGTTGTTTTCCATTTCCACCAGCTTGAGACCCGGAATGGCGCCCAAAATCTTTCTGGGCGCATCATATTCGCCCCCGTTCCGACCCAGATCGCAGGGATCATGGTAGGTCACCGACAGGTGAAGTTCCCTAAAGGGCAGGGCGTTCTTGTCAACAACCGCTTCCATCAATTGGGTCGTGTGCAGCAACCGGAAATGGCTGGGGTAGTGCTCCCGCCACATGCGATGGCAGGAAGGGCATGAAAAGGCAATGGTTTCGGCCCCGAGTTCACGGACTTGTTGAACGTTGTGCTGCACGAATCGGTCCACATGGTCTACAACCCCCGCGCCCAAAAGGGGAAAGCCGCAACACCATTCGGTGCCCGCCAAAACCGTGAAATCCATATGGGCCGCCGAAAGGATTCTTACCATATTCCGAGGGATTTCCTGGGCCATGGGAAAAAAAGATGAAACACACCCCACGAAATAGGCCAGTTTCGCCCTTTGTTTGCGGAATCCGTGAACGGGAAGGGCCGAAACATCTTCCAGCCAGTCTCCCCTTTCTTCGTTCTCTTCACCGGAGATATTGCGGTACTTCATCAGGGAATCAACGGCCGGCTTCATGGACGGTAACAGCCCCTTTTGTTGGAAGATTTCCCCCCGCATGTGACGAAAGACTTCGGTCAGGTCCACACCGCTGGGGCATGTGACATTACAAGCACCGCACAGAAGACATCTGAAAAAGACGTCGCGGTAATGATCGGTGATCCGGACTTTGTTCTCACCGTAGCGCCGCGCCAACTGGATTTTTCCCCTTGGCGTGTATTTTTCCAAGAAAAGCGCGTGATTGACAGGGCAGTTGGCCAGACAGAGCCCGCATTTGATGCATTGGTCGAATTCAGGGGCGATAAGGCCCATTTCCATAACGTCCGTTTCCTTTCATATCCATTGGGCTAGAGAAAGCTGCCCGGATTCAGTATGTTGTTGGGATCAAACACCCGTTTGATGCCCCGCATGAGATCTAGCGTGGTTTCGCTGAATTCCATATCCATGAAACGGGCCTTTGCGATACCGATACCGTGCTCCCCTGAGAGGGTTCCCCCCATGGAGATGGCCGCCTCGCACAACTCCTCCAGCATTTTGTCAATCCTTTCCAATTCCTCCTTGTCGCGAAGGTCCGTCATGATCAGGGGATGAAGGTTGCCGTCCCCCGCATGGGCCAAAACGGCGATTCTTAGATCGTATTTTTCAGTTAAGTCAACCACCTTTCTGATGATGTCCGGGAGTTTTTGCACGGGCACGGTGGCATCCTCGACAATACAGTTGGGTCTCATGTTGGCAACAGCTCCGAAGGCCGTTCTCCGGGCCTGCCACAGTCTCTCCGCTTCCGCCGCCGTCCGGGCCCGATCAACGGCGATGGCCCCTTTCTCGCGGCATAGGGCTTCGATGCGCTCTCCCTGTTTGTTAACGAGATCCTCGTCTCCATCCACTTCGATGAGGAGCAGGGCCTGTGCTTCCCTATTGAACTGGGCACCGCCGTAATCGCTGATCACGTCCAGCACGGTGCGGTCCATCAGTTCAAGGGTGGTGGGGACCATGCCTGCCGCCAGAATGGCGGTGACCGTGGTGGCCGCGTCGTCGAGATCGGCGTAGGCGGCCTGAAGGGTGGTTTTGGCGGGCGGCAGTGGCACGAGCCTCACAATGATCTCGGTGAAGATGCCCAAGGTTCCCTCGGAGCCGCACAGGAGGCGGGTCAGGTCATAGCCGCTGACGTTCTTGAGGGTCTTCCCGCCGGTCCGGATGATTTCACCCGTTGGGATCACCACTTCAAGTCCCATCAGATAGTCCCTTGTGACGCCGTATTTGACACCCCTTGGTCCGCCGGCATTCAAAGAGACGTTTCCGCCGATGGTGGAAACATTCATGCTGGCCGGATCCGGGGGATACATGAGACCGTATTGGGCCACTTCTTTCTGAAGATCTCCGTTGATGACACCCGGCTGCACCACCGCACACATGCTTTTCCGGTCGATTTCAAGGATCCTGTTCATTCGGTGAAAGGCCATGATAACGCCGCCTTCCCGTGCCACCGAGCTGCCGCAGATGTTGGTGCCCGCCCCTCTGGGGACAATATTGATTCTGTGTTCATTGGCGATTTTCATGATTTGGGCGATCTGTTGGGCGTTTTCCGGAACCAGAACCGCATCCGGCGTGAATTCCGGAAGGAAGCTGTCATAGGAATATGTGGCAATATCTTCCGGTTGATCCAGATACCATGTGTTTTCAAGCACTGCCCTCATGGCGTCCGCGGCCGACTGTGAAATCATTTGGGGACTCCTTTTCTTGATCGGTTTGTGAGGTAGATATGGCGTTCTCTTGAACCGGCTCCCTACTATTATCCTTTTGGGCATTTTGGTCAATGAACTTTTTTGACCTTGGTTGCGGCACGATTATACCCCGCTTTGCGGCTGTAACAGCATGACCC
Organism: Thermodesulfobacteriota bacterium; assembly: GCA_028278625.1. The sequence continues at coordinate 29,220 of JANQDY010000283.1, forward strand.
TGCAAGAGGCTCTAAAACGGAGATTGGTGAACCAAACAGCAAAATCTGCGATTTTTCAGGGATTCCTGAAAAAATATCATATGAAAATTTCAGGTAACCCTGAAGAGCTTGACAGATTATGAATTCGGAACCGAAACCTCGGTGACATTCCGCTGATTCTGCTCACGCATCAGTCAGGTATTCCGAAAAGGATCGACGAAAACGCATCCATCATATCCGATATGTCTGACAAACATTTTTTTCCTGCGTGCCATAGCCCGACCTTGTCAAACATGACTTTCCCATTGCATGATTGTTGGGGCGGATTTACTGGCTCTTTCAATTGACTTTTTAAGCAGTTAGAGATAAGCAACAAGCAGCATATTAGTGAATTGATTCCTTTCTTTCTGATGGAGAGCGTGGTTTCGTGTTTACTGGCTACTTCATAATCAACTGTGACATCAAGCATCGCATGGTGCGGGTGGAAATTGAGGATTGATCGAGTCCTCCAAAAAATCAGAGAACCTTGGTGGCAAGCGAATGAACCATTATGGTAAAATAGAAAATCTCTGACGGTTTCAACAGTCTGCGGAACAGAGAGAAGAGAGACCAAAGACCATACAAACAACCCATGAAACTTCCAATTAACATCAACGATTTATTAACTGCCCGCACGGTTGAATGGGAACGTCTGGAGTTTAAGGCCGGTTGGAATCCGAAAACTGTGCTGCACACCATGTGTGCGTTTGCCAATGATTTCAATAATCTGGGCGGTGGCTACATCATCATCGGTGTGGCCGAGGATAAGGGCAGGCCTGTTCTGCCTCCTTTAGGATTGCCGACCGGGCGGATCGATGCTGTTCAAAAAGAAATCGTGGAGCTTGGCTACCGGATGGTACCGTATTATCATCCCATCATCGCTCCTTATGAAATTGATGGAAAACACATCCTTGTGCTCTGGGCTACGGGCGGGCAAACCAGACCCTACAAGGCTCCAATATCTTTGAAGAAAGGGGAACGCGAGTTTGGTTATTATATTCGAAAAGGGTCTTTGACGGTCCGAGCCAGGCACCAGGACGAAACCGAGCTGATGTCCTTGGCGGCTACGGTCCCATTTGATGACCGCATCAATCAGAGGGCCTCTCTGGAAGACCTGGACCTGGGATTGATCCGAACCTATCTGAAACAGGTAAAAAGTGATCTTTTCCATGAATCCGCTGAAATGGATTTCATTCGGCTTTGCAAACAGATGAGCATCGTTGATGGTCCGGATGAATTATTGCTGCCGAGGAACATTGGTTTAATGTTTTTTAACGATGACCCCTCTCAATTTTTTCCGCAAGCACAGATTGATGTTGTTCATTTTCCTGAGGGTCCCGGTGCAGACGCCTTTACGGAAAGAGCTTTTAAAGGGCCGCTTCATGTCATGTTACAAAATGCCCTTTCTCATATCCGTTCCATGGTTATCGAAGAAAAGGTCATCAAATACCCGGACCGGGCTGAAGCAGACAGGTTTTTCAACTATCCTTTTCCGGCAATAGAAGAGACCTTATGCAATGCAGTGTATCACCGGTCCTATGAAATACGGGAACCGGTTGAAGTAAGAGTCCTGCCTGATTCCGTTACAATCGGTAGTTTTCCGGGACCAGATCGGTCCATTCTGGACAAGGACATGAGGGAGTTCCGCTTTCTCTCACGTCGATATCGCAACCGGCGGGTTGGTGAATTTCTAAAAGAACTCGAAATGACCGAAGGTCGTGGAACCGGTATCCCAAAAATATTGCGTGAAATCCAAAGAAACCGTTCACCTGAACCCATATTTCACACAGATAGTGATCGGTCTTTTCTCCTGGTTGAATTTCCTCTTCATCCGGCCTTTGCCGAAACCCTAAAAAGCATTCCGGAAGTCACCCCGGAAGTCACCCCGGAAGTCACCCCGGAAGTCACCCCGGAAGTCAAGAAGCTCCTGTCGGTTATCACCGGAGAACATTCCCGCAAGGAAATACAAGGTCTACTGGGGTTAAAAGACGCTGAGCATTTCCGCAAAGCGTATCTCTTGCCGGCCATAAATGCCGGGCTGGTGGAAATGACACTCCCGGAGAAACCCAAAAGCAGGCTTCAGAAGTACCGAATTACAGAAAAAGGCAAGACGTCGCAGAAATCACTGGAAAATTGGGTTCGGTTTTGACTGGTGCGTTTACATGGGAGGGCTATGGACAGCGCCGTTATAGACCGCCGCATAGCCCGAAAGAGCATCGGCATGAACCTTTCGTTTTAATCCGTTTCAGGATCGCTTTGATTCCTGCCCAACCCGCAAATGAATGCCCGAGGGAAGGGATTCGCCGAAAATTTGGGTTTCCTCTTGCCGGCCCAAGGGGACCACTTCCTTTAGAACTTGAAGGTGGGGGGCGGCCCAATCGTGGGGAGAGAGCCAGTCGATAATCTCTTTTAGGGTCTCGGGGGAAAGATCCCGTTTTCGGTCTCCTGTAAGACGCGCCATCTGTGCTAAGGCCGCGCCCACCGGTTGCGGTTTCTTCCATTCCTTGGAAAGAATGGTTTTGATCCAGGAAGTCACGAGAGTGGGGGAGAGAACACGGTCTATGGGGCCGTAGAGGGGTTCCCTGGCACCGATTCTCGCAAGGGACCACCAGTGCTGGGGCCGGGATTTTTTTGGGTGAAGACTCTTTAGCAGTTGTTTTCCCCGGACCGCCTTGTCATCCTGACTTAGCCGTTCCAGATTGGCCAGGGTCATCCACAATTCCATTTCTTCCTGCGGGGCAATGTTCGGTTTTTTTCCCCCTTTTTTCGGTTTTAAAATGGATGAGATGCCCAAAAACACCTGACGCTGCTGACTGGCGGAAAGGCCCCCGGCAATGCGGCGCCACAGAACCCACCATTCCGAACGTACCTGGGCGTTTTTGTGATGAAACGGTCCGTCATGGAAGGATTTCCATAAGGCGCCAATACGGTGTTCATCAAGAGCGTCCCCGAATCCGGGTCTCAGACAGAAGCCGGTCAGGTTGAACCAGCGGCTTTCATATTCGATGCCCCGTTTGCGGGGCGGGGTCAAGGGTATGAGTTCATCGGCCATGCGACGGATGAACTCCAGGGGCCATTTTTCTTTGGGGGTTTCAACGGTTTTTACGATTTTCTTTACCAGACCGGGCGGTTGTATCTTCGGCGATTTACCGGAAAATGTATCCTTGACAAGGGCCAGGGCCTCATTTACCAGCGAATCTTCCAGAACTTCCCGGTCAGATACGTCCACCGACTGCTCTATGGTGCGCAGTTGAAACTGGAAGCGCCAACGATGAGGGGTTTTCAAAGACTGACACCAGATGGCCAGGGTCCCCACTTCCGTATAATGGGCCTCCACCTTTACGGGAATACTGATCCCTTCTCCGGCCTTTTTCCCGAATTTGATCACTGTTTGAAGCGGCGGGAGGGTGGTCAGTGTATCATCGACTGAAATGACATCGCCCACCGTGTCCCCCGAACGATAACTGGAGCTGTACAGGTGAAACCGGACCGGTTGGTTCGCCAGAACGGAAAAACCCTTGTGCGCCAGTTCATTGTGGGTCCCTTCCGGCATGCCACGCTCCACCAGACAGATGGCCTTTTCCGGTTCGCGAGCGGTGTCCTGCCCTGCCCGGGGCGTTTCACCCAGAATCTGGACACCCAGGTAATACCCTCTCGCACTGCCACTGTCTACCTGAACACCGTATCCCTTTCGAACCCTTCCGTAATAGGAGGCCCCCAAAGCCACAGCAATGTCCAGGTCCGGGTTTTCCAGAACTCTGGGGGGCGAATCTTCGTTGCCGTGAAACCGCATGGAAATGGCGGCCCGAATGCGTTTCTGAAGAATAATGGGTTTAAGGGCGGCGCCGTTAAACATGACCAAGTCCGGCTCAATGTTTTCCCGGCCCAGGGTATCCCGGATGTCGTCCCGGTGCTGTTCCAGAAACCGGATCAGGTGTCTTGTGACGGCGGGGTCCTTGGCATAGGGAAGCCCGAATTCGGTCATGCCCTGACGCGGTTCCTGGGCCAACGGCTCATCGGGTCGTACCGGTGGAAAAAAGCCTTTTACAATCACTTCCTCCACATCCCCACGTTCCATTTTGCTGGTCTTGGTGTCGGCAATCAGTTTGCGGCCCTCTCCGATGAGAGTGATGGTTTTCTCCTCCTCAACCCCTCCCAGTATCTCTTCCTTGGCTTGGCGGCACTGGTTGCAGAGTGACTGCCACCGGCCCATGGTCAGTTTCTTTTTCCGGCCCCCCTGTAGCCGGCTTTCAGAGAGATGGGCCAGGGCAAGGTCCATGTTGTCGCCGCCCAGGATCAGGTGGTCGCCGACCGCAATCCTCTCAAATACGGGGATCCCCTCTTTTTCACGAAGGGTGATGAGCGTAAAGTCCGTGGTGCCGCCCCCCACGTCGCAGATCAGGATCAGTTCTCCCGGTGAGACCAACTGATTCCATTGGTGTTCGTTGACATTCAACCAGCTGTAAAAGGCCGCCAGCGGTTCTTCAAGCAGCGTGACGTTGGGGATGCCGGCCTGGGCGGCTGCTTCCACCGTCAGATCCCGGGCCACTTCGTCAAAGGAAGCGGGAACGGTGATGACCACGCTCTGGTTTTCCAGCCAGGCGCTTTCATCCTCCTTGACAGTATGGTTCCAGGCATCCTTGATATGTTTCAGATAGGCGGCCGTGACACTGATGGGTGAGCGATTTCTAGCGGCATTTTCCGCACCCCACGGCAGTATGGGGGCATGCCGGTCCACTTTTTCATGGCAGAGCCATGATTTGGCCGAGGAGATCATTCTCCCGGGGGATTTGGCGCCTTGCTCACGGGCCAGAATTCCCACGAAGTCTTCCTCGTTCCGGTCGTTCCAGGGCAACGCCAGGGCTTTTTCCGGAAACTCATGACGATCCGGCAAAAAGAAGAAAGAAGGGAGTACTTTGGTGCTGGATACTTCACCCGATCCGGTGAGCTGTGGAATTTCAAAGTGCTCAATGACCGGCCGGGACCTTTCCTGGTTGAGTGCGATATCGATATAGGTGACGGCGGAATTGGTGGTTCCCAGGTCGATTCCGATGATATATTTCATGGACTAATCCGTCTTCTGTTCTCTCACATTAAATTCCAGCTTGAATCTGTTCTGGTCTTCCCGTGAAACACACCAGAGTTCAAGGGTGCCCACCTCGGTGATGCGGGTTTCAAGGGTGACCGGAACGATGGTGCCGGTTTCCCCTTCCAAGTGAGTTTCAAGGGTGGTGATGGGAACGATGGCTCCCTCCCAGTCCTCGGTGACCGTGCCGATGGCATCATGCCGCCGGGTATCGGAACCCAAAAAATCGAATTTGACAGGTTCACCCACAACCAGGCCGAACTCCTTTCCGGAAATGGCGGCGTCTGTTCCTTCTTCCATACCAAAGGGGGCCACACAAAGGGCCTTCACCGGTGTCGGAACTCCCGGAACCGCCGGCATGGACGCTTCCACGCCGATATAGTAGGTTTTGGAAAGCCCGCTGCGGATGCGAATGCCTCTCCCTTTCCTGGCCAGACCATAATAAGCGGCCCCGCGAGCCACGGCCAGATCAAAATCATTGCTGGCAATCTCCCTGGGTGGGGGACACTGGACCCCAGTGGTCCATGAGGAAAGGATTTCAAGGATCTTTGTCCGTAACCCTCTGGCTTTCATGACGCCGCCGTTAAAGAGAACGGCACTGGGGCAGGAAAAGGGGTCCGCGGCCGAATCCGTTGTCTCCTGCTGGTTCAGAAATTGTGCCAGGTGATGCGTGATGGCCGGATCCGAGGCATAGGAAAGGCCCATTTCACGCATTCCGGAACGGCGGGTTTCAAGGGGCACGGCATTTCGTTCACATGCCGGAAAAAAGCCTTGTTTCAGAATCGATTCCATTTGTGGGCGGGTGAGCTCAGTTTTCACGGCGCCGCCGATGAGCTTGCTTCCCCGGCCCAGAATGGTGATGGGGACCGATTCCGCGCTTTCATCTGAAAAAAGGATTTCCTTGGCCGAACGGCAGCTGTGGCTTAACCCTCGCATCTGATGCACATCGAGCTTGTTTCCGTCAGTGGCCAATTTGGCGGCCAAACCGTAGGCCAGGGCCAGATCCATATTGTCGCCGCCCACAAGAAGGTGCTTCCCCACGGCGATCCGCTCCAGGTTCAATTGGCCATCCGCCTCCGTCACTTTGATGAGGCTCAGGTCGGTGGTGCCGCCACCAACGTCCGCCACCAGGATAAGGTCCCCCACGCCCACCATCTCCCGCCATTGCTGGCGGTTGTCATCGATCCATGCGTAAAAGGCGGCCTGCGGTTCTTCCAGCAAAGTGGTTCCCGTGAGACCTGCCATTTCGGCTGCCTGAACGGTGAGGTTTCTGGCAACCGCGTCAAAAGATGCGGGCACTGTCAGAAAAATTTCCTGGTGCTCAAGGCGCAGCCGGCTGTCCTCTTTTGCCATGGCATGATTCCAGCTGTCCCGGATATGCCTTAGGATCGCCGCGGAAGCCTCTACCGGAGAGAGCTTTTTTCGGTCATCCGGACCTTCCCAAGGGAGGATCGCTTTGTTCCGATCCACCCCGGTATGGCAAAGCCATGATTTGGCCGAACTGATCATGCGCAAAGGGATTTCGGCGCCTCGGTCCCGGGCAAAAGTGCCCACCGCTACGCTATTCTGTGGGTCCCATGGGAGTACCAGTCCGTCTTCCGGAACATCATGGGGCCCCGGCAGTAACAGGAAAGACGGGAGTGTGCTGTTCTCCCCCAGGGCACCTGCGGCCACCAGTTGAGGGATGTTAAAAATGCGAATATCGCGTTCTGTTTCATCGGTTGCCCGGGCTTCCGTATAGGCCACAACGCTGTTGGTGGTGCCCAGGTCAATGCCCACCACGTAGGTGGGTTCATTCTGCGTGTCAAAGGACATGGGTTGCTCTTCGTTCTCTCTGAGGATTAGAAATCGGCAAGGGTCGGTGGTCCGGTTGCTCCTTTTAAGGGATTTCCACCTCCGCGGGTATGATAATGGCAGGATCCGGCGAACCCGAGAGCGTCGGAAGATCAAACTTCCCTACCCGCCACCCGCGGTGCTGCAGAGCCCCTTTAAAAGGGGGTTCTCCGGTGACATTCCCCGTCAGTTTGATGCGGGAGGCATCAAACCCCTTGTCCACCACGATTTCTTCTCCTTCTTCCTCGTCGATGACCGGTTCGATTTTCAGGTACTTTTTCAAGGCCTTTTGGCAGTTTTCCTGAATGTTTCGTACGGCGGCACCGATCTGGGCGTCTTCGTAGTCTTTGAGGTTCTCCGTCAGGAAGTCCACCAGACGGCCCTCCCTTTGGAGCAGACTCAATAAATGGACGGTTCTGCGCTGGGTTTCGCGAAGCAGGGCCGCTTCTTCCTCAGGTGTCGGACGTTGTGGCTGAACTTTCTTTGCTTTTTTCGCTTTGGGTTGAACGGGTCTGGCAGTTTGGACCCGGGCCAGGGTTCGGCGAATGGAGGCCCGGAGCGTCAGCCAAAGGAGCAGGCCGAAAAGAAGAAGGCTTGCCGCGACCACTTGAAGCGAGAGAATTCCGATGTTCTTAAGCATGGGTGCGAGCACTTTCGTGTTCGGTTGTTCCGCTAGACTTTGATTCAGGATTTCCATTTGCCAGTATCCGAACCCGGCCAGAACCAGCCCAATCAGCAGAAACCAGATGAATATCCAGAGGAAGAGATGACTTGAATTGTGTTTTACAGTATCCATGTGGGATCTTGTCCTTTCTTCGAGCAATCGTGTCAAACTGTTGTGAAGAGTTATAACATGCTGGAATCGCATGTGAAGTCACTCTTCACCGAGCTTTGTGGACGGGCCGATGCTAGCCAGTTACGGCGGGAATGTCAAGGGGGGATGTGATGTTTCAGCCATGTCGGCCGGGAGGGTCCCCATTAGAGACTTTGGTTTGACATTTCAAGAGGATTGTATGAAGCTGAACCAGGCATCGAGATTTCTTCGTCCCTTTAAGGAGCAAAATGGATCATGACATCCTTTGGCTTTTAGGCCTTTTTATGGCGGGAGTTTTCGCTTTATCCATATACTCTTTTGCTGAGATTAAGAAGAGAAAAGCGGTCGCGGAGGAAAACAGACGCATGAAGGCGCTCTTGAACGAGCGGACCCAAGAATTTGACAGGCGGGAAAAGCATCTCTTCTGTTTATACGCAATCAGCCATCTAATTGAGAAAAAGGATATTTCCCTCGAAGAAATATTGCAGGGAAGCGTGAATATAATCCCAGCTTCCATGGAGCATCCGGAGTATTCCTGCGCGCGGATTGTTATTGATGACCAGACCTATACATCCGCCGGTTTTAAGGAATCAGAGAGAAAGCAAAAGAGTCTGATTTTCATTCACGATGAGGTCGTCGGTTTCCTGGAAGTGTTCTGTTTGAAAGAGACGCCTCAAAAGGAAGAATGCCCATTTCTGGGCGAGGAAATATCTTTGATCGATGCCATTTCAGAGCGTTTGGGGAGAGTGGTCGATTCCCGTCGTTCGGAAGCGGAACTGCTGAGAGCAAAGGAGGCGGCGGAGTCCGCCAATAAGGCCAAAAGCCTTTTTCTGGCCAATATGAGCCACGAGATTCGTACGCCCATGAACAGCATTCTGGGATTTGCGGAAATATTATTGCAGGAGCCCTTGTCGGAAAGTCAACGGGAGTCGGCGGAAATCCTGAAATTGAGCGCCGAGACCCTGATGACCCTGATTGACGAGATACTGGACCTTTCAAAGATCGAGTCCGATACCATCCAATTGGATGAAACCATTATTGATCTAAGGAGCCTGGTGCTTGAGGCCGCTGAACTGGTGCGTCCCCAGGCGGACAGAAAGGATATTGACCTCTCATGCCGGGTTCCGCCGGGAATTCCCCCGGTAATGGGAGATCCGTTGCGGCTCAGGCAGGTGCTTCTCAATCTCCTGGGCAATGCACTCAAATTTACCGATAGCGGAAGAATCACCGTGCATGTCCGCTTTTTGGGAGAGAGTAACGACGGCTTTCTTCACCTGGGGTTTTCAGTGTCCGATACCGGCATCGGCATTCCGGAGGATAAGCAGACCGCTATTTTCGAAGTCTTCAACCAGGCAGACCCAGCCATCAGGAAACGATTCGGAGGAACGGGTCTGGGGCTTGCCATCTGCCGCCGCCTCATCCATTTGATGGGCGGCAAAATAGATGTCAAAAGCAAATTAGGGGAAGGCACGACATTTTTCTTCAAAATACGGCTGAAAGAAGCGGTGTCACCGACTGAAAGGTTCCAGGTTTCCCGGAACAAAGAAGAGGCATTGACCGGCCGTTTGCCACATGAGGGTTCTGATTCGCTCCTGGGCTTACACGTTCTGCTGGCAGAGGATGATGTGGCCAGCCAGCGGATGACATCCCTTTTATTGGGTAAACGGATGGGTCACAAGGTGGACATAGCCCAAAACGGTGCGGAAGCGGTTGAAATGAGTAGAACCACCCAGTATGATATTATTCTCATGGATGTGAACATGCCGCTGATGGACGGAATGGAGGCGACCCGCAAAATCAGAGAGAACGGATGCAAAACTCCTATTCTGGCCCTTACGGCAAGCGCCATGAAAGGAGACCGGGAGAGGTTCCTGGAAGCGGGAATGGATGGATATCTCTCAAAGCCCATCCGAATGAGTATTTTGGAGGGTATTATCGCAGGTTACTGCGGAAGAGAAAAAGGGCCGGCAATTGAGGAAGAAGACAAAGCGCTTGCAGAAACCGGGAACGTGTTTGAAATGGAATCCTGGGGAACCGACGAAGAGCGGGCCCTGAAAACGAATCTTTCTCTCGCGGACTATCAGGAGATTCTAGCCGAGTTCATCACGCAAAGGGGAGTGGACATGCGGCAGTTGGAAGATGCATTGGCGGTTTCGGATGCAGGGTCCGTATATCAATTGGCTCACAGGATAAAGGGGAGTGCCAGGACCCTGGCCCTTGAACCGATTTCGGATTGGGCTTTAAAAGTGGAACAGGCGGCTCTTGAAAAAGATCTGATCGCGTCGGAAACGGGTTTCAAATCACTAAAGGCGGCTTTTCTCAGTTTAAGGAAAAGACAACAAGAAAAGGATATTGGATGAAATCGATCATTCTGAACAATATCCTTGAGAGCATACCGGTGGGTCTTTTGGTCATCAATCCAGAGGGAGAAATCGTTACCAGCAATGATGCGGCTTCCGAGATTCTGGGCTATGCCTGCCGAATGTTCGAGGGTAAAGGGTGGGGAGATTTGTTTCTGGAAGACTTGAGGAATGATGCCTTCAATCAGGTAATCCTCGATGTGATAAATGAAAAAAAGGTAAATCTCCATCGCAGGGTTTCCTATGTCCAACCGGGTGGCAAGACCCTTCAACTGTCAGTCACCGGATCTTTTCTCAGGGAGAATGAAGAAATCGCCGGGGTCGTTCTTATTTTTCACGATGTGACCGAGCTTCAACTGCTTCATGAGCGTGAAAAACGGGTCCTGGAGGAAAAACACCGTCTGGAGCGCGAAAGGGCCGAAGGTTTAATGCGGCTGGCCATGGCCATTTCCCATCAGATTCGAAACCCTGTCATGAGCATCGGCGGTTTTGCCATGAGAATTCTCGGGAAAACGGGTGAAGACAGTTCCTTTGCCGGTTACCTGAAAAGCATTTTGAGCGATGCCGAGCGTCTGGAAGCCATTGTAAAGGCCGTGGGCGAATATACGCGAATGTCAATGTCAAAGCCTGCCAATGCTCTCCTTTCGGAGATAATTGAAGCGGAGGTTATTGATCTTAAGAAGAAAGCGTCCCATCTTGGAAAACGCTTAAAATGGTCTCTGGCGCTTTCCCGGTTTGAATTTCCCGTTGATCCGGCCCTCTTCAGTCGGGCGGTGCGTGAGGTTTTGCTGAATGCCCTGGAATTTCAAAAAGATGATGAGGGCCTTGTGCGGATTGTTCTTGTCAAAAAACCGGTCGGTCTCCTCTTGAAAGTCGTGGACAACGGAATGGGCATTTCAACAAAGGATTTACCATATGTTTTTGATCCCTTCTTTACGACCAAAGCGGTCGGTGTGGGGATGGGACTTTGTCTTGTCAAGCGCATTGTTCGAGAGCATGGCGGAGCTGTGCGGATTGACAGTCACCCGGGAAGAGGCACCAGCGTGATTATGAAACTTCCGGATTCGGTCCCCGAACCAAATGGATAGCGGCAAAGCACGAAAACACGCATTTTATTGGGAAAGGAGCGGAAATGGACTTTCAGGAAATCAGCGAAAAGAGACGGGCCATCAATTTTTTTGATACGGAAAGAGATGTGTCCGAGTCCCAACTGATCCGGATCGTTGAACTGGCGGCCAATGCGCCTTCCAGTTTCAACCTGCAACCGTGGAACCTGAAGGTGTTAAGGGACAAAAAGGAAAAAGAGAGACTCAAGTCCCTTGCCTGGGACCAGCCCAAGGTCGTTGAGGCGCCTGTGGTTTTAATCGTTCTTGCCGACCGGAGCGGCTGGCGGGAAGGGCATGAGACCTTTGAAAGGGACTGGCAGGAAATGATCAACGCCGGATCCATGAAGCCGGAACAAAGGGAATGGTTCGTGAGTGCCACAAGTGCTCTTTATAACTGGAGTTCCGATGCGAATCTTGCCTTTGCCGCGAAAAATACGGGTTTCTTTGCCATGAGCCTCATGTACGCCGCCACAAGCCTGGGGCTGGAAACCCATCCCATGGACGGATTTGACCATGAAGCCGTACGAAAGGAATTCAAGATTCCCGGGAACTACTGGATTCCACTGCTATTGGCGGTCGGTTACATGAAACCGGGGCTGAAACTGCACCCTCCGAAATGGAGAAAGACGTATGAGGAGATTGTGGTTTCATTCTAGGGTGTGAGCGAACCGCACATACCTTTTTAGCCCTTCTTCAAGGGTTTTAATGTCGGTAACATAGGCGAGCCTGACCCGGTTGTCAAAAAAACCGTGGTCTCCCGATGAAAGGGTTGTTAACGGTAACACTGAGACACTCTCTTCTTCAAGAAGTCTCTTCGAGAAGTCGGCGGCATTCATGGGTGTTTTGGGTGCGGCGTAGAAGGCACCGCCCAACTCATATCCGAGCATGGGACCCAAGAATCTTTCCACCAGATTACGTCTTTTCCGAAATTCCCGAATCATCTCCTTTTCCCAATTCCTGGTTTCGGGATTGATGATGGCATCGACAATGCCGTATTGGGCCGGCGTATTGACACTGGAGGATGCCTGGCCGGTCACTTTTGCCACCTGAGAGGCGAGTCGGGCGAATCTCTCCGGAAACAATGCAAATCCGATTCTCAGACCGGTGGCTGCCCAGGCTTTTGAAGCGCCGCTCAGTATAATGGTTCCCTCCGGGTAGAAATGGGCGATGCTCTTAAATTCCATATCGTAACAGTGACGCCAGTAGATTTCATCGGCGAGAATCAGAACGTTATGATCCCTGGCCATTTGTGCAATGGTTTTCAGTTCCTCTTCGCTGGCCTTGTAGCCCGTCGGATTATCAGGATCCGTTATGAAGAGGGCTTTGGGTCTTTTTTTGAGGGCATCTTCCAGATAGTCAAGTCTGTAGCTGAAATCTTCCTTGTCCCTGGGAACGAAAATGTTCGATCCGTTAAAGAACTGCACCTGCTCCCCGTAGGATTCCCAGTGCGGATCAAAGACAATGAATTTGTCCCCTTTGTTCACCAGTGTTGCCATGAGTTTGAAAATGGTGTCCTTAGGGCCCGACGTGACGACAATACTCTCAGGCTCAAAGGTAAGACCCTGTTCGGCCCTGTAACAGTGAGAAATGGCTTCCCTCAGTTCGGGAAGACCCGCCTGGTGCGTATAGCAGGTCTTGCCTTCATCAATGGCCCGCTTCATGGCCTCGGCAACATTGGGTGGAATGGTGAAATCGGGTTCGCCGATATGAAATTCGAAAATCTCTCTCCCTTTGGCTTTAAACGCTTCAACCTTTGCCAGAAGGGAGAGGGTGGGGGACTCGGCCAGTCTTATGGCCCTTTTTGAAATGAGACCTTTTTCCATTTCCAAATCCTTTTATTTTTCATCAAAAAGCAGTACGATTTAGCATGCAACAGCTGGCGGTCTTAACCGGCAAGGGGCCCTAACGACCCGATCCCTTTTGCTGAAAAAGGAACCTAACCCAAGCGTTCCGATTTGTAAAGGCTGCTTGGTACTGCAGGACGGGACCGGTTCCTTTTCTTGGGTTCCTCCTAAAGGGTTTGGCATGAATACGGGTAACATGCGGCATATCCATGGAAATATCAGAAAAACAGCCTTTGCCTCTTGATCAAGTGCATCTCTGGTGGGAGAGTATTGACCGCCATTTCAGCCGGATTTCCCATTTATGGGAAATTCTGTCCGATGGTGAGAAGATGCGGGCCAGGAGATTCCGGTTAGAGAAGCTGAAGCATCGCTTCACTGTAACCCACGGAAGGCTCAGGGAAATCTTGAGCGGCTATTTGGGCGTGGCCCCTCGAACGATTAAGTTTCGGCACGGACCGGGCGGAAAACCGGCTGTTGCCAGTGATGAACACATGATCCGTTTTAATCTGTCCGATTCAGGCGGGCATGTGTTATATGCCATTGCCCGGAATAGAGAGGTGGGGGTCGATGTTGAGGTGGTCGAACCGAAACCGAACGCAATGGCTCTGGTGGATCGCTTCTTCTCCCCGGGGGAGGCGGCGGCATTTCAAAAGCTGGATCCCGGTGATATGGAGGCTGCTTTTTTTTCCGGCTGGACCCGCAAGGAGGCTTATGTGAAAGCCATTGGAAAGGGGTTGCGGTTTCCACTGGACTGCTTCGATATCTCTTTCAAGCCAGGGGATCAGGATGCCCTTTTGAGTGTAAATGGGTCATTTGAGGAGGCCAAACGCTGGTTGCTTCGGGATATCGACCTTGGGTCAGGTTTTCGCGCGGCTCTTGCCCTTGAGAGGAAAGATAAGAATGCCGTCAAAACCCTTTTGATCAGATCGCGGAGTTCCTCACCGGGAAACCCTGACAGCCTGGAGGAATAGAGACAACGATTTCATTTAAGCGGTCCCTTTTTGAGAGCGTGCCGTATTCGGGGTTGGTTTTTGGATTTCTAGACATTGACAAGCACAAAATAGACGTTATATTCAGATTTATACGTAATTAGAGAACGGTCTTTATTTTTTTCAGTGTTTTGTTTAATCGAAAGTAAGCAAGATAACTAACAGCCTCATCCAATTATACCACTTAATTATTAGATCTATTGAATGCTCCTTTCATAATTTTGATAAACAAAATTCGAAATCAATCTTTATGTAACAATTTGTTTAAATTTTGATAACAAGAAACATGGTATTACGGAAAGGATATTCATTATGTCTTATGACTCATATATAAGAAAGATTTTTTCTGGAATATTTGTGATGATATCTAGCCTTTGTTTAATTCTAACTGCAAATGCCGCAACCAGCAATTGGACTTTCCAGGGTTATGACATACTATTGAATGGTAAGACGTTTTTCTCTAAGGGTATGTGCTATTATCCACTTCCAATTGGCAATACGGCAAGCACGACCCCTTACGGCGACTATTTTTACAATTTTGCCGGAGAGGATATGGTTTGGAAAAACATCGTGGAAAGGGATATCCCAAAAATGAGGACTTCCGGGGTCAACGTTGTGAGGCTTTATGCCATGTGGACATGTGCCCGTGCCGATTACACGGTGGACCCACTTTGTACCAATAAAGGGCGTGACATTTACCACGACAGGTTTCTGGATATGCTTTATAACGATGGAAACGAACCCATCTATCTGCTGGTGGGCGTCTATACCCAGAACAACTGGGCGGATCAACCGTATCAGTCCCAGTTGGAGAACGAATACCGGCGTTTGGCCACGGAAATGAAGGATCATCCCGCCGTGATGGGCTTTATGATCGGCAACGAGTTGAATGCCTCTTTTAAAAACGATCCCGCATTCTGGCAGTGGGTCAATAAAGTGGGCAGCATGATCAAAGGGATCGCGCCGAACAAGATTACGACCGTGGCGCTGATCGATGACGGTTTCGCAACCTTTGATGCTGTTAATCAAATTGGACCAAAGGAAAATGGGAAAGTCATGCCTTATATTGACGTTTGGGGCATCAACAATTACCGGGGAGATTCCAGCAGTTCGGGTCCCAACAGCGGGTTCACCACCGGTTTCTGGTCAGGATATAAAGCGAAGACGGACAAACCGCTGCTCATGACCGAATGGGGGGTCCCTGCTTCCAGGCACGTTCCGGATGAGCCCTATCCAACCGGCATTCCGGAAACCCTGCCAAACAATGCGGAGGGGCAAGAGATTTTCATCAAATACCACTACATGGATATGGTGCAGAACGCCACTGTCAATAATGGGGTCGGTTCCGGCGGCATGCTTTTCATGTGGGCCGATCAGTGGGACAAGCAGGAATGTGACAGTTGTTCTCCGCGCACACATGACGGCACGGCTTCAGGCCCCACCGGTAATTTTCCCGGCAACTGGACGGACGAAGAGTGGTTCGGCATTCAGGGCTTGACGAAGGACCCAAGCCGCCCCTGGGACCAAAACTGGGATGTTGCCAACGGTCGACCGTATCCGGCCGATACGCTGGTCGAAAGGGCGGCTTTTGCCACCATAAAGAAGTTTTTTACCGAACCCGATCCGGAAATCCGAACCACGGTCGTTTCCAGCACCAATGGCGGAAATGCATCTTTCATGCATGCCGGTTCGCACATGGACCCGGTAAGTTATTTGAGAATCGGGGATTTTCAGGTAGATGTGAATGATACGGTGCCATGGGACGATCTTGACCCCCTCGAAGCGAACGCTTCAGACAGCATATCGGTTACCTACAGCCTTCATCCCAACAGTCTGGAAGGGATAGACGCGGAATGGCTGGCCGCCGCCATCGTCTATCCTTACAAGGGCGCCGAAACCTTCACCATTTATCACTATTTGGGCGGTGTATGGGTGAAAGCAGAGGATCAGACCCAGGTGCTGCCTCGCATTCCGAGTTACGCGGGCGAGTTGTTTCAGCTGGAAGACTACGAAATTTACAGCGGGTATTTGGATCCGGGCTATTATGAGTTTCTATTCGCACTTGCCGTGCTGAGAAGCGATTGGACCGGTTATGATCTCTATTTTGACGGGGAGGCCGTCAGCGTGGCACCGGAGTAGAGAAACCCCATATTCCCATTGTGGTGAATAAGGCGTGCTGCGGGAAAACGGTCTTGTTCCGTTACCCGCAGTACTGAACGGACAACGGTTTGTCAGTGGTGAAAGCCGTTACAACATTCTACAAAGAAATCAGTGTTTAAATAGGCCATACTTTACGATGGTATATACCGCTTTGAACCCGTCTTTCCACCCGATTTTCTTTCCTTCCTCGTAAGACCTGCCATAGTAAGAGATGCCCACCTCATACACGCGGCATCTCTTTCTGGCGATTTTTGCGGTCAGTTCCGGTTCAATGCCGAAACGGTCCTGTTCAAGTCTGATGTTCCTGATAATCTCCGTTCTGAAAACTTTGTAACAGGTCTCCATGTCCGTCAAATTCAGGTTAGTGAACATGTTTGAGAAGAGGGTGAGCATGCGGTTTCCCACATAGTGCCAGAACAAATGGACCCTGTGGGGGCCTTCGCCCATGAACCGCGACCCGTAAACCACGTCGGCCTTTTTTTCCAGAATGGGCGCCAGGAGTTTCGGGTATTCCATGGGATCGTATTCCAGGTCTGCATCCTGAATAATCACGATATCGCCCGTGATATGAGGGAGACCGGACCGGATGGCGGCGCCTTTGCCCATGTTTTTGGTATGATAGACGACTTTATCAACGGTCTCTTCCAGTCTGTCCCGAATGAGTTCTTTTGTGCCGTCGCTGGATGCGTCATCAACCAGAATAATCTCCTTATCGTTGATGGGAGATGCAATGACACGTTCCAAGAGTGACGGTAGATGCGCTTTTTCATTATAGCAAGGAATGATAATGGACAATTTCATGAAGGGCTTCCCCACAAGTAACCGGTTTTGGATTTCAGGCATCGGGCAAATAGACCAGGATCTATTCTCGCCCATTTGATCGTCAAATACAAGCGGGTCTCATTCTGTTTTTTTGGCCTTGACGGGTGCGTTTTGAAATTCAATAATGCCCGATGGTTTTTTTTTGAGAGATTGTTGCCACTTTTAGATCTTACGGAGGTTTTTTATGGCCCATCAGGAGACAATGGATCCCGAAGTTCTGAACATGGTCCTGGATACCATTGATAAATTGGAAAAGGATAAACTCCCCGTAGAAACAAAACTGGAAATGGACCGATTGGGAGATTTTCCGGCCGAACTCATCCGCTTCATGCTGGGGCCGGATATTGCGTTGCATCTCATTTTCATTCCCGAAGCGTACGGAGGCCTGGGCGCGGGCGCCAGGGAGATCGCCATTGTCAGTGAACGGATGGCAAAAATGGACCTGGCGGTGGCAACCTCTTTTCTGGCCATCTGCCTGGGCATGGATCCCATCAGAGTGGGTTCCACGCCCGAGCAGAAGGAAAAGTATATTACAAAGATTGCCGACGATGGTCTGGTGGTTGCCTACGGGGTTACGGAACCGGAAGCGGGAAGCAACGTTCAATCGCTCAAGACCAAGGCGGAACGGGTCCTGGATGAAGACGGACATATCAAAGGATACCGGATCAACGGCCAGAAACAATTCATCACCAACGGCGGTGTGGCCCAGCTATATACCATTTTGGCCGATACACCGGAAGGTCCCTCCTTTTTTATCGTTCCGGGCGGCACCGAGGGGTTGATTCCCGGCAAACATGAGGACAAACACGGGATCCGCGCGTCCGACACCTGTCCCCTGAGCCTGGAGGATCTCTATGTTCCCGTGGAGGACCTGGTGGGGGGTGTGGAAGGACAGGGTCTCAAGCAGGCCAACAAGGTCTTCGGTTATACCCGGCTGATGGTGGCCACCTTCGGTCTGGGGGGAGGCGTGGCCGCCCTTGAAAAGACCATCAAATATGCCAAGGAGAGGGTTCAGTTCGGTACCACCCTGATTGAGAAACAGGGATATACACACCGGCTCCTGGTGCCCAACGCGGTACGGCTGGAGGCGGCCAGAGCCTTTATCGAAGAGGTTGCCGAAAGGCTCGACACGGACGAAGAAGACTTGCAGGTGGAAGGCTCCATTGCCAAGTATTTTGCCACCGAAGCGGGGGATGCCATGGCCAACGACGCGATTCAGGCCTTCGGCGGTTACGGCTATATCCGGGAATACGAGGTGGAAAAGATCAAGCGGGACGTGAAAATCCTGACCATTTATGAGGGAACCAGCGAAATCCAGCGAAATATCATCTCCATGTTCAGGCTCAGATCAACGGTTCGTTCCAAGGGTGGTTTCTACGGGGAAATGGCGGATCGCCTGTCCCAGCTGCCCACGGAGACGGGCGGTCCCATGCTGGCCGATGCCATGGGGCTCATGAACCAAGTCATTCAGAGGGCCCGCAAGGAAAAACTCACCAAGAGCCAGTACGTCATGTTCCAACTGGCGGATATGATGACCTGGTCTGAGGTGGCCGCCGCCCTCTGTCGAAAGGCGGCAGTGACCGATGGCGGAAAAGGGAGAACACCCCAGTTTCTAAAAGCGGCGTCAAGGCTTTTTGTCCGTGAAGCCATCTCCAAGATTCACGCAAACGGGCTCTTTATCGGCCAGGGATGCGGCAAGACCCTTGAGGCCCTGGCGGAAAATATAAATGCCCTTGATACGGCACCGATCCTTGCCGGGTGCCTGGCGGACATGGATGCCGTGGCCAAGGAGTTGGCAGCCTAAATAACGTGACCACCAAAAGGCAATACCGAACCCCCCGAAGACCGCCCCGCTCCGGCAAAAAGAGGTTGCACAGGAGCGGGGAAAAATATGCCCGCCCGAGAATCGATCATGGCCTGAAACCGGTTTTTGATCGCATCGGCGTTCCCGAAAAAGCCCCTTTTGTTCCGGATCCGTTTCAATTGGAAGCGGTGGATCTGGTGGAGAGAGACGATGTTCTGGTCAGCGCGCCCACCGGATCGGGAAAGACCTGGATCGCCCTTCAGGCCATCGGATCCTTCCTTAACAAGGGACTTCACGTCTGGTATGCCTCGCCTCTGAAAGCCCTTTCCAACGCCATCTATCAGGAATTCTCGGACCGGTTCGGCTCCCCATATTGCGGCATCCTGACCGGCGACCGAAAAGAGAACGCCGATGCCCCGGTCATTGTGGGGACCACTGAGATTTTGAGGAACCAGCTTTATGATGCCATGCACAAGGGTGTCAGTATCCGGACGGACCTGGTGATTCTGGATGAAGCACACTATTTGAATGATCCGGAACGGGGGGTGGTGTGGGAGGAAGTGCTCATTTACCTGCCGTCTCGGGTGAGACTGCTGCTGCTTTCCGCCACCATCAGCAATCCCAAGGAAGTCTGTGCCTGGCTGAAACGGGTTCGAGGGGTTCCCAACAGCGTCGTCATCTCCGAAGAACGTCCCGTGCCGCTCAAAACCCTGTTTTTCTTTCCGGACGGGTTGGTGACGGCCCTTGGCACGAAAAAAGGGCTGGGGCCCAAGGTCAGGAAGTTCCTGCGCTCGACGGAAGGACGAAGGCGCCGGCGCTCCGAAAAGATCGATTACGGGAGAATCCTGGCTTGCTTAAGAAAGCTCGATTTACTGCCGGCCATTTTCTTTTTAAAGTCAAGGGCTGACTGCGACCAGGCCCTTACCACCTGCCCGGCCACAAAAAAGCCCTCCGGAATCGAGCGCCGAATGAAAGGATTTTTAAAAGCCTTTGTGAGAGAATATCCCCACCTCGAAGGGCATCGGCAGATCTCCCCGCTGCTCGATTCCCAGGTGGGATCCCATCACGGCGGCCAGCTCCCCTATTGGAAGGTGCTCATTGAGCAGATGATGAAGGAAGGATTGCTGGAGGCCATATTTTCAACGTCGACGGTGGCCGCGGGCGTCAATTTCCCCGCCAGATCGGTGGTGCTGTTTCAAAGCGATCGCTATAACGGACATGAATTCGCCGATCTTACCCCCACGGCCCTTCACCAGATGGTGGGGCGTGCCGGAAGGCGGGGCATGGACAACATCGGCTTTGCTCTGATTGTACCGGGATTCTACCAGAAACCGGAACTGATCCACGACCTCCTCTCTTCTCCGCCTGACCCCATATTGAGTCAGATTCACATCAATTTCTCCATGACCCTCAATCTTCTGTTATCACACAGGCCCCTTGAGGTGAAAGATCTGCTGGAAAGGTCGTTTGCTGCTTTCCAGGAAAAAGGACGGGGCGGAGCCCATGAAGACTGGCTGAAAAAACGGCTGGCGCGGTTTGGCAAGTCACTTCATCAGGCACACTGTGACGCCTCGGATCCCTATGAAGCGATCGAGTATATGGAGAAATTCAAAGCGCTCAAAACCGCTCGAGCCGGATCTTCCGGAAAATTGACATACGACCGGCGGGTGGCGGTCTATCTCCCCTATCTTACGCCCGGCAGGCTTTTTCTTCACAAAAACGGCAAGGTTTACGTACTGTTCAAGGCCTATATGGATGGGGGCCGCCTCATCTGCGCCGCGCACAGTATCCGGAAAAACGAATCTGGCCAGAGGCGTCAGTTGACGCTGAAACGGGTCGACCTGGCTCAGATCGAAGCCATTTATGCGCCCTTGCTGGAATTTCCCGAAGATTATGCCAGGGACGGACTGGACCGACTTTTTGAAGAAGTATCCCTCAATCATCTGAAAATACTGGAATTTGAGGAACTTCAGAAAGAAGCGGCGCTAAAGGAGATGACGCAACCAGAAAAGGTGGAACCACTTCCCTGTGAAGACTGCCCCCATGCGGATCTTTGCCACGGCAGGGTGGACCGGGGGTTTAACCGCCTTCTGGTGGAGTTTCGAAACGCCGGGGCACGGATTGAATCCTTTGAGACCGGGTTGTGGCTGAGCTTCAAGCGGCATTTGCGGTTTTTGAAAGAAACCGGTTTTGTGGATTTTGAGGATCAATTGACCGATGACGGCCGATGGGCCTCCAATTTGAGGGTGGATCAGCCGCTGCTCATTGCCGAGACCATTCGCCGGGGCGCTTTTAACGACATCTCTCCGTCGGTCTTGGCAGGTGGCATGGCGCCTTTTGTGTGGGACCGATCGCAGGAGGTCGACCTCAAAGACGTGAAAAGCGCCGATCTGAGACCGGTGGAAAAGCTCTACTACCGGATGTTGGCCCATCTTCGGGAATTCATTGCCCTAAAAGAGGGCCGCGGCTTTCATACGCCGTTTATCGCCTTCTGGCCTTCTGCCATTCTCTATCTGTGGGCCGAAGGGGCCGATTGGGAAAGACTGTCGAGCTTGGTGTCGGTGGGGGAGGGCGATCTGGCCTCCCTGATCATGAGAACCGCTGACCATTTAAGACAGGTGGCCGCATTAAAGGAAACCCACCCCGGACTGGCCCATACAGCCCAAAGGGGCATCACCCTGATTCTTCGGGAGCCGGTCTATCTTTATTAATGGATAGGGTAAAAGAGAAAAAGAAATCGTCGGCAGACCGTTCCAGCCTTTTGTGGATCATCGGCTTTTTGTTGCTGATGGCTTTCTTCTACTGGCTGGACCAGAACCCGGTCTTTCAGGAAGCGGTGGTGACAAGGCTCTCCCGATGGACGGCCAGGGGAACGGTTTTTCTTCTCGGTTTGCTGGGAATTGAGCTGAATCTGGCGGGTACCACGGTCACCGGCCCTGCCATGCGTCTCGAAATCGCCGAATCCTGCAGCGGCACCTTTGTTTTTCTGATGTTTGCAGCGGCCGTCATCCCATTTCCCGCCCCATTGAAAGCCCGTCTCAAGGGTTTGCTTTTAGGCCTCTTGACGCTTCTTCTGATAAACCTGGTACGGACGTCCCTCATCGTATTGGTGGTAAGCCGCTTTCCCGGGTCATTGTGGACCTTTCATATCGTCATTGGTCAGATCCTGGTGATTGCGGCCATGATGGGGGTGTTCCTGTGGTGGGCAAAAAACGCCCACGAAAAAACATCCCGTCCTTTTTTCGGAAGTAACCGGGCCATCTTTCGATTCCTTCTGCTGTTCAGTCTTGGGTATGCGTCGGGTTACGCCCTTTACCAGGTATTCCTTGAAAGCCCGCTGGGTCATTTTATCAACGGCTTGATAGAGGCCCACATGAAATGGGTTTTAACCCATGTCTACACCCACCTCTTAAAGGGCGACGGCTTTTCATTTACCCCCATGACCGTCAAATTGGTTGAAGGATGTCTTAAAAGCCCCATTGTGGTCCTCGTGGCAGCCATCATATTTGCCTGGCCCGCCAAATGGTGGAAACGGTTGCTGGTGATCTTCCTGGGTTTCATTCCCTTTTTCTATGGTTACCACCTGATTCGGGTGATTCTGGTGACTCTGACCCTCGGGTTTCAGACAAAGGAAGGGAATCTGGTCTATAATCTTTATGGGCAGGTGTTCCTGATGCTTTTCCTGTTGGGCGCCGTGGGCTATTACAGATGCACCGTCCAGAAGAGCGTGCCCTATGGAAAATACCTGTGGCAGATCGGTGTTTGGGGCCTGATGGGACTTTTTGTCGCCTATGCCCTGTCAAGGTTTTCCGATGGTTGGTTTACGCCGTGGCTGCTTCAGGTATTTTCGGGTCGGACGGCGTTGCATTTTGATCCCGAATGGGTGATCAGTACCATGCTGCCGGTCTGGGCTCTCCTGTGGGTGGTCCTGATCGGCGCCACGCCGGCCATTGCTTTAAACCGAAAGATAATACTCATGGTTTTGGGTGTCCTCACGGCCGCTGTGCTTTATGGTGCCATTGTGGCACTGTTTGAAACCTTCAACATGGCCCCACACAAGGGCCTTTTGAAACTGTTTGTGATTATCTTGCCGGCGGTGGTCTACGGGGTTTGCTGCTTGCGGTCGGGGAAAGAGCATCTCTGATCCACGTGCGGCAGCTCTTGCTGATCAAGTCAGCAGAATGTACTCAAATCACGGTTTTCCAATTTCTCCGATTTTTAAAATATCTCGGGTAGCCCTATAGCCCGGGTTTCTTGAACCCGAGGCGCTCAAAATACTCCTCTGGAATGAGGCCGGGATCTTTGTAAAAATGCCAGTAGCAGGGAAGGGAGGCGTCATCTGAGTAACCGGTAACCCATAGGGGATATCCGCCCCACTCAATGGGAAGAATTTCGTTGATAGCGCAATGGATACAGTAGTAGGGGACATTTTTCCGGCCCCAACTCCAACGATAGGCTTTTCGGGTAACGCCAAAGTTGTAGGGGGGACCCAACCGGGACGGGGTCCCGTCCACCGGGTCCCCACGGCGCATTCTGCCACCGCTGCCGCAGGGATCCATCCGGATGCTGATACGGTCTTGTTCCTCAATGATCTCAACGGTGCCGTCCTGATTGGGGCCACACCGATGGCTCCGCATCACTTCGGCGTTGATATGAACCCTCTCTTCAACGGACATTTTCAAAAGCCCTTTCCATGTGCGGCGCATCATCCAGGTTTCCTGGGTTGACCGGCACATCCGGTAGACGGCTTCCTCGCCCTGCTCCTCGGAAATTTTGGTGAAAATATCCCAGATCCAGTCACAGAAAAGGTCATGAAGGGCTTTTCCCTCGGGAATGAAATAGTCGGCCAGGGCCTTGGCTTCCTCGACACGCCCTTCATTGATGGCGTTTACGATCATCTCCTGGGTGGGCCTTCCCAGATCTTCCCAGTCGTCGGCCCGAATCACCCGTCTGAGTTTTTCGGATTTTAATAAATTGAGCATGGGGCCTCCTGACAACTATTTGGGCGTTTTCCAGTCCTTTAGGACTTCGGCTCGGATAATGTTTTTTCGCAGCTTGCCGATGGAGGTCTTTGGAAAATCTTCGGTCTGGAAAATATAGAATTCGGGAACCTTGAATTTTGCCATCCGTTCCCTGCAGAACTGGTTCAACTCTTCTTCAGTGGCCTGCATCCCCTCCTTAAAACGGACAAGTGCCATGACCGCTTCATCCCGAACCGGATCGGGAACCGCGATAACACAGGACTCCAAAACGGCCGGATGGTCATTCAAAACCCGCTCCACCTCCGGTGCGGAAATATTTTCGGCGGCGCGCTGAATCACGTCTTTCTTGCGATCGATGAAATAGACATACCCGTCTTCATCCACTTTTCCGTAATCTCCCGAGTAGAACCAGCGGTCCACGAGGTCCTCGGAGGTGGCCTTCGGGTTTTGGTAGTACTCCCTGAACAGGCTGATGCCCGGCTCCCCTTTAATGGCGATCTCCCCGGTTTCGCCGACGGGCACCTCCTTTCGGCGGTCATCGACGATTTTTACTTCCATCCCCGGGTTGGGCCATCCCACCGAGCCTCTTCGATGTTCACCCCAGATGGGCATGATGGTACAGGGCGCAAGTGTTTCCGTGAGGCCGTAGAGATCAATGAGGGTGGTATTGAAGCGCCGTTCGAACGTATCCCATTCCTCATCGGAAATGGCAATGGCATACGGGCAACGCCACATCTTGCTTTCACCGTCCAGGGGATGTTCTGGCTGTGCCAGTATCATGCGAAGGGTTGCGGAAACGATGGAGCAGATGGTGCAGTCGTATTTGCGAATCAAGGAAGAAAAACTGCTGGCGCTGAATGTTTCACAGATGACGATGCTGGCGCCGGCGGTAAGACAGGGCCAGTAGGAAATGCACTGCGCGTTCACGTGAAAAAGCGGCAGCACCAGGAGGTACCGATCATCGGGCCTTACGGCAAAACGGTCCGCACAGACCTCTCCGATATACAAGAAATTGGCGTGTGTCAGGACCACCCCCTTAGGCCTTGCGGTGGTTCCCGAAGTAAAGAGCATCTGGGCCGTGTCCAAGGGGTCAATTTCCACGGGAGCCAGTTCGGGGGACGAATCTCTTAGCATCTGATGCCAAGCGTGGGTGCCGGGGATTTCAGATTCCGAACGGTAAATGAGAATGTCTTTTACTGACGGACATTTTTCGAGGATGCTTTCAAATATCGGATAGTAAGCGCCGTCGGTGATGACCATCCTCGCTTTGGAAAAATTCAGTTTGTACTCAAGGTCTTCCGCCACATCGAAGATGATGGAGGGAATCATGACCGCACCAATCATGGTGCAGGCGTGAAGGGCCACAATGAAGCCTGTTGAGTTGGGCAGATGAACCAGTACGAAGTCTCCCTTTTGGATCCCTTTCTGAAGCAGCCAGTTGGCCAGTCTGCCGGCGGTATCCTTAAGCTGTCCATAGGTGAGGATCTCTTCCTTCTCATCTTTGTCCACGAAGATGATAAAAGGCTTGTCGCCGTGCTGACGGACCTTTCGTTCAAACAACTTTCGGGCGTTCATGTTTCGTCCGATCATGGTTGCGTTCCGGGTGTTCAGTATTTCCATCATCATCCTCCTTTTCAGGATTTTGATTCCGCCGTCGATTCAAGATCTTTCTTCCGGCCTTCCTCATAAATGATATCACCGACGAAACCGGCCACGTCCGCCATCATGCGGGCGCATTTCTCCAGTCCTCCGGCTTTGAAATAGGCTGCCGCCTTTTCCGGGTTGGCCAGATCCGTGCCGGTAATATCACGGCAGTCGGGGCTCTGGTAGGTATTCTCAAAATAGCGGACCAGTTTCCTCATGGGGCGAATTCCCGCGAGAATTCCGGGCATCCCTTCCGAAACATCCCTTCGGCCGAAAACCAGCCCCAGCACCATCAGGCCACCGATCAGGGCACCGCAGTTGTTGCCGGTAAGCGACATACCCGCGGCAAATGGGCTGGCCGCCATGGAGAGGGGCACATTGTCCTCCTCGAACACATCCAGAAACGTCTGGACGATCACCTGGGCGCACCCGTGGCATTTCACCTCCGTTTTGAACGTTCTTTCTTTTAAGTCTGTTATGAAAGATGTTTTTCCCTCGTACCGATTCAGTTTTGCCAAATCCATGGTTCCCCCCAGCAAAAACCCTTTTCGGAAATCAAAGCCCAATTTCACGCGCCACGACTTGGCGGTGAAAGCCCGCATCGCCTAAGGCCAGTTCAGCCATCTTGGCCCTTCTGGAAAAGATGGGCATGTCAT
>JANQDY010000006.1 GCA_028278625.1 Thermodesulfobacteriota bacterium
CCCAGGCAACATGCTGAAAAGTTTATGAAAAATCAAAATTGGCGGCTTTTTTGAAAAATTTCCAATTTTTTTTGATCCTTATATCGGAATTCCAGTTAAGCTTCCCTTTCCTTGACAGGCTTACTGCATCTACTCTATGATTCGCTCTGTTTTAACCATCCACCAAACCCAATTCGAGGAAAAGCCATGAGACCTTTAGAGGAGATCAAAGTAATTGAAATGGCGGGACTGGCCCCTGTTCCCTACTGCGGCATGATTTTGAGTGATTTCGGGGCGGATGTGATGATTGTCGACCGGTTAACCAAAGGGTCTCCGGAGATCCCCAACATCATGAAAAAGAACCCCTTTGATCGCGGGAAACGGTCCATGCGGGTCAACCTGAAATCGAAAGACGGGATTGCGATCATGACTCGAATGATCGAAAAAGCCGATGTTCTCGTGGAGCCCTATCGTCCCGGGGTCATGGAGTCTCTTGGATTATGCCCTGAAACGGCGTTGAAACACAATCCCAAATTGGTCTATGCCCGGCTCACCGGATGGGGGCAGAAAGGGAGTTTTGCCTCCATGGCGGGCCATGACATCAACTATATCGCTTTGTCCGGTGCCCTTTCCCTTTTCAGAAGAAAGGGAGAGCGTCCCCTTCCGCCTGCCAACCTGCTTGGGGATTTTGCGGGCGGGGGCATGCTCTGCGCCATGGGAATCCTGCTGGCCCTCTTTGAGCGCACCCGTTCCGGTAAAGGACAGGTGGTGGATGCCGCCATGCTGGATGGGGCCGCAAATCTCTCCGTCATGTTCCACGGCATGCTGGCCCATCATCTCATGACCCTCGACATCGGTACCAACGCCCTGGATAGCGGCGCGCCTTTTTACCAGACCTATGAAACCGCCGACGGGCAGTACATGTCCGTTGGGGCCATTGAACAGCGCTTTTATGGGCAACTGCAGGAGGGCCTCGGCGTGGATCCGGGAACCCTGCCCCATCAGTTTGACATGGCAAAGTGGCCCGAGATGATCGAGCGATTCAAGGCGGTTTTCAAGACAAAAACCAGGGATCAGTGGACCGCCATTTTTGAAGGAAAGGATGCATGTGTGGCACCAATCCTGAATCTGGATGAAGTGAAGACACATCCCCACAATCTGGAACGGGAATTGATCGTCGAACTGGATGGCGTTCCTCAGCCGGCCCCCGCCCCAAGGCTCTCCCGAACCCCCGGAGAAGCGACGGAAGCCAAAGGCCCCAGGGGCGCCAACACCAGGGATATCCTTCTGGAGATGGGTTACTCAGATTCGGAAACTCAGAACTTCTTTGAATCTGATGTGGTTGAATAGGTCAAATAATAAGGGCGGTGACCCCAGGATCACCGCCCTTTTTCTTGATTATTAAAATTAACTTATTTACGCAACATTCTGAAATTCAGCATCAACGACATCATCGTCCTGATTGCCGGTGCCCGGTCCCTGTTGTGAACCGCAGCTACCCTGGCACCCAGAGGCCGACTGCTGACCATCCTGCTGTTGATACATATGGGCCGCCATTTTCTGGGCTGCCTGGTTCAGAGCCTCCGTCCGACCATTGATTTCATCCGTATTGTCCCCTTTGATGGCATCTTTCAGTTGTGTTACGGCCCCTTCGATTTCCAGTCTCACATCCTGGGGCACCTGCTCACCCAGTTCCGCCAGGGACTTCTCCGTCTGATAGATCAACGCATCAGCGCCATTTCTGGCTTCAACCAGCGCCTTCTGTTTCCGGTCCTCTTCTCCGTGCATTTCCGCGTCCCGTATCAGCCTGTCAATCTCCTCTTTGCTCAACCCCGAAGAGGCGGTAATCCGGATGGATTGCTCCTTTCCCGTTGCCTGATCCTTGGCGGAGACCTCCACGATGCCGTTGGCGTCGATATCAAAGGTCACTTCGATCTGGGGCATGCCCCGGGGCGCGGGATTTATCCCCACCAGCTCAAACCGTCCAAGGGTCTTGTTATGGCCGGCCATTTCCCGCTCTCCTTGCAGCACATGGACGGAAACAGCCGGTTGATTGTCTTCAGCCGTTGAGAATACCTGGCTCTTCTTGGTGGGGATGGTGGTGTTCTTTTCAATCAGCCGTGTCATCACCCCGCCCAGGGTTTCAATTCCCAGAGACAGCGGGGTCACGTCCAAGAGGAGAACATCATTCACTTCACCTTTTAGTACGCCCCCCTGAATGGCAGCGCCCAAGGCCACCACCTCGTCGGGATTCACTCCCTTGCTGGGCTCTTTTCCGAAAACCTTTTTGGCACGTTCCTGCACCGCCGGCATACGGGTCATACCCCCTACGAGGATCACTTCATCGATATCACCAGCACTCAGTCCCGCATCCGTAAGAGCGGTCCGGCAGGGTCCCTCAAGGCGGTCCAGCAGTTCGCCCACCAGCGCCTCCAGTTTGGCCCGCGTAAGCTTTATGTCCAGGTGTTTGGGGCCGCTGCCATCTGCGGTAATGAACGGCAGGTTTACATTGGTCTCAAGGGAGCCGGAAAGCTCCATTTTGGCCTTTTCAGCCCCTTCCTTGAGCCGCTGTAACGCCATCTTGTCGCTTCGAAGATCGATTCCCTGGTCTTTTTTGAACTCATCGGCCAGATAATCCACCAGTCGAAGATCAAAATCCTCTCCACCCAGATGGGTATCTCCGTTGGTTGCTTTGACTTCAAAAACACCGTCCCCCAGCTCCAGGATGGAGACATCAAATGTTCCGCCCCCCAGATCAAAGACGGCCACTTTTTCATCCCCCTTTTTGTCAAGGCCATAGGCCAGAGAGGCTGCCGTAGGCTCATTGATAATCCGGAGCACGTTCAATCCGGCAACCTTGCCG
Source organism: Thermodesulfobacteriota bacterium (assembly GCA_028278625.1). The sequence goes on from JANQDY010000006.1 coordinate 2,843, forward strand.
GCATCCTTTGTGGCCTGGCGCTGGCTGTCGTTGAAGTAGGCAGGCACCGTGATAACGGCATCCGTTACCTTCTCCCCGAGATACTCTTCCGCGGATTTCTTGAGGTTCGTCAAAACAAAAGATGAAATTTCAGCAGGGCTGTAACTCTTCCCTCGAATACCGATGCGAACATCACCATTCTTGGCCTTCTCGATTTTATAGGGAAGAATCTTGATGTCGTCCTGTACTTCCTTTGATTCAAATTTCCTTCCGATGAGCCGTTTTACGCCGAACACGGTGTTCTCCGGGTTTGTAATGGCCTGCCGTTTGGCGGTCTGTCCCACCAGCCGCTCACCCTTTTCCGTCATTGCCACGATGGATGGCGTGGTTCTGCCACCTTCCGCATTGTTGAGTACAACCGGGTCCCCCCCTTCCATGATGGATACACATGAATTGGTGGTCCCAAGATCAATTCCGATAACTTTGCTCATTCCCGCTTCCTCCCTCTTATATTATTTTTGCCCAGACAGTGAAACTGCCGTGCAATCAGAAAATCGCTTTGGGTCATAACATAAGAAGCCATTCCTATTTGTCAATGGACAATTTGGTTATATTACTTATTTAATTTTTTGAGACAGAGTAATACCCACCGGAGTGGAGGAGATCAACCGATATTCAAGTCCGGATAGAGCTTTTTCGCGCATTCCGGGCAGATGCTGTGGCTGAATTGGGCCTCTGATCGTTCCTGAATGTATTCTTCGATCTGTTGCCAGTACCCCTCGTCATCCCGGATCTTTTTGCAGTTGGCGCAGATGGGCAGAAACCCTTGAAGGGTTTTGATCTCGGAGAGCGCCTGCTGGAGTTCTGAAATGAGCTTCTCCCGTTCCTTTTCCAGCTTTTTCCTTCGCTCAATCTCCTGCTGGGCCCGACTCAGTTCTTTTTTGATTATCGCCACCTCTTTCAGAATGGCCAATACCGGGCGATTTTCGATTAGAACGCCATTTTTCCTACTTTGGAGGGTGAAGTAGCACCAGAGAAAGGGGCACGCAAATATGGAAACAATCAGTCGGCTCAATAGAGTTCCTTCGACGATACTGAGATACTCGGGGCCCGGGGCGAAAGCCCCGGTGGCGAAGAGGATGACGTCCAGCCACATAACACCCAGAAGCGTTATGAAGACGCGCAGCCAGAGACCGAGTCGCAGCCGCTCCTTGCCGAGAAACTCCCAACTGATGGCCAGAAAAATGAGATCAAGAAGCGTTGTAATGACGGATGCCGCATTGATCCTAAGACTGGGTACTGGGACATACCCAAGGGGTGAATGACCGGTGATCTTCATTTGGAAATGAAGAACTAGCGCGATCAGGGGAACGAAAACCGAGACTCCCGCAATGGTGGAAATGGCGATGCGCGCGGCCGAGGGACCGTCAAAGACGTATACCACAAAAACACTCAAGAGCAGGGACGTGTAGAAAACGGTGGAACCGACCATGAAGGTGATGCCCATTACCTCCACCCGCACACCCGCATCGGTAATCCAACTCATGACGGCGGTAATCCCGCCGATGAGGGCATAAAAATGCGCCAGGCCGAATCGACGGCGCAGGGAGTGTGCCCATAGGACCAGGAAATAGATGGCCATGGCTTCCAGAATCAGTATGAGGGCAGGATGGTTCAAGTGCTGTTATCTCCTGAGAGGATTTCTGAGGGTGAAAGGTCGGATCATTGCCAATTGGTTCATCTTTCTATAGGCCGCATTCCCGCACGATGATTCTGGCACGATTCCTCAGATTGAGGGCAAAGGGATCACTATCTGCCAACGCCTTCTCCAAATGCTCCAGCACGTCATAGAAAAGATCCCACCCTTCTTTTTCCAGTCGGTATTCCGAAATGAGCGGATTCGGCTCCCGGTTCAGTGCGCCGATGACGGCTGCCAGGCGGCCCGCGGCCTGCCTCAGCAATTGAAGTCCTTCGGCATCCTGTTTCGCATCGTCCTGTGAAAACATCAAAGCGAGGCGGAAGGCCAACCGCAAATAAACCACGGTAAAGGGTAGTCTTGAAATGAAACACCCGGTGAATGGATCCAGGACCTTTTTTGTTTCTCCGTCGGGCCAGGGCAATGCCCGTGCGTAAAAGGAAAAGAAAAGCACTCGGACCAGATCTCCCACATATTTTCCCACCTTGGCCCCTTCAATGGCTTCTCCGGCGAATCCGTGTTTGTCATGGCGCATAATCAGTCCCGGCCGATGCAGATAACGAAGGTTTGCTCCCTGGTTTTGAAAAAGCGTTCCCATGAGATAGGCCTGATCTTCTGCCCTGCCAATGAAGCTGGGCGTGAAAGGACGGTACTTCCTGATAGCTTCAATCAGGGCCGCCGTGGTTCCCCCGGTCACATGGATGCGTTGAATGCAGCGGTTGACCCCGTCCAGAGATTCACTGTCGTAGCGGGTCATCATTTCGGCACGGGTTGAGATGCCCATGGTGAAAGGGCTGTAAAACAGGAGGGCCTCGCCTCGGGCCGCAGGATCGGCAAGGGGCACGTCGGGAGTAAAAAGGCTTTTTTCAACATCTTGTGCATTCACCAGCGCACCGGCCATCATCCCCAGATCCAAGGGATTGCCCGCGGCATCTTCACCCGTTGCCCCCCAAAGGGGCGTCTTGAAGTGTTCAAGGGCCGTATGGGCCGTCTCTTTGAGGAGAGCCCTTTGATCAAACACCTGATCCAGATCCAGCTTGAAGGAGCCTTTCACCTCCGGATCAATGAGCACCTTCCAGAAGGCGCTCATGGCTTTGAGGAAACTGTAATGGCGGCCGTAATCCCCGTCAACCCCGAAGACCCGATCAAGGGAGGACGCATCTGAAACGCCCATGTATTTTTTAATGGCCGGCAGCAGAATCTCTTCCTTGATTCGATCCGTATCGTCCTCGGAAAAGAGGAAAATGGAAAGATCGTTGAAGGGCTCGGAGCTTTCATAGACAGCCCTCAGATACTCTTTTACAATCCCGTGGAGCCCTTCGTGGGTGACGGATACGGACAACAGGCAGATGAGGCGATCTCTGGCATCGGCAATCCCTTTCTCCTTTTCAAATGCCATGGCCCTGTCTAGGCCCCTCAACCCATATACGGCTTCATTGTTGTCATTTAAGACGCCGATCTGGATGGGGTGATCGTACCAGTACCGCTGTTCTTCAGCCCCTACCCTCTTCAGTTCCCGGACAATCCGGTCTTCGTACGGCAGCTGCTCCACCGAATCGGGATCCGCGGGTGTTGTTACCAGCAGATTTGAAAGAAAAAGGATTTCGCGAGCAGGATTGCTGATGGGGAAAGGGTTCGGTTTGGTGATTCGAACATGCCGCTCCGCACGCAACGACAGAATTTCACCTTCGGGATCCATCAGGGAATCCGCGCCTTCGGGGAAGAATATCCGCCACACCCGCTCAATGGCATCACGCCCCAGGGGCGGTTGCCGGTTCGCCAAAAAAGTCACCGCTTCTTCAAGATGCATTCTGAAGGTTATGTCACGGCCCCAGAGGTTTTCGATTTCATCTTCAATGAGCGCCGCTCCCTCCATCATGAATCGAGCAACGCTTCCCCATCTTTCGTTTGCCTGCAAGGCGGAGAGATAATCTCTCGCTGAGTCGTACAACCCGTGGCCATTGCCACAGAGCAGGATCAGAAAGGCGGCGGTGATATTCTTGGCCACATCCTTATCATCTTGCAGGTCCTTTCTGAATAGATCCCCCGCATCAAAACCGGCCAGAGGGGACCCCTTTAAAGAGCCGCAAACCATTGCACCCATAAGGGTTGAAAAGCGCTTTTTCATCATCCGTTCATAGAGGGTAAAACCGTTAACAGCCGCAGCCCTTAAGCACCGTAGTCGAGCCTTTCTTCCTGCCAGTTGGGCGGCCCGCCCTGTTCTTTCATACGCCATTTGGACTTGTCAATGCACGCTGAAAGAGCCGTTATCCCCAGCATCACCAGTAACAGTATGGCTATCAACCTCGAAATCCTGCGCTTCATCCCCACCTCCGCATCTGTTCTCTCCTCTTGCTCTCTCTGATCGGTCCCTTCCAATGGGAAGGGCCGGCTATCCTTTTCGAATGAAATCGCGATTTAACGGTGTTCCCTCCCATGCGTGTATCAGGACCATCATGGCGTCATCCGCATCCAGTTCTTCGGGGTTATAGAAAATGGATGCATCCCCCATGGCTTTCATGGCGATTTCTTTCAGCATGTCCCGGGAAACAAGGTTATTCCCCCGAGCATCCGTGACCTCCTTGAAAGATCGCGGGTGCTTTCCTCCGGTTAAATGAAAAAGGCGTTCATTCCACTGGCGAATGAGGGAAATCACCTTTTCCGCACGCCGGTGTTTGGGGGTCCGGGCATACACCTGCTCGCCCCCCAAGGGGAGCAGCAATTCAGCGGTAAACCGCTCGTTTTTGTGAAGATTGTACTCCAGGCCGTAGGGCAGCAGTATGGCCATGCACGTGCCGTGGGCAACGCCGCATACCGCCCCGACCGAATGTCCCAGGGTATGGACCATTCCCACCATGGCATTTGAAAAGGCAACACCCGCCAGGTTCGCCGCCACCGCCAGAGAGAGCCGGCCCCTTTCGTCATGGGGCTGATCCATCACTTTAAAGAGATTGTCGCGCATCAATTCCATGGCGCTCCTGGCATATGCATCACTCAGGGGATTTTTGGCCAGACAGGTGTACGCCTCAACGGCGTGTGACAGCGCATCCATGGCGGTCGCACTTGTGATGGCGGGAGGCAGACTCATGGTCATGCGGGGATCCAGCAGGGCCACATCCGGAAGAAGGAAATAGCTGGTAAAGAGCATTTTCCTTTCCTTTTCATGATCCGCGATGACCGCCACCAGGGTCACCTCCGAACCGGTTCCGGATGTGGTGGGTATGGCAATCAACGGTTTAAGCGGCCTTTTGAGAGCACCCGCACCGGTAAATGCCATCAGATCCGTTGCGTTTTCCGAGACCACGATGTTGACACCTTTGGCGGTATCCAGAACCGAACCGCCGCCTACGGCGATGATTGCATCACATCCCATTTCACGATATGAGGCGGCAATGCGGTTGACCACCTTCAAATCGGAGTCCGGCGGCACATCGGCTTCAATTGCGCCGATTCTGACCCGATCCTTCATGGCGGATTCCACAACGCCGATAAGACCCGCTTCAAGCACCCCTTTATCCGTAATAATCAGGGGGAGTCGTGCGCCAAGATCGTTCAGTATCTCGGGAAGCTGCTCCAGACAGCGATGCCCTGAAACGGTCTTTACCCTGCAACAGAATTCGAAATAGGCCGGTATGTCCATTCTTCTCAGATCCTTTTCATCACATATGGCATCTTTTGCTAATTCGGATCAACGGGATCCCCTTTGAGGGCCCGCTCGAGAATCATCAAAAGCGCTTTTTCGCCCACGTCCTTAAGCGCATCACCAACCAAGGAACCAACCATTGGTTTCAAATGGTCACTTTTGACTCCCAGGTCTTCAAGGGTCATGGGAAGTTGGTTTTTGGACAATCCATAAAGTCCGAAGTGAAGCTCCTGAATCATGGTCAGCGCCTTTCCGACTCTGAGCTCACCGGCGGTTATGGCGTAGGTTTCAGGACCCGCCATGGGAAGGAGAAGTGAATCCACGAAGTATTCGCTCCGGGTCGACAGGTGATCGAGCACGTAGGGCAGCAGGATTCCCATGCAGATTCCATGGGGGCAGGCGGCCTTTTGAGCAACGGTCCGGGACAAACGATGGGTCACTCCCGGCGCCACGTTAGAAAAGACGCATCCGGCCATGGTGTCCGCCGCGGCAACGGCGGACCGGGCAAATTTCCACCCCCGTTCGCCGTTGAGCGTTGGGATCAGGTACTGCATGATTGTTTGAATGGCGGTGCGCGCGTATGCATCAACGAACCGGTTTTTCTGGACGCCTACAAACCCTTCCACCGCATGGGTAAATGCTACCATGGCCCCTGATATGGCTTCAAGGGGCGCTTCCGGCTCAAATACATCCGGATCCACCACCACGAGATCCGGCATCAGCATCAGGGAGGAAAAGCCCAGGTTTTCCACAAACGCCTTTGATGTTGTCTCATATCCGTCACCCCATTTGGCGGGGATGGCGACGCAGGGCCCCAGATGTCCCATAATACGGTCCCCGGTTACGGAAAACGGCACAAGGTCCCTTGTGTTCTCCGTGACCGCGATATTGAGCGCTTTTGCGGTGTGCATGACGGATCCGCTTCCCAGGGCCAAAATGGCATCAAAACCGCCTTCTTTGAAGAGTTTCGCCAGTTCCAGAACCGCATCCAGGTGCGTGTGTTCATCAAGCCCGTCATAGACACCCAGCGGCAAACCCGAATCCTTCAAACCGTCAACGACCTTGCGAACCGCTTTTTTCTTTCCAAGTCGCTTCGTGGTGATCAGAAGAGGGCTTTGTGCGCCCATGGCGGCCAGTTCAAAGGGAAGATGGGCCAGGGCCTTGGTACCAACGTTTATCTTCACCGGGTTTTGGAATACTTCAGTGTCAGGTTCTACCATTTTTCCCGCTCCTTATAACAAAAAACCTTTCCCTTCAAAAACCTGTAACCGCCCGAAGGTAAACCATCAACCGACCCACATGCTTTCTCAGGGGGGGCCACGAAGGGTATCGCTTCACCGCAAGACGGGCAATCATTTTTGGCAGCAGCAACACTTCCACCATATCCAGAACCCGCACAACGGTGCATGCCATGGGCAGCTCGCCAAGAACCACCAGACGGTCCCGGGCGGATGCAACGGCGGTGGATTCCTGAAAAGTGAACAGCAGTATGGCAGCCTCCAGGCTCTTGATCATGATCTGCAAATGGAGTGGTTTTCCACCCGGTTTGGAACCCAGGTATTTAATGCGTCCCTTGGCACTCTTTTCCATGACCATGGCGGGTCCCTTGGGTGCCACACCGAGGCAAAACCGAAACCCCCGGGGAAGGGTTTCAAACTCCTTTTTAACCCCTTTGTCCACCCTTGCCGCCGCCTGCATGGCCCGTCCCACAAACCACAGCATAACAGAGAGATAAAGCCTTTTTATCCGTTTTGCCTTTGATGGAATGAATCGGATATCCTTGTGCCCTGAAAGGCCGGTTTCCGCCTCCTTGATGTCAATCCCAAGGCGACGCAGGGTTTTCATGGCGGGGATACCCTGATGATCGTAGCCTCGAAGTTCATAATAGGCATCCAACATCTCAAAAAGAGGCACCGTATGTTGTTCTTCATCACACCCTCGTCCCTCTTTCATGAATCTTTCAGGAAGTGTATCGTCTTTTCTGCGAATGCCTTCCCTGGTATTCATGAGCCGTTCAAGGGTGTGTATGCGGCGCCCGGCCCTGAGCATTTCCCACTGAGACATGCGAATGCCCGTAATCGCGCTGAACAATTTGGAAAATACGGATACGTCCATCAGCATAATCGCCACCGCCGGCATGTACTGCATGGTCAAACCCAGCATGAACTTTGGCGTGTATTTGACAATGGGCGGTTCCAGCACATAGGCAAAGGACGTAAACTGGCACGTCTGAAGGGAGTTGATGGCGGCATACAGATTTTCAAAAAAATAGACAAACCTTGCCTTGGCCCGTGTGGTAAAGGGGTTCAGGAACTTGAACAGGACTTCCAGGCCCGTGGTGTAAGCCGAAAGATGACAGGCGCCACGGTTGGCCACCGCATAGCTCAAGCCCTGCCCCCATGACCCTCTCGGATCGTAAGCCGCCATTTCAAGCCCTTTTATCTGAATGGCAAAATCCCGTCCGCCGTATTTTTCACTCAACCAGCGGGTGCCCCTGGCCATCTCCTTTCCGAAACCCGTTGCTTCCGCCGTTTCCGAAATCGCCCGGGTGATCCCATGGGGAGATCCGAAACGAAGTGATGTATCGAGAAGGCCCTTTTCTCCCGCCTCCATCACCCATCCCAAAACAGCACCCATTGAAATGGTATCAATGCCCGCCCGTCCGCACAAATCATTCCATTCCACGATGCGATCGGGATCATATATCCCCAGATTCGGCCCCAAGAGGCCCACGGTCTCGTACTCGGGAACGTTGTGGATGCTACCGTCTTTCAGCGTTCCCTTGTGGCCGCAAAGGATGGTACATGGCTTGCACGTATGATGGTGGGTTTGATACAGGGCCTGCATCGCTTTTCCCGAAACCTTTTGCGCGGTTTCATGACTTCCCCGCTGAAAATTGTTCACGGGGAGAATGCCGCCGTCATTGCACCAATCCACGTTATCGCTGGTCCCGAATTTTCGATAGCTGTTTGAGGGAGCATTCCGGTTAATGTAAACGGTTCCCCTTTTCTTGGCTTTCTCGAATTTTTCAGGATGTTTGGGGAGTATTTTATATGTTCCGCCCTTTGCAACAATTGCTTTCAGGTTTTTGGCACCCATAACGGCACCCATGCCGCCACGTCCCAGAAAGCGGTCCCCGGAACGGATGTTGGCGATCAAAACCCTGTTTTCCCCTGCCGGTCCGATGGCCAAAATGCCCCACTTCTTCTCTTCTTGAAGGGTGCTCTGGACTTTGTCGGCATCCATTCCCCAGAGGGAAGCGGCGTCTTCAAATCGAACCTGATCCCGGTCAATGGTCAAATAGGTGTGATTTGGGGCGCGGCCGGTTAACAGAATACCGTCGAAGCCGGCCGTTTTGAGCGCCATGCCGAAAGGGCCGCCGCATGACGATGCCAGCATAATGCCCGTGAGCGGGGATTTGGTCAGCGCCGCAAAACGGCCCGAGCAGGGAGCACCCGTCCCCAGGAAGACCCCCATCATGAAAGCAAGGTAGTTCTCTTCATCCAAAGGGTCGACGCCCGGTTTCAATCGATCGTAGAGGAGTTTCAATCCGAGGCCTTTGGCCCCCAGGTACATCCTTCGATCTTTTTGATGGATCTCGATTTCCTTCACATCCTTCTTAGACAGGTTGATTTCAAGAATGCGATTGTTTGTTCCAGTGATTTCCATTTTTCAAATCCCCAGTTTTTTGGTCACACCAGTCTTAACCCTCTTCCTTTTTTCTTTTCTCCAGAATACTCGTAATTTCAAGAATATCGCCGTCTCTGAAAATGGTCAGGTTCAGCCGGGCGCCGGGAGAGAGAGAAAGCAATTCCCGTCTGAGCAGTAAAAAACGTCCCACCGGGTGCCCGTTCAATCTCATGATGATATCGTTCGGTTTCAGGCCCGATCTTTCGGCGGGACTCTCCTTTTCCACCGCCACCACCAGAACCCCGCCTTCATGGGGATACTTCAGTTCAAAAGCCTTGTCGGGCATCAGTGGAACCGCCTGGACCCCTAGCCATCCCCTTTCCGTCCTCCCCAAAACCAGCATGGGCATCACTTTCTTTACGGTGTTGATGGGAATGGCAAATCCGATGGACTGGGCCTGGCTGACAACGGCCGTATTGATGCCCACCACTTCACCGTGTAGGTTCATGAGGGGACCTCCGCTGTTTCCGGGGTTGATGGCCGAATCCGTCTGAATAAAATCAACCAATTCTTCATTGAGCCCCGGCGTCATCCGCTCCGTTGCGCTGATAATGCCGGAGGTAACCGAATGCCTCAGTCCTAAAGGGTTTCCGATGGCCAGCACCATCTCACCAATGCGAAGTTTGTCCGAATTCCCCAAGGGGAGAACCGTCAGGAGGTGATCCGGCTCAATGCGGATGAGCGCCGTGTCGGTAATGCGATCCTCCCCGATGATCCTCGCGGGGTATTCCCTTCTCCCTTCCGAGAGAACCACGCGAATGTCCGTGGCATTGTGAATCACGTGGGCATTCGTGAGAATATACCCCTGTTCATTGATGATAAATCCTGAACCCAAACTGAACCCTTCGCTTTGGTAAGGGATGGGAACCTTAAAGGGTATAATATCGAAAATGCTGGAAAGCAAGGGGATTCGAATAATGTCATTTGGGGAAAGCCCAACACGGGCTTCCTTCTCCTCCAGGTTTCGCGTATAGATGTTGACAACACCTTTTTTGACCCGTTCGGTAACATCGGCGAAGGTGTTGTTATGGATCGCCACATTTGCCGATTCCTCGGAGGACCGCCCCTCAATCCACATCTGCTTGAGGTCCAGGTCCTCAAAGGTCAGGGCCTTAAAGCTCTTATCAAAAACCGGATCATCTTTGCTGACCAGGTCTTTCTGCATACCGCCGGGGGATTTCGAGACCGTGCAACCGGAAAGGAGCTGTGCCGTCACCAGCAACAACAGAACCGCAATTCCATTCTTACATAATCGCCGTATCATAAGAACCGTTCACCTGCGTGAATCTGAAAAACATCGTTCAGGCTTTCGGGAAGGGAAGAAGGCGCTCCCTTTACCGCTACAAAATCCGCTGCCATCCCCTTCTGAAGGGTCCCCTTCCCTTTAAGACCAAGCAGATAGGCCCCGTTTCGGGAAGCACATCTGACCGCTTCTTCGATGGTAAAGCCGGCTTCACACAAAAGCAGCAGTTCATCCCTTACCGCGCTGCCGTGGTGTACCCCGATACTCCCCGCATCAGTGCCAAGGGCAACCCGCACCCCCAGCCTTTTTGCCATATTCAGCTGTTCCAGTTGATGTTCCAGGGTTTTCATGGCCACCTGGCGCTCCTCGCCCTTTTGGTTTGCCTGTTTTCCGTAGGCCGCCATTGCACAGGCGGTGGGAACCCAGAAAGCACCTGTTTCAGCCATTCGCATAAGGTTCTCCTTTTCCATGAAAAAACCGTGTTCAATGGAATCGCATCCCGCGTCCAAGGCAATTTTGACGGGAAGCCTTCCGTTGGCATGCACCATGGTTTTGAGTCCCAAACGGAAGGCCGCCGTCACCCCCTCTTTAAGTTCTTCCAACTGGAATTGGGGCAGGGTCTCTTTCCCGAAGTATTTCAAGCTGTTCAATCCCGACTGAATGATTTTGACGTGATCAATGGCATCAACCGCCTTTAAGATGCCCTCAGCCAACCGAGTCCTGTTCAGCGCACGCCCCACAAAGCTACCATACCGCCCCTGTTTATGCCACGCCTTTCCGGCAACGTGAAGGGAGAAAGAGCCATATTCTTTTTCAAGATAGGCCTTCTTATAGCGTCCCGCATATCCGTTTCGGTCACCCCCGTCCCTAGCCGCCAGGACACCGTGCGCCTGCATCCGGGCCAAGTTTCGGGAAATTGTGTGTTTGGCGGACCTAAAATCTTCATCCAGCTGTCTTTTCCGTTTTTCCTGATCAACAGTACCGGACATGGAAAGATGAACATGTGCATCAACAAGCGCCGGCATCACGGTATATTTCGTCCAATCAAGGAAATCCTTGGTTCCCGCGGCATCACCGGAAACTGCCCGGACTTCTTGAAACACCCCGTTCCGAATACGCAAAAGGACGTTTTTCCGTGCGGGGGCACCGGTCCCGTCTATGATCCAACCGGCCAGGATCCTTTTTTCAGATGACATCGTCCGCTTCTCCTTCAAAAACGCTCTTCTTCGATCACAGATTGCATTTTAGGTCAAGGGCAAAGGCGCAAAAGAAAACGAAAAGGCTATTGGAAACCGCTTTCATTTGTGTTATGAGGCATTGTTTTCCATTTTCAAATGAGGCCTATGCATGACAGAAGACCATAATCAACATCGTCTGTTTTGGGAAGACAAAGAGATTATCATCCTTGGAACCGCCCACGTCTCACGGGAGAGCGCGGACCTGGTTGAGCAAGTCATAGAAGCGGAAAAGCCGGACACGGTGGCGGTGGAACTCTGCCAGTCCCGTTACCAGGCCATGACAGACCAGAACCGCTGGCAGGAAACCGATTTGATAAAGGTGATCAGGGAAAAAAAAGCATTTCTCTTGCTGAGCAACCTGATGCTCGCTTCCTTTCAGAAAAAAATCGGCAAGAAGCTCGGCATCAAACCGGGAGAAGAGATGCTTCGCGCCGTCCGGTCAGCCAAAGATATGGACGCCCGGATTCACCTGGCCGACCGGGATGTTCGCACCACCCTTTCAAGAACCTGGCGCCTCATGGGATTCTGGACCAAATTCAAACTCCTGTTTCAGTTGATCCTCTCCATGGGCGATGCGGAAGATATTGAAAAAGAGGATATCGAAAAACTGAAAAAGCAGGACGTGCTCGAAACCCTGCTCACTGAACTGGGGAAGACATTGCCTGATCTTCAGCAGGTCCTGATTGATGAACGGGATCAGTATCTGGCATACAAGATCAGAACCGCTCCCGGCCATAAAATCGTCGCGGTTGTTGGCGCGGGACACGTGCCCGGTATCAAGAAATACTGGGACCGGGAGGTGGACATTGCCGCCCTAGAGGTGATTCCGCCCAAAGGGAAATGGACCGGATTTTTGAAATGGGGTATTCCGTTGGTGGTGATCGCCTTGATCCTTTTGGGGTTTTACATGGCCGGCGCCAGTGCCGGCGCGGACATGATCAAATGGTGGGTTCTGGCCAATGCGATTCTGGCCGGCGCGGGCGCCGCCATCTCCCTGGCACACCCCCTTACGGTGCTTTCCGCCATTATTGCCTCTCCCATCACTTCCCTGAACCCCATGATCGCCGCCGGTTGGGTGGCCGGTTTGGTGCAGGTCTTTCTCGTCAAACCGAAGGTCAGGGACTTTCAGCGGCTACCGGAAGACATCGTTTCTTTTAAGGGATTCTGGAAGAACAAGATCACCCGGATACTCTTAATCGTCGTGTTGACCAACCTGGGAAGTTCCCTGGGCGCCTTTGTGGCCATTCCCCTGATGGCCAAGGTGATTTAAACCCCGTAGTAATCCCGATACCACCCAATAAAGGCCCTGATTCCCTCTCTCAAGGGCGTTTTGGGGGTAAATCCCAGTTTTTCCCTGGCACTCTTAATGTCCGCGGATGTTTCAGCCACATCTCCCGGTTGCATGGGAAGCATGTTCTTTTCCGCCTTCCGCCCCAGTTCCGATTCAATGGTCTCGATGAAATCCATTAGGGCCGTGGCATCGGAATTGCCCAGATTAAAAATCTCATAGGGCGATGGCCTTTGGATGGCACTGATGGTACCGGCCACGATATCATTTATGTAGGTGAAATCCCTTCGCATATTGCCGTAATTGAAAACATTTATGGGGCGATTGTGGAGGATCGCATCGGTGAAAAGGAAAAGCGCCATGTCCGGGCGCCCCCAAGGGCCGTAAACGGTAAAGTACCTGAGTCCGGTGCAGGGAATGCCGAAAAGGTGACTGTAGGCGTGGGCCATCAATTCGTTGGATTTCTTTGTTGCCGCATAAAGGCTGATGGGATTGTCCACCCGGTCTTCCACACTGTAAGGGCTCTTTTTGTTCTTCCCGTACACGGAGGATGAAGATGCATACACGAAATTTTCCACCTTAAACTCACGCGCCATTTCAAGGAGGTTCAAAAACCCCAAAATGTTGCTTTTCTGATAGGAAAACGGGTCTATGAGGGAGTATCTCACGCCGGCCTGTGCCGCCAGGTTGCACACATGGGTTATTTCATGGTGGGCAAAGACCTCCCTGAGGGATGAAAGATCCCCGATATCCATCTTGACAAAACGAAAGTTCTCGTACGGGTTCAACAATTCAAGCCGCGCTTTCTTAAGCCCCACATCGTAGTAGGGATTCAGGTTGTCCACCCCGATGACGCTGCAGCCGGAATCGAGGAGTTTCTTTGACAGATGAAAGCCGATAAAACCGGCCGATCCCGTTACCAAGATTTTCTGATCCGAAAATGCCGCCACTCCGGTTCACCCCCCCCAATTGGTTTTTGAATTTTTGCCACATGTATTTTAAACGGATTCAAAAGTAAAGCACAGAGAGGCATTTCTGCCGGCAGGGCTTCAAAAAAAGCCCCCCAAAAAAAACGCCCGAAAAAGATGTTGCCATCTTTTCCGGGCGCACTGTTGCGGTTCTCTTTATTGACAATGGATCAAAGTGCTTCTTCCGAAGTCCTTTGATACAGGGCTACTGTCCATGAATTACATCATGCCGCCCATACCGCCCATACCGCCCATGCCACCGCCAGGAGGCATCGCGGGCATATCCGGCTTTTCTTCCGGCTTCTCGGCAACCATGGCTTCCGTGGTCAGAAGGAGGGAGGAAACCGAGGTGGCATTCTGCAGTGCAAATCGGGTCACCTTCGTGGGATCGATGATCCCTGCTTCCATGAGATCTTCGTACACGCCCGTGGCCGCATTAAAACCAAAAGCGCCGGTTTCAGCCTTCACCTTATCCACCACAACGGAACCTTCGGCCCCGGCGTTTTCCACGATCTGGCGAATCGGTTCTTCAAGGGCTCTAATCACCAGGTTGACACCGGCCTGCTCCTCGCCCTCAAGCTCCAAATCGGAAAGCGCGGGAATGGCGCGCACGAGGGCAACACCGCCGCCGGGTACGATACCTTCTTCAACGGCTGCCCTGGTGGCGTTCAATGCATCTTCCACCCGGGCCTTCTTCTCTTTCATCTCGATCTCGGTGGCGGCACCCACATTGATGACCGCAACGCCGCCGATGAGTTTGGCCAGTCTTTCCTGGAGTTTCTCACGATCGTAGTCGGAGGTGGTCTCGTCAATCTGAGCACGAATCTGTTTCACACGCCCTTCCAGATCGGCTCTTTGGCCGCCGCCATCCACGATTGTGGTGTTGTCTTTGTCGATGCTGATGGTCTTGGCGGTACCCAAATCGTTCAGTGTCAGGTTTTCCAGTTTCAGACCCAGGTCTTCGGAAATGACACGCCCGCCGGTCAGAATTGCGATGTCTTCCAGCATGGCTTTTCTGCGATCCCCAAAACCGGGAGCCTTGACCGCCGCTACCTGAAGGGTTCCTCGCAGACGGTTCACCACCAGGGTGGCAAGGGCTTCGCCTTCAACATCTTCAGCAATGATCAGGAGGGGTTTACCCATTTTGGCCACCTGCTCCAGAATGGGAACCAGGTCTTTCATGGAACTGATTTTTTTCTCGTTTAAAAGAACATACGGTTCGCTCAACTCGGCGACCATTTTTTCGGCATCCGTTACAAAGTAGGGTGAAAGGTATCCGCGATCGAACTGCATTCCTTCAACCACCTCAAGTGAGGTGTCCATGCTCTTGGCTTCTTCAACCGTGATAACACCCTCTTTTCCCACCTTGTTCATGGCCTCGGCGATAATGTTCCCAATGGTGCTGTCACTGTTGGCGGAAATGGTGCCCACCTGGGCGATTTCGGCCTGATCCTTGGTGGCTTTGGAAATCTTTTTGAGTTCATCGACGGCAACATCCGTCGCTTTTTCAATACCTCTTTTAATCGCCATGGGGTTAATGCCAGCGGCAACCAGTTTGGCGCCTTCGCGGTACATGGCCTGGGCCAGAACGGTGGCCGTTGTGGTACCGTCACCGGCCACATCTGAGGTCTTGGAAGCAACTTCTTTCACCATCTGTGCTCCCATGTTTTCAAATTTGTCATCCAGTTCGATTTCTTTGGCAACCGTCACACCGTCTTTCGTAATGTTGGGAGCGCCGAAGGATTTGTCCAGAATCACGTTACGGCCTTTGGGACCGAGGGTTACCTTAACGGCATTGGCAAGGGTGTCCACACCGCACAATATTGATTCCCTCGCCTTCATGCTGTATTTGATCTCTTTTGCCATCTTCTATCTCCTCCTTGGGACTTAGTATTGGAATTATTTATGATTTCGCCAGATGAAGTCTGTTTGAAAAGTGACTACTCTACAATGGCAATGATGTCATCTTCTCTCATGATCAGATGCTCTTCCCCATCAATCTGAATCTCGGTCCCGGCGTACTTTCCGAACAGGATTTTGTCGCCGGCTTTTACTTCCAGAGCGATTTTGTTGCCGTCATCACCAACCTTGCCCTCACCGGCAGCCACTACCACACCTTCCACCGGCTTTTCTTTGGCTGTATCGGGAATGATGATTCCACCCTTTGTCTTCTCCTCTTCTTCGACTCTCTTTACAATGACACGATCATGCAACGGTTTTACTTTCATCTCTCTTCTCTCCTTCCAAATAGTTGTTTTTGCATAAACGCCATATGTTTCATCAAAAAACCTTTACCACCTTGGACCTGAATGGCTTCATACAACCCTCTCATTATTTCATCAACAGGGTGTAATGCATTGATATACCGGCGGACAAAACCTCTTATGCCAACAGCCATAAGGTTGCACGGTTCTTTGTTAAAATGGGGCAGAGGAATAATCTCTTGAACCCTTAAGACTTATTCACGCTTAACCACGTATGGACGACCGGTTTTCCGGGATTCGATGCACAGAAAATTAATATCGACCCAACGAATGTCAAGGGGAGCACCCAAAAAACATGAAAGTGCAAGTTTTGAAAGGAGGTTATGGGGATTCCCGGACGTGATGACGCCGCCACTCAAGTGTTTTTTGAAGTCCCTTTCGCAACTGAACTGCGGGCTTCCAGTTAAGGATTTTTTGCGCCTTGCCAACGGTCAGGCAGCTTCTCTTTATGTCTCCTGGCCTGGCCAGTTGACGCTTCATTTTAAAGAGCGCCTCTCCAAGGGGCAATCTCATCTCCTTTATGACCGCTAAAATCTCCTCATAAAGATCCGCCGTTTTGGTCCCCTTTCCCGTGCCGATGTTGAAAAAATCACCGCCACCGTTTCTGAGCGCCGCGATGTTGGCGTTAACCACATCACCCACAAAACAATAGTCCCTTACCATGCCGCGGTCATCATCGGGAAAATGGTTCAGAGTGGACACCGCCCCTTCAATGAGATTATTCATGAAAATCGCTACCACTCCCGCCTCACCGTGGGGGATCTGTCTCGGGCCGTAAACGTTGGCATACCTGAGCGTGGTATAATCAAGACCGTACTGATGCCGGTAGTACATCAGATAATGCTCCGAACAGT
This sequence comes from Thermodesulfobacteriota bacterium, assembly GCA_028278625.1. The sequence continues at coordinate 19,706 of JANQDY010000006.1, forward strand.
ATTTTGTAATGGCATATGGGGAAAGGGGCTTCGGCACATAGGATTCGGAGGTGGGATATTCTTCGGCTTCTCCATACACGGCACCCCCCGATGAGATGAAGATGACCTTACCAAGACCCGATTTCACGGATGCTTCCAGAAGGTTAAGCAATCCCCTGATGTTGACATCCGCGTCAAATCCCGGATTCATCACGGATGCCGGTACGCTTATTTGTGCCGCATGGTGATTCAGGACATCCGGCTTCTCCCTTAAAATGAGGTCAGCCGCTTCGGGTGAACGGATATCCAATTCATAGAAGCGTGCTTCAGGGTTGACGTTTGCCCTTTTTCCGGTGTAAAGATTGTCCAGAATCAAAACCTCGTGTCCGGCGTCAATGTAGCCGTCCACCACATTGGAACCGATAAATCCGGCGCCACCGGTGACCAGTATTTTCATTATAGGTTCCCCCGCCTCGCAAATGGGAGGCATCATCAGAGTCTATTTTGATTGAATGGTCTTGAAAGCGAAACGCAGGGTATCAAGGTAAGAAACGAGGGTCAAGGGATTATCAATGCCTTGACCGTGGCCCCTGAATATAAGGCGGCAAAAGGGAAAGAAATATGCGTCAAAAATATAGCAATATCCTCGATAACATCGGCAACACCCCTCTTGTTCCCGTGACCCGGCTTCTGCCCGGATCGAAGGTGGAAATACTGGCGAAACTGGAAGGATTCAACCCCGGAGGATCCGTTAAGGACCGACCGGCTTTGAGAATGATCGAAGAGGCCGAAAAAGCCGGAGCCCTAAACAAGAACAAGACCATTTTGGAGGCGACAAGCGGCAATACGGGTATTGGATTGGCACTGGTAGCGGCTGTTAAAGGGTATAACATTTTATTGACCATGTCCGAAGCCGTCAGTGAGGAGCGGGTCAAGATTCTCGCGGCCCTGGGGGCTGAAATTGAGTTTACGCCGGCCCATCTCGGAACCGATGGTGCCATTGAACACGTCTACAACCTGGCACGGGAAAACCCTGAAAAATTCTGGTTGGCCGATCAGTTCAACAATGAAGCCAACTGGATGGCCCATTTTGAAGGTACGGCCATGGAAATTTGGGAACAGACGGAAGGTCGTCTCGACGCCATTGTCGCCACCATGGGCACCACCGGCACGTTAATGGGGATCGCGCGACGATTCAAGGAGCTGGACCCATCCGTTAGGATCATCGGCGTGGAACCGTACCTGGGACACAAAATCCAGGGGCTCAAAAACATGAAAGAATCCTATCAGCCGGGTATTTTCGAGAGAAAGCGGACGGATCGGATTATCAATATCGAAGATGACGAGGCATTTGAAATGTCCCGGGAGCTCGCCAAAAAGGAGGGAATTTTCGTGGGCATGAGTTCCGGTGCCGCCATGGCGGTAGCGCTCAAAGTGGCGCGTACCATGGAACAGGGGCGTATCGTGGTGATCCTGGCGGATGGCGGCGAACGGTATCTCAGCACCCCGTTATTCATGGCCAAAAAGAAATCAGGCCTTCGTCTTTACAACACCATGACCCGCAAAAAGGAGGATTTTGTACCGATTAAGGAGAATCATGTCACCCTGTATTCCTGTGGGCCCACCCTCTGCCAGGTCATCGATCTGGTGCAATGCCGACGTCTCGTTTTTTCCGATCTGATCAGCCGGTATATGACTTACAAAGGATATGACGTCACCCACATTATGAATGTGACGGACCTGGATGACCGCACCATTGAAGGCGCACAGCGCGCCGGCGTTTCCTTGAAAGAATTCACGGACATGTTCTACAATTCATTTATGAAGGACATGGACAGCTTAAATATCATCAGGGCTGCCCAGTATCCCAGGCCCAGTGAACATGTTAGTGACATGATCGAGCTGACGCAGACCCTATTGGAAAAGGGGTATGCTTATGAAAAACTCCGTTCCATCTACTTTGACATTTCCCGTTTCCGGGACTACGGGAATCTTTCGAAAATCGACCTCGACAAGATTAAAATTGGCAAAACAGTTGACCTTGATCTTTATGAAAAGGAAAACCCCAAAGACTTTACCCTGCTCAAAAGATCTACCCTCAGTGAACTCAAAAGCGGTCTTTTTTTCAAAACAAAGTGGGGAAACGTCCGGCCCGGATGGCATCTTGAATGTGCCACCATTGCGCTTAAAACCCTGGGGCCCACCCATGACATTCATACCAGCGGGGTTTCCTTGATCTTTCCCCACCATGAAAACGCCATTGCCATCAGTCAGGCAGCCACCGACAAACCCCTGGCCAACTACTGGCTCCATAACGAGCCGGTCATGTTTAACGGCCCCAGGGCATCGGAGAATATGAATCTGACATTGAGGGATCTTTTGTCAGAAGGCATTAAGGGGCGGGAAATCCGTTACTGGCTCCTGAGCCGCCATTATCGCAAACCCATTTTTTTCTCCCATGCAAAGCTCAGAGCGGTTCGAAACACCATCACTCATCTGGATAAGTTTGTTCATAAATTGTACTTTGCAAAGGAGGCCTCTCAGGACCCGGATATTGATCAGGCCGTTTATGCCCTGAAACAGGGTTTTGTGGACGCCATGGACGATGATTTCAATGTTGCGGCGGGACTGGCCACCCTTTTTCGTTTTACCAGGGATATCAACCGGCGAATGGACCAAAGGGGCCTTTCCCCTTCGGACCGCGAAAAGACGATCTCGGCTTTGGCCCGCATCAATTCGGTACTTGGGATCATGAACCTGGATCCCCCTGATTCGGACCCGACCGTTACGGAACTCATTCACAAAAGGGAACTGGCGAGGAAGGAAAAAGACTGGGCCACGGCGGACCGGCTGAGAAAGGAAATTGAAAGCATGGGGATTGAGGTGATCGACACGCCCGATGGGCCTCGCTGGCGAAGAATCGAAATCATCAGCTTTTAGGGGATATGCGCCATGCCCATATATGAATATGAGCCTGTGAATTCCGAAGTCAGCTGCAATGAATGCCGGCACGGTTTTGAATTCCTACAACAACTAAGTGACCCGCCCCTTACCGAATGCCCCCACTGTGGCGGCAGGGTGCGAAAGATCATCTCCTGGTGCCGAGCGGCAATTGTGGAACCTTCGGAAGAGCATGCGCGGATCAGTCGAAAAATCAACGCCTATGAAAAAGAAGGCATGTGGAGCCATGCGGCTGAACTGGCGGATACCCATGCGGAGAAAATCAAAGACAACCAATTGAAAATGAGGGCCATCGATAATTACGAAAAAGCCGGCTACGATGCGAAAACGTTGGAAAAGCACGCCAAAGCCGACAATCAGAAAGCATAGAACCAAAAAATCCTTGGGCCGGTTTTCATCGCTTGCTCACAGGTAAGGGAGGTTTTTCCATGAAAATCGAGGAATTGATCGCTGGAAAAAAGGAAAGTCAGAACATAGAGGTGGGCGGCGCTTCACTTCCCATTGCGGCCCTTAAGAAATTCATGGACGACGGTTACACGGACATGAAACCCTACCAGATGGAAAAGACCTTTTCCATGTGGGGCAAAAGCTGCACCGGCTGTTTTACTGAAGCGGAGATCAAGAACCGGACCTAATCAGTACATATTTGCTGTACCTGGCATCCATGGCCTCGGTGGGCACATCCGCCATTTCGTCGCTGAAACCGTGCCAGATTCGCGTCAATGCATTCTTCAGCACTTCTCTAGGGCCATGTGAAGCATCCTTATTGCGTGAAACAAACGGTTCCAAGAACTGTTCTTCAAAACCGAACATACGGTAAGGGGGCGCCGTATCCCCTGCCCGCACCCGCTCCAGAAACGTCTTCATTTCCCCGGGGGTGAGGGGCGCAAATCCCGGTTTCAGTTCCAACAACCCACGTGCCCAAAAAGTCAGTAACAGATGATGGACCGTCAATGGAAAAGGGTCCGATTCCGGCATGGGATCAAGGGCATGCTCTTTGGTCAAGACAGCCATCAAGCGATCGAGGACATCCAGAAAACCGAGGATCTTTTCCACATGGGATAAATCAGACAGGGATTCAAAATGCCTGAACCCCGTGGGCGATGCTGCATCATAGAACATGGGCCGGTCTTTTAGTAAACCCGTGAGCGTCCCTTCCCACGCCTCTCCCCAAAAAGAGAATTCGAGACCTGCGTTTTGAAACCAGCTATCCTTCAACCATTGTTCCGCCTTCCATCTGCGTTTTATTGCCAATCCAAAGCCCGCACGGAACAGGGAGACAAGCGGATTTAATCGAAGGAGGTTCTCCGCGGTCCTGGTGCCTTCCCCGCTATCCTTTAGGGAGCGCTCTTTCAGTATCAGATTCAAATAGCCCGCCGCCTGCCGCTGAACTGCCTGTAGGGTCTCCGGATCCAAACGTGAAAGCCCTTCGGTTGCGAGGATCTGATTGCAGAGACCGGCGAATTCCAAGCGGATGCGATCCATGAACGCATCATCGGAAAACTGCGACAGTGTTACGAATAACAGATTTCCTTGCTCAATGGTCTGAAGGGGCCACCGGGGAACCGCTCCAATCTCTTCCAATTGGGAGGGAGGCCAGATGTCGGTCTCCGACGCTCCCCTCCTCAGGTTTTCGGGATCATTGGGCGCGTAGACCGCAATGGCTTCCTCACGGGGCAGAAAACCGTGCTCCGCCAGCCGAACGTTTCTCATACGGTACATCTCTTCTTCCAGCTCCGCGGGCAGCAGGCCGGCCAACCCCGTGAGAAGTGATTGGTACTTCAGGAGGTCTTCTTCGGCCATGGTTCTGAGCAGGCGCTCCAGGAATCCCCGTCGCCCTTCCTCTAACGGACGAACGTAGAAAAAGCCGTCAATGCTGAAAAATCCGGGACCCACCTCAAAAATCTCTTCATCTTCCGTCTTCGCCTCCACCATAATGCTTCGATACAGGTAATAATGGGCCAGTCCCTGCCCTTCAAAAAAAAGCCATTTGACAAGCCTTTGGGGATCAGTCGCCAGCAGCAGTTCCAGCCAGTGATCCGTTTGATCCAACGCCAAACGGTCGTCCTCCCAGGATTCCACATCAAGGAGATATTGCCACTGATCCAATGTGGCAAGTCTGAGCAGTTCCATGGATGCATCCTCACCCACCTTTTTGATCAGAAAAAAGAAATCCTCGCTGGACATGGTGCGGATCAGACGAGGGGTATCGGGATGCTCCAGTACCCGTTCAAGGGTCTTCTCCGGTGACAGGTTCCGCAATCCATCCAAAAAAAGCGCATCCATGGGGAGCATTCCTTGGGCCTTTTCATTCCCTTGATCCATACCTTGGGGCTGTTTCACCAATGCTTCACTCCTTGCTCTGTAAATGTTGAACTTGACAAACGGGTCGATGGGCGCAAAAATCGGGGCGTTTATTAATACAATTTTATGCCATTTAAGCACAAAAGGCCATTGAATCTTTCAGAACCGGCGCCTTTGAGCCCCTCATTTAACGATTCCCCAGGAGATGTTACATGGGAAAAGCAATCAAAACAGACTATTCTCCCTTGGATCGGCCCGAAATTCTCATGACGCTCTTTCACCCGAGGCGGGATTGGGAGGAAGGTGACGCAATGGATCATAAAAGCGATATCCAAATACCCGTCGAGGAGAGTATTTATGTGGGTGCCCGGGAGCATTTCCACGCAAAGAACGCGCCCACAATCCTGTTTTTCCACGGAAATGGGGAGATCGTTTCGGACTATGACGACCTGGCACCATTTTACACTGGCAAGGGGATCAATTTTCTGCCGGTGGACTATCGGGGGTATGGCCGTTCAACGGGATCACCCACTGTCAGCAACATGATGGGGGACGCCCACACCATTTTCGACTTCATAGAAAAACGCCGCAAAAACAGCCACCATACAGGTCCCCTGATCGTCATGGGAAGATCCCTTGGCAGCGCTTCGGCCCTTGAGCTCGCTTTTCATTATCAGGACCGGATTGAAGGACTGATCATCGAAAGCGGGTTTGCCTTTGCGGAACCGCTGCTCGAGCTTTTGGGCGTCAATACCGGGGCCCTGGGGCTACAGGAGAAAAACTGGTTCCACAACACAACCAAGATTAAGGACTTCTTGAAACCCACCCTGGTGATACATGCGGAACATGATCACATTATTCCTTTTTTGGATGGACAGACCCTTTTTGATGCCTGCCAGGCCGCCGACAAGCGGCTGCTCAAGATACCCGGCGCCAACCACAACAATATTTTGGCCTTGGGATTGTCCGAGTACATGGAAGCCGTTGATGAGCTCGCCAGGAATCTCGCCTCCTGAGCGCTTTTGTTGCGGTCATGGCCGGCGGCAACGGGTACGATATGTTCATTGGTGGACGATCAGGGGTCTTGGAGGGAATTGAGGATTGACCCTGAATCGCAGATCTTGTGAAGACAGAAAGTATTGACAGGGATCTGCAATAATTATACATTGTTTATACAGTTCATTCTTAAGGAGGTCATTACGATGGAAGCGGTTCTCAGAAAATGGGGAAACAGTCTGGGGCTGAGAATTCCCGCGGGGCTTCTGGCTGAACTGGGATTGTCTGAGAATGCGACCGTGGATCTCAGGATCCAGGACGGGAATCTCATTGTAGTCCCTGGTCAACGGAAAAGGAAGTGGAAGTATAGACTCGAAGATCTGTTGGAAGGCGTAAACAGGGATAACATTCACACTGAAACAGATTGGGGAAAGCCTGTCGGAGACGAAATTTGGTGACCCAAGACATCTTCTATCCTAAACGGGGCGATGTGATAAAGGTGAATTTTGACCCGGTCAAAGGCCACGAACAAGGCGGATATCGTCCTGCCCTCGTTCTCTCCGCCGATGAATACAACCGAATTGTGGGGCTTGCCATCGTGGCACCGATCACCCTTCACGTAAAGGGCTATCCATTCGAAGTGCAAATTCCCCAAGGTCACAAGGTCAGCGGCGTTATTCTTGCCGATCATGTGAAATGCATCGCTTGGAAAGAAAGAGGCGTCACCCATTTTGACAAACTTCCTCTACAAGTCCTGGAGGAGGTTCAGGAAAGGCTCGGTCCGCTACTTTTTCCATAACAGCCGTTGGACATTTCAATATATCGCACGCTTTCATACTTCCTATGTTTATTAATGGACGATCAGGGTTTCTGGAAGGCCAATGATAAGCATGCTGAGAATCCCGGGATTTCTTAAAAGCGCCTTGCTTCTGCTAATGGCTTTCTCCTTTGCCGGTTGCGCCCATCGGGATGGCACATCCCCAGGAATTTCGACGGCCCTCTATTCGGCGACCAACGAAGATGGCTCCCTTGAGGCCCGCTTTGCCCCTGCCTTTATGATCCGTGGTTTTGAGGATCATCAAAACAGAATCGGTACGCCAACTGCCACATACAACACCGACGGCACGGAGCGTATCCATGTGGATACCGGCAAACCGGCCGTTTACTGGATGCGCCGGGAGTTTAAAACGTCAAAGGGAAGCTACATAAATCTCATCTATCGCATCCATTTCCCAGAGGTCCCTCTAAGCCTGGTACCCTTCTATCTGACCGCCGGCAAAAATGTGGGATTGCTCTTTATCGTCACATTGGACCGGCAAAATCGCCCGCTGCTTTTCACCACTTCCGGCACCTGCGGATGCTACGCGGTGATCATTCCCACCAATCATCTAAACGAAGATGCCTTTCCGAAAACATGGGACCAGGACAAGTCAATTGATATCTATGGCGAAACCCTGCCCTCTTTGCTCGATTTCCATGGTGTTGACATCCCGAAACTGGTGGTGCACATAAGACCGGATGTGCATCGGGTGATGGATCTCCAAGTGGTGAACGGGACATCAAAACCCGGCCCGGATTTTCAAAACACCGTCAAGATGCCGCTTCTGAAAATGGCGGATCTTACGAAAATCCCGGCCGGCATGGGACGGACCACCAGCTTCTACTATGATAATTGGCCTTACAAGGGGCTGGTGAAAGACTCCTTCAAGCCCTGGGAGAGCCTTTTCATGAGTCTCATCAGCCTCGATTTCTTTGTGGGCACGGACAAAATCTACGGCAACGGCGAGGTGACCGGCACCCGATTCTATACCAGCTTAAAGCCCTGGAACAGGGAGGCCAGCGATATGTGGCACTTTGAACGGTTTTTGAGGTTTAACGGGTGGGATCTTTAGGAATCTTCCATCTCCTCTATTTGGGCGACAACACAGCCCCAAGGACATGCTGATTCACCATATCACCGGGGATCACTTTTCATCCGCTATATTTGTTGTTGAACCCCTTGACGAGCCATTTCATCGCAATTGAATTGTACGATAGGGGTATAAACTGTATAACCGTGAACAGGCGCGTTCATTTGTGTTTCTTGGAATCTTGGTCACCCAAAGGTAGAATTCAAATGGGAATCTACGGTTCGCCCGAAGCCTTTCCTAAACCCGAAGGTAGGGTGAAAGACGGAAAGCCGGACAAGAATTTCATAGGTGTTCCCGAGAAAGAATGAGGTCTCAAATGAATATAATCGTTCTAAATGGAAGCCCCAAAGGGAAAACAAGTGCTACAATGCAGCACGTCAACTACATTCAAAAAATGTTTCCACAACACCATCTCAAGACCATTAACATTTCCCAGAACCTGCCGCGAATCGAAAAAAGTGCGTCGCTGTTTAAAGAAATCCTTGGCGACGTGAAATCATCAGACGGTGTTCTGTGGGCGTTTCCGCTCTACTTTTTTCTGGTTCATTCAAACTATAAACGGTTTATTGAAATGATTTTCGAAAATGATGCCGAGGGCTTTTTCGAACAAAAGTACACGGCTGTGCTGACGACCTCCATTCATGTTTTTGATCACACGGCACACAACTATATGAACGCCATTTGCGATGATCTGAAAATGAACCATGCAGGCGCGTATTCAGCCGACATGTATGACATGGTTAAAAGCGAAGAGAGGAAACGGCTCATCCTTTTTGCCGAGGGTTTTTTTGATACCATCGAAAAAAACATCGTCAAATCAATAACGTTTCAGCCGGTGTCACGGTCGGATTTTGAGTACGCACCCGTTGATCCCAAAGAGAAGTTGGATACCGGTGGCAGAAAGGTTGTCATATTGACGGATTCCAATGATCTTCAGAGCAATCTCGGGAGAATGATCGACCGATTCAGAAAATCCTTTTCAGCCGAGGTTCCGGTTTTCAATCTGAACGATGTGAAGATGAAGGGCGCCTGCTTGGGCTGCTGCCAGTGCGGGCTTGAAAACGTATGCGTATACCAGGGACAGGATGATTATATCGATTTCTTTAATTCCACCGTAAAAACAGCCGAGATCCTTGTTTTTGCCGGAACCATCTGGGATCGGTATCTCTCCTCCAAATGGAAACAGTTTTTTGACAGGAGCTTTTTCAACGGGCATACGCCATCTCTCATGAACAAACAGATGGGATACATCATCTCAGGTCCGCTCAGACAGATACCTAACCTCAGGCAGATCCTTGAGGGTTACACCGGTTTTCAGCAGGCCAATTTGGTAGATATCGTAACGGATGAGTACGAAAACTCTGAACAAATCGATACCTTATTGCAGAACCTGGCCGGCCGTCTTGTTCAGCTGTCAGAAAAAGGCTATATCAATCCCCCCAACTTCCTGATCATCGGTGGCGCAAAAATCTTCAGGGATGATATCTGGAGCAGAATGCGATTTGTCTTTCAAGCGGACCATGCTTTTTACAAAAAACACGGCATGTATGATTTTCCCCAAAAAGATTATCGAACGCGCGCTCAAAATGCCTTGATGATGCTTCTCACAAAGATACCCTCCTTCAAGAGAGAGTTTATCAAGCGCATGAAAAGCGAAATGATCAAACCCCACCGGAAAATACTGGGAGAATAGATCTCTTTGGGGCCGCTTTCAGGCGATGGAATGTCATTTGCGGTTTAACGGCTGGGATCTTTAGGATCCTTCCGTTTCTCATAGGGGAAAAAGACATTAAAGGATGTGCCGCCCGAATCAGCGCAATGGGCCTTGCTTTTGGAATAGGCGCAAAGATCGATATTTCCCGGACATCCGGTGTCCTCATCTTCCAGGAAACCGCACCTCTCACTGGTCATGGTGAGTTCAAAACCGTACCGTTCCCCAAACACCTTCATCCGCAACAGATCGGCCCCTTTACCGCCCGCGTTGAAATCAAAGGGATGTTTTGAGGAATAATCAATTGTCTCCTGGGTGGAGAAAAATCCCTCGAATATCCGTTTCCGGTTTTCCGGCACAATTCCCACGCCGTAATCGGTCACTTTAAGCAAGGCACCATTTCCTTTTTCTTCGGTGCATATCTCCACCCGGCCCCCGTCAGGCGTATTCTCTATGGCGTTTTTGATCAGACCGTCAACCACTTTCCTGATCACGTCTCGGGGCATGTATACGGGCTGGTGCTCCTCTAGCCGGGCGACGATATCCACCTGTCGGTGTAAATGGTCTTTTTCCATCGCAACAAGCCGTTTGGCTACGAATCGGTCCAGATTGATTCTCTCTACTTTACTCTCCCTGGGGCCGAACTCCGATTCTATGCGGTTACGCAGCCACTTTACAATCCCCCCTTCACCCGTTTTCTCCGCCACCAGCGTTTCCAGTTCGTCCATGCATTGATCGAGCATGAGGCTCAGAACAATGTAAGAACGGTATTTCGAGTCCCGCATGATGTCTTCCACCTGATACTGAATCTCCAGAATGCGATCCAGATTTCGCTTGGCCCTGTCAAAGGTGACGGCCCACTCCTGTTCAGGGACCGCTTTCAGTTTCTTTTTCAGGATGACCAGAGATCCCAGCAGAATAGAGGTGGGGGTTTTCAATTCATGGGAGAGATGATTGATAATCCGATCCTTTGCACGGTTGAGGCTTGCCACTTCTTCATAGGCCTCGCCCAGTTTCTTTGAAACACGGGCGTTTGAAATGGAAAGGGCCACCGTGCTGGCGATCATGGTTAAAAGCTTTCGGTCTTTTTCATCAAAGCTTCCGGACTTCTTGTTGATGGCGTTGAGCAATCCAATACGCCCTTTGGTCCCCTCCAAGGGGACAACGAGGACGTTCTCGGTTTTGGAACCGATGGCGGCATCCACCCCCCCGTGGAAATCAGGGTCGTTGGCCGTGTCCTCCACAATGGCCGGCTCCCCGGTTCGCAAAACCCGGCCCATGATCCCTTTTTCAGCCGGTTGCCGTACGGTCTTGACCTGTCGCTGGGTTTTGCTGTCATCATAGGCGGCGGCAAGAAAGGAAATCTGTTTTTGATCTTCATCCAACAGGCCCACAATGGCCCCTTCCGTATTTAAGAGCCTTTTTACCTCTTCGGCAATGTAATCCAGCCGTTCCCGCAATACCGGATATCCGGGAAGCGCGCAGCTGATCCTAAACAGCGTTTCATTGATGCGCTCAATCCTTCGCTCTTCAGTCACATCCTGAATGATAAAGAGTTCTCCCGGGGCATCTTCCATTTGCTCGGAACGAAGCTGTCCCCTGATAACCACATCCAGAATGCGGCCGTCTTTCGTCATGCGCCGGGTTTCAATACTCGCCTTTCCATCCCGTCTCAGGCGCTCTGCGGTTTTATTGGCTTCTCTTTCATGGCCGGGCGGAAAATATGGGATCTTTCGACCAATTAACTCTTCCAGACGCCAACCAAATACCTGGGTGAAAGCCGGATTGATGTAGCTGACGTTTCCGGCAGAGAAGACCACCATGGGGTAGGGAACAAAATCAAAAAGATTCCGTGTGGTGCGCCTTGCCTTTCTTTTGGCCTCAAACTCCCGTTCATATCGCCGTTGGGCTTCTTTTAGTTCGTCGATGGTCTTGAATTTTTCGGTGGCATCCCGGGCGATGCCCCGAAACCCCAGCTTCCGTCCTTCATGGTTCTTTACCAGATAAGCGGAGAGTTCAACGACTTTTCGATGGCCATCCTTGTCACGGGTCTCCCACATGAGATTTGAAAAGCCGCGGTGGGTAATCCAGACCTTGTTAAAGGCGGCATGGAATTTCCTGGCCTGGCGCGAATCCATTAGGCCCGCCAGGTTCTTATGCAAAATTTCTTCCCTGGGGTAGCCCAGGATTCTTGGAAGGGAACTGCTGAAACCGGTCAGATTGCCGTGGCTGTCCATCTCGTAGACGCAATCGCCCGAATCTTCAATCAGTTCCGTTAATGCGTGATCTGGTCTTTCTTCCATGGAAATCCACTCTTGCGGGGAGGTTGTCATTGGGTTTTATTGCTCGTAAAAGGCATATCCCTTTTTCTTTTCCTATAATATATCAGTCCATAAATCGACATTTTTATTTACGCCTTGAAGCGTCACTTGCATAATGCTAAAAGAACAACCCATGAGATGGATGCCAGTCTCAACCCGGCACAGATGATTGGCGGCAATGAACAGACTCAGGAAAAACGTGCGATGCCCATGGAACAAGCCCTCATAGAACAGGCCAGGGAAGTCCTCCAGATCGAAGCCCAGAGTATTCTGGGACTCATGGATCAAATCGGATCCTCTTTCGCGGAGGCCGTTAACCTCATTTTAAAGGCGCGCGGCCGGGTTATTCTGACCGGAATGGGAAAATCCGGTCTGGTGGCCAGAAAGATCTCGGCGACGCTCAACAGCACGGGAACAAAATCGTTTTTTCTGCACCCCGCGGAAGCCATTCACGGTGACCTGGGCATGGCCACGTCGGACGATATCCTCCTTGCCATCAGCAACAGCGGCCACACCGCCGAAATCAACAAGATCCTTCCGATACTCAAGCAGATGAAGGTAACGATCATCTCTTTTACGGGAGGTTTGGACTCGCCCATGGCCCTTCACAGCGACCTGGTTATTGATGTCAGCGTGGAAAGGGAAGCCTGTCCCCTGGGACTGGCGCCCACGGCCAGCACCACCGGGGCCCTTGCAATGGGTGACGCCCTTGCGGTGGTACTGCTCAAAAGCCGTCATTTCAGCAAGAAGGACTTCAGGCGTTTTCATCCGGGGGGAAGCCTGGGGGAAAGGCTTTCACTCAAAGTACGGGATGTCATGGTCACCGACGACCATGTCCCCATGGTTTTCCTGGGATCGGAAATCTCAAAGGCCCTGAATGAAATCAACGCCAAAAAAATGGGCGCCACCCTGGTGGTGAATGGGGATCGAATGCTGGCGGGGATTATCAGCGACGGGGATCTTAGAAGGGCATTGACACGCCATGGCGACATTAACCGGTTTAAGGTTGAAGAGATCATGAGCAGGCGCCCGAAGACCGTCGATGAAAACGCCACTTCCGCCGAAGCCATCGCTTTGATGGAACTCAGCGCCATCACCCACCTCATCATTGTTGATGCGCATCAGAGGGTCAAGGGGATGGTTCACCTCCACGACCTCCTGGGCCGGGAAGGATTCAAAATCAATGGAATATAACCATGCGCCCAGGGGGCTTGTCGTTGATCTGATCACCCCGCTCACAAACGGTGCCATTGACAAGCAGGGGCTTGGCCGCCTGCTGAGACGGGTGTCGCCCCACGCCAAAGGGGTGCTGCTGGCCAGCCCGGAACACGGAGAAGGTGAAAAGTTGGCATTGGAGCTTCGATTTCAATTGCTCGAAACAGCCCTTGATACCTTGGGCGATCGTTCCGTGGCCCTGTATGTCTGGATAACGGGAGAAGGCGAAAAAGAAACCCGGGAGGGTATCCGGGCGTTTCAGGAGCGTTTCAATGAATACCGGCCCAAAGGCGGGCTTTTCTGGGTGGACACCCCCCTTTCTTATCACAGCAACCGGGGTCTTCCGGACCATTACCGTGAACTCTTGAGTGAAACGGGAATACCGCTCATCCTCCACAACGATCCTGATTGCATTCACACCAAAAAGGCCTTTAAGCGCCACAATATTCGAACAGCGGTACTCAAGGAGCTGGTTCTGATTGACGGGATTACGGGGCTCATCTTTTCAGGCTCTCTGGAAAGGGCCCATCATTATCAGAGAGCCTGCCGCACCAGGCAGCGTTTCAGAATCTACGACGGCAGTGAAAAACGATTCCTGGAGTATCCCAGTATGGCGGGCGTGGTCTCCGTTGGGGCAAATCTGGCCCCCGGGGCCTGGGAAAAGATCACTGAATCATCCATCGGACTGCATGCGCACCGTGAAGATTATCCCGACCGCCTTCAGCAGATATGGGAATTGGGAGATTATCTCAAGACCATGGCATCTCTTTATGCCCGAACGCCCCGGGCAATCATCAAACGCGTTCTGTGGGAGATGGGGGTCATTGAAACCTCGGAAACCCTCGCCCCCGGGGCAGTGGCGGAAACCTCTCTTGAATCCCTTAAAAATATAATGCGTGACTTCAAGGATTTCGCATAACACTCTTATTTTTCAATTTGATTCAAACGATATTGAAAATAGGCGTCCCGCATGGCCACATAGGGATCAAGGGATGCCTCTTTCAACGCCTCGTACTCGCCGATGCGAAGAGACGTCATATTGAGGATGTTAAAGGCCCGGGCGCTGAGATTGGGCACCCAGTCGTCAACAATGTAATCGAGAGGGTTGAGGTAAAGGCCGCCCACCCAGCCCACGGTATCGCGCAAGCTGCTGGCCCCCAGGAAAGGGAGGTTCAAATAGAATCCGGGTCCGATGCCGTAAAAGGCAAAGGCCTGGCCCAGATCCTCATCCTGCACCGGATAATTGAGTGCATCCTTGGCCACGTCCTGAAAACCCATGAACCCGGCCGTTGAATTGACCATGAAACGGACCAGGATAATGCCGACACTCTCCATTTTCCCCTGCAGCAAGCTACTGACGAGCCGAATGGGCATGCTCAAATTGGTAAAAAAGTTCCGGATGGAAATGCGCATCACTTTCGGCATTATGAAATTGTACCCTTGGGCCACGGGTTTGAAGAAATAGAAGTAGGCCGCATCGTTGAACTGGAAGAAAGCGCGATTCATCGGTTCGAGGGGATCGGGAAAGAGCGTCTCCGCCGGCAGTTCATCTTCCGGCCACTCTTCCGGTTCTTCCGCCATTTCAGGAGCGGCTTTCCTCTTTGACGTCCCATTCTCATTCACAACGGTCGATCTGCCGGCATCTGTTTCCAAACGGGCCATCTGAACCAGTTCGTGACCGGCCATGTTGAGCTCCAGCGAAGCGGCCCCGGACGAATCAACCTGGTCGCCAACCGCCGCGGCCCAAGTTCTCTCCTGCCCGATTCCCCAGCAAATCACAAAAAACATCAACGCAAACCATACGCCCCTGTATTTCACCATGAATCGTGTTCTTTTAGTGGTGCGCCACATGTCAGTCTTTCTCCGCCACTTTGACTCTCAGCTTCTTGACCAGCTCATCATAGGAAGAGCGAACGATAATACTATTGAACTGTTTTCGATAATTGTTGACAAGGCTTATGCCTTCAACGGAAATGTCATACACCCGCCATTCTCCATTCCGGTCTTTCAGTCGGTAGAGAACTTCCACCTCCGTATTGGAATGGGTAAGGATCTTTGCCTTGACGGTTCCGTATTTCCCGTCAAGGGTCTCCCCCACATAAATCACCTTTTCGCCGGAATAGCTTCCAACCCTGTCCAGATACGTCCGTTCCAGCAGTTTTCCGAAAAGTGAGATGAATTCCTTTTTTTCAGCTTCCGTTCGTTTTCGCCAATGTCTGGCAAGGGATCTTTTGGTCATGGCCTCCCAGTCAAACCGTTCATCCACTGCTTCCCGTATGAGCTTCCCTCGCTTTTTTTTATGTTCCGGACCTTTCAGGGCCGGATCCGATACAATGGCCAAAATGCGGTCGGTGGTCTCCTTAATGCCGTCCGTGGGAGCACCGGCAAAACAGGTTGAAACCGCCGCCAAACAGAGCAGAACAATGCAGAAAAGAGATCGAGTGATGGGCCCTATCCCGCTCTTTACCATAATGGACCTCCTTTAGTAATCAAAGCCTAGAGTTTTCCGAAAACATAGTTGGAAATCAGCTCTTCAAGATCCACGGCGGATTGGGTGTCTCTGATTTTTCCGCCCGGACCGATGAGTTCTTCAGAACCACCGGGTGTAATCTCAACGTATTTGTCGCCGATGAGACCCCGTGTCTTAATGGAAGCGATGGCATCTTCCTGAATTTCTATGTCAGCGGGGAAATCCATCACCACAAGGGCCTGATAATCATAAAGACGGACCTCTTTCACCCGTCCGATTTCAACGCCGGCGATCACCACCGAAGATCCCGCTTTTATGCCGCCGCCGTTTGAGAAAACCGCTTCCACCTCATATCCGCGGCTGCCCAGAACCTCCATTTTCCCCAATTTGATGGAGAGATATCCCAGGCACAAAATCCCCAAAATCATGAAAAGACCCACACATAACTCAAGATCAAATTTCTTCATCTGTCCCTCATTGTCTAGCACCCTCTCCCGTTTTAAGCCTATCCCTCCAGAAACGTCCTGATCACCGGGTCACGGCTCTTCTTGAAATCCTCCGGGGTTCCGTTGGCCCGCACCAACCCTTCATGAAGCATGACGACCCGGTCGACAATGGCAAAGACCCTCGGAATTTCATGGGTAACGATAATGCCCGTGAAAGAGAGCCGACGGTGGCAGGAATCGATCAATTCCAGAATCGACTGCCCCGTGATCGGATCAAGCCCGGTGGTCGGCTCGTCAAACAGCATGATTTCGGGATCCTCCACAAGGGCCCTGGCCAGGGCCGCCCTTTTTACCATGCCACCGCTGATCTGAGAGGGAAACCGGTGCTCGGAACCTGACAGACCCACGTTTTCAAGCTCCGACATCACCTTCTCGCAAATGGCTTCGCGGTTCATTCGGCTCTTTTCTTTCAAGGGGAATGCGACGTTTTCAAACACCGTTAGGGAATCAAAGAGGGCTCCTCCCTGAAAGAGAAACCCCAAACCTTCCCGAAAAGCCCTTAGCGCTTCCCGGCCAGCGGTTGGGATCTCAAGACCGTCAACCGTGACACTTCCTCCATCCGGTTTCATGAGCCCCGCCACATGCTTCAACAGGACACTCTTTCCCCCGCCACTTCCCCCAACCAGGGCAACCACTTCACTTTGTCCCACATCAAAGGAAATGCCCTTCAAAACATCGTGGCCGTCAAAAGATTTTTGCAGGTTTTCAATTTTGATCATGGGAAAAATCGCTCAAAGGGAGATACGCTCCCAAAAAACGGAACCGGCGCCACAAGGGTTCAAGAATTCAAAAGAGTATGGATGTCATAAAATAATCCCATACAAGAATCAACACAGAAGAGAGCACAACCGCTTGGGTGGTCGCCCGGCTCACCCCTTCGGACCCGAATCCGGTGTATATACCCGAAAAATACCCCTTGAAACAACAGACCCATGCGATAATCACCCCAAAACTCAAAGATTTGTATATGCCTTCGAGCACATCTCTCATCTCCACGTAATGGGCCATTTCCCCGAAATAGGTGCCGGCACCCACGCCCAACAATTTGCCACCGATAAGGTAGCCGCCGAAAATGCCCACCACATCAAAGAGGGCGGTGAGCAAGGGGAGACATATCATGGCTGCGATCAGATTGGGCACCACCAGATATCGGTAAGGATTGAGACCCATGAGTTCCAGGGCATCGATCTGCTCGGTAATCCGCATGATCCCGATTTCCGCGGCAATGGCCGATCCCGCCCTCCCCGTCACCATCAGGGCGGCAATGACCGGACCCAGTTCCTTGATGAGTGCAAGGCCCACCATGGGCCCTAAGAACGCATCGGAACCGAATCGACTCAGACTGTAAAATCCCTGAAACCCCAGGACCATCCCCGAAAAGCCGCCGGTCAGGACAATGAGCAAAATGGACTGGAATCCAATGAATTGAATCTGTTTGAGGCACCGGCGAAGCTTAATGGGCGGCAGAAAGGTGTAAAAAAGGGTGTTCAGAAAAAAGATGCCCATGGCACCCATTCTGCGAACGGTTGTCAGGGTCTGGGAACCGACCAGCCTCACGGCCCTGGGAAAAAGCGCAGCAGCCCCGGCATCATGGTTTAGGATTTTTCCGATGTTGAAATTCCTTTCCTTTTATAATAACCCTTAGTGTTGATTCAATACGATGGAAACACCTGACGTTGGCCGATGGTGTCGGAGGCCCCATGCCGAAAATCAAAATCATCGTTGTTGGTAATACCAAATCTTCTTTCCTCAAAGATGGGGAATCCCTCTATCTCAAACGTCTCAGGCAATACACACCCGTAGAATGGATCGAAGTCAAGCCCCAAAAAGTTACAAAAGGGGCGGTTAATGAAAGAGTATTGGCTTTGGAAGGGCGTACCATTCTGAAGAGATTCCACTCAAGAGATCATATTGTTGCCCTTGATGTATCGGGAAAGGAATATTCTTCTCTGGCCCTGTCCAAACACATAGAACGGCTGTCATGGAAGGGAGACGCCTTGTGTTTCGTGATCGGAGGTCCTTTGGGAATTTCCAAAGAGATCCTGCAGAGGGCTCATGAAACGCTGTCACTTTCAAAACTAACCCTGACCCACGAAATGAGCCGCGTCCTGCTGCTGGAACAGCTCTACAGGGCATTCACCATCATGAGAGGGGAGAAATATCATAAATAGGCTCCCGGTTGCCAGAAAGGCGCCTCTCTTATTTCGCCCATGGGACCACGCAGCCATGGATGTCCCTTTCGGGTACCGCTCATCTCGTCCCCGCTACCGGCTCAGCCTTTTGAAGCTTCAAGGGCCATCGCGATCTTGTTCTTCAATTCTGATAGATCGAAAGACTTGATGACATAGAAATCGGCGGCAATGGATTTCATGTTCTCCTTGAACGTGTCATAGGCCGTACACAGGACGACCGGAAGGTCATAGAACTTGTTTCTGATATCCTGCAGGAGATCAAGACCGTTGTAATCAACCATCTTGATGTCCAGTACGATCAGATCCGGCTTTTCTTCCTCTATCTTTTCCAGCAATCTATATCCATTTTCCGCCGTAATCACTTCGTAGCCGGCATCACTCAATTCTTCCGAGTAAAGATATCGAATATGCTCTTCATCGTCTACAATCAGGATTTTGGCCATAATTCTTCTCCAGAAATTTTACAAAGTTCAGTGGGAAACATAAATGGCAATAAGACCGGCAATCGAGCTAGAATTCCTTTTTTCCGGGCATCATATCAAAAGCAAATGGACTTTGTAAACCGGTCTCAATAAACATAAAAGCCGCGGCCTGTTTTTCGACCCAACCATCCTGCATCCACGTATTTCCGAAGAAGGGGACACGCACGGTATTTGCTGTCACCCAAACCCTTATGGAGCACCTCAAGAATTGCCAGACAGGTGTCCAGCCCTATCAGATCCGCCAGGGCCAGGGGACCCATGGGATGGTTCATGCCCAATTTCATGATTTCATCAATATCCTTGGCTTCCCCCACACCCTCATAAAGCGCGTAGACCGCCTCGTTTATCATGGGCATCAGAATGCGGTTTGCCACAAAACCGGGAAAATCATTGGCCGGCACCGGGGTTTTTCCCATTTTTATTGCCAGGTCTTGGGTTATTTGCGCCGTTCCATCATCGGTCGCCAACCCGTTGATGATCTCCACCAGTTTCATCATGGGCACCGGATTCATGAAATGCATGCCGATGACTTTTTCGGGCCGCTTCGTGGCAGCCGCGATTTTCGTAATGGAAATGGAAGAAGTGTTGGAGGCCAGTATTGTCCCGGGTTTAGAGAATCCATCCAGATCACTGAATATTTTCAGCTTGAGCGCCTCGTTTTCCGTGGCAGCCTCCACCACAAAATCAGCGCGAATCATATCTTCCAGGGAAGTGGAAGCCTCAATCCGGCCCAGGATGGTCTGCTCGTCCGCTTGGGTGATCTTTTCCTTTTTTACCATTCGTGCAAGACTTCCCTCGATGGCTGCATATCCCTTTTCCACGAATTCATCAGCAATGTCATTCATAACCACGGATAAACCGCAGGCGGCCGCCACCTGCGCTATTCCTGAACCCATCTGTCCCGCACCCACGACCCCCAGCACATTGATTGTCATATCAGCACTCCTTTACTTTGTTGATTTAACGACATAACCAGCTATTCAGCCGAGTAACCGCTGTTTTGATCAATTCTCCGAAGAAAAACTTACATTGAAACAAGACACAGTACAAGCACAAACGTGACGTTTTATGGAATTTTGTTCATTTTGCCGGCCCTTTCAGACACTCCAAAACAAAACCCGCTGCTGTTACTGCACCGTTTTCCTCCTGACCCCGAACGGGAGGAAGAGCAAGCAGTTCGGAAATCATAAAAACCCAGTTGCCGTTTTCAAAATCCTTTTCATCGATGGCAAAACCGCTCATATATCTCTCAATATATGCTGAGAGTATATCGGATTCCTGAAACCGGGCTCGCTTGATATACCCGAAGGGAACGCCTGCGTGATAGACTTCGGATAGGGTACTGTATCCCACTTTTCCCACAACGGCGTCGGCGGCACCAACCAGGTCAGGATGAAAAAAATCGGAATGATGTGGCAGAAATATTACATTTCCCCACGTCCGATACCTTGTACCGGCACCCGGCGCCACGAAAAAAACGTTCTTTTGCCGGCGCAATTGTTCCATAAAAGGATGCTGTTTTGGAATGCCGCCCATGGTTATCAAAACCATTTTGTTCTGATGGGATATGCCGAGACGGTTTCTAACCTCTTTTCGATGGCTCCTTGAGGACCGGCTGATGGGCCCGGTGGTCAACTGGACCCGTTTTTTAGAGCAGACGGGCGATGCCTGAATATGAAAATCAACGGATAAGAAAAGAGAATCAACGTATTCCATATACGGCCGGAATCCGGGGTATTCGGAAGCGTATTCCCCGTAGACCCAATCCCATGTGAAGTTTTCCACCAAGACGGAAGGGAGACCGGCTTTTTTTGCAACCACGATCCCAAGGGGCGAAATATCGCAGATGACCGCGGCGCAACCCAAACGATTTACCTTCCCCGCCAAGGACTCAATCCACACCGGATCGAAGGGCAGAAATTCCCTCAAAGATGCCACTGTTTTCTTGAGATCCGCGCGCAGGGGATCTTTCTGCACCAGTCCCACATCGGTTTTCACTTCATGATAGGCGAAAGGTCCGGAAAGAGATTCATCGAAAAACCATCGGGGAACCGTCGTAAAGATCTCAAAGGACATGTTCCCTTTTCGTTTCCACATGGCGTTCATAATCGCCGAGGCCCTGGCGGCGTGGCCAAAACCGTGGGGTGATATGAAAGATGCGATTTTCGTGTTTACACCTTCTGTTGATTTTTTTGAACCCACTGGAACACCCTTTTTTGCTTGCGGCAGAGGCCATCGTTGGGTTAATCTTCACCCCCAAAACGGCCCGAATGAAAAACCCATGGAATCCCAATTTCTTCTCACGGACAAAATCATTCTCGTTTGCTATTTTCTGGCGGTTATACTCTTTGGCGCTTATTTCCGCAAGAAAAGCAGTACCAGCACGGGGTTCATGATCGCCGAGGGACGCCTTCCCAGTTGGGCTGTGGGCCTCTCCATATTGGGCACCTTCGTAAGCAGTATCACCTTCCTGGCATATCCCGGACAAGCCTACAACGCCAACTGGGATGTCTTTCTGTTCTCGCTCACGCTGCCTCCCGCCGCTTTGTTGGCCACTTTCTATTTCATTCCCCTTTACAGAACACGGGTGAAAATATCGGCCTATGAATATCTTGAGCACCGTTTCGGACCCTGGGCCCGAATTTATGGGAGCATCAGCTTCATGCTCGGATCACTGGCACGGATCGGCATGATTCTTTTTCTTGTTTCACTGGTGCTGCACCATCTTACGGGCTGGTCCTATGAAACCATTATCGTTATTACCGGCATCGGAGTGACCTGTTATACGGTGCTGGGAGGGATCGAAGCAGTGGTCTGGACCGATGTGGTGCAGGTCATTATTCTTTTCGGGGGAGCCGTCATTTCGATCGTTATGCTATTTGCGGGCATGCCGGAGGGTCCCGGACAGCTCTTTGAAATCGCAGGGCAACACCGAAAGTTTTCCCTGGGCAGCTGGGAAGCAAAGCTCATCGCCCCCACGGCCTGGGTGGTTTTGATATACGGCCTCTTTGAGAATCTCAGGAATTTCGGAGTAGATCAGAATTACGTCCAGCGGTACCAGGTCACAACGTCCGTTCGGGCGGCCAGCCGCTCCGTCTGGATCGCCGCCATCAGCTACATTCCCATT
This sequence comes from Thermodesulfobacteriota bacterium, assembly GCA_028278625.1. The sequence goes on from JANQDY010000006.1 coordinate 41,880, forward strand.
TCAGCGCTTTTTCTGTTCATCGGCACCGCCCTTTTCTCTTTTTACGCCGCCAATCCCGCCCTCCTTCCCGCGTCTCTTGAAGGGGCCTTTTCAGGGGACAAGATCTTTCCCTATTTCATCGCAACGGAATTCCCGGTGGGACTGAGAGGCCTCCTGGTTGCCGCTATTTTCGCGGCGGCCATGAGCAGTATCGATTCATCGCTGAATTGTGTATCGACCCTCACGTTGCTGGACTTCTATAAACGGTATGTGAATCCCGCGGCCCATGAGAAACAAACCATCAAAATGCTAAGAATCTATACCATTTCGTGGGGTATCCTCGGAACCGTTACGGGACTCGCCATGATTCGGGTCCAAACGGCGCTGGAAACCGGATGGCAACTGGCGGGCATTGCGGGCGGCGGACTTATCGGGCTTTTCCTTTTGGGCTTGTTTTCTCCCGGCGCCAAATCATGGCAGGCCGGCACAGCGGTCGTCGTTAGCATCATCAGTATTTTTTGGGCAACCTTTGCCAGGGAGTTGCCCCCACAGTGGGATTGGCTAGAATGCGCATGGCATTCCCGAATGATCGGGGTCATCGGTACAATCACTCTCCTGGTGGTGGGGTTCGGGCTGGCGATTCTTGCCGCAAAGGGAAAAAGGGATATTTGAGAGCCGGTTTCAATATGGCAGGTTTTTTTTCAATGTCAGAAAATTGATTCCGTTTTCCGATCGATAGGCCACCTCGTCCATCATCTCCTTCATGATACCCAAGCCCCTGCCGCTCTCTCTAATGCTAAAAATGCTCGTTTCATCGCTCTTCAATCCGTTCAAAGCGGCCCTTTTGAGCTTTTCCGGGTCCATGGGTTTTCCCCGATCACAGACCTCGAAAACCGCCTCTTTTGACGAAAGCGAAAAGATAACGGTCACCTCTTGACCGCCTTTCCCGGCGTAGGCATGTTTAATGGCATTGGTAACCCCTTCCGTAACGCACAGCTCGACGTTGAACGCATCGGTCTCTCTGAAGCCCGCATAGGTGCAAAAACGGTTTACGGCGATTCCAATGAGGGGAACATCCGCCAAGTTGCTTTCGATAACCATTTTTACTTTGCGCACGCCCATTCCCCCCCTTATTCCCATCGGGTCATTTCTAACGTCTTTCTACGATTCAGGATTTCATGTTGAACTCAATTCCCAGCAGGGTCACGTCGTCTTGGGGTGGGATGGCATCGCCAAAGGACATAAGATCCTTAATGATCCCATCCGTATGTACTCTGATGGTCCCGCCCTTGGATTTCAGGATCCCCCCACGGAGGCGCTCTTGGCCATACAATTCTCCATCGCCGTTCCGGTATTCCGAGATGCCATCCGTATATAGAAACAGCCGATCTCCCGTTCCGATTTCCAGGCTCCCCTCCTGGAAAGGGAGTTCACTTCCCACACCGATGATGGTCCCACCCTCTTTAAGGAATTCCAGTTCCCCGTCCCTGCGCACGAGTACGGGGGGGGGATGGCCGGCGTTGCTGTAAGTGATGCGACCCGAAAGGGTGTCGATGATGATGTAACTCATGGTGAAGAACTTCTCGAAACGATCCACGGGATATTCGCGATCAAGGGTTTCCAGTACCCTGGAAGGCCTTGCGATCCGTGGTTGAGCAGTGCCCGCTACCTTCTCTCTCAGCAAACGGTCATGTTGCGCGTGGAGCATCTGTGAAACGGAGACCGCCAGCATGGCGGCGGGAACCCCGTGTCCGCTCACATCCAGCATGTATACGCCCCAGTGATTCTCATCAAGGGGTACCACGTTGAAGATGTCACCACCGATTCTGTCGCAGGGCATGAACCGCCAAGCAATGCGGAGCGCGCTCGCCTCGGGAACAATCCTGGGCAGCAGGCTTCGCTGTATTTCAGCGGCGGCTTTTAAGTCCTCATCCAGTTTCCGCTGCTTATCAATCAGCTCGTTATTGGCGTGGAGTAACTCCTTTGTAAGCCTGGCGATTTTCAGATGGGCACGCACCCGTGCCAGAACCTCCCACCGGTCGAAGGGCTTTGTCACATAGTCAACACCACCTGAATCGAGCCCCTTTATCTTATCTTCCGTCTGGCTTTTGGCGGACAGGAATATGATGGGGATCCGGGCTGTTCTTGGATCCGCCTTCAGTTCTTTACAGACCTGGTAGCCATCCTTTTTGGGCATCTCAATATCCAACAGTATGAGATCGGGAATCTTCATAACCGCCATCTCAAGGGCCTCTTCACCGTCTTTGGCCTCAATGGGTCCGTATCCTTCTTTCTTTAGAAGGGCCGCCAGGAACTTCCGGTTAGCTTTGTTGTCATCTACGATGAAAATGACTTCCCGCATAGGGAGATTCCTTTTCTATCAGAGGGAGAGGCATGCTTGGAAAAGACCGTCCCTGTTTTTGCTATTCTCCGTAATATTCCCGTATCCAGTCCTGATAAGCGCCGCTTTTCACCCCTTCGACCCATGGCCCGTTTTCCAAATACCACTTCAGGGTCTTTCTGATGCCGGATTGAAATGACTCCTCCGGTTCCCATCCCAATTCCTTTTGGAGCCTGCTCGCATCAATGGCATACCGCCGATCGTGCCCCAACCGGTCTTTCACGTAAGTGATCAGGGTACGTCTCGAAGGCTTTCCCTTCATGGCGGGAAGGGCATCGATCATATCACAAATCGTCTCCACGATTCGTATGTTCTCCATTTCATGGTTACCGCCGATGGTATAGGTCTCGCCTCTTTTGCCGTTTTTCATGATGGTCCAGACCGCCGTGCAATGGTCGCGAACGAAAAGCCAGTCACGGACATTCAGTCCATCCCCATAGACGGGCAGAGGCTTGTCTTCCATTGCATTTAGAATCATCAGCGGAATGAGTTTTTCGGGGAATTGATATGGCCCGTAGTTATTGGAGCAGTTGCTGATGGTGATGGGAAGCCCGTAAGTTTCATGATAGGCACGCACAAGGTGATCGGAAGACGCTTTGGAAGCGGAATAGGGGCTGTTGGGTTGATAGGGGGTGGTTTCGGAGAAGTATCCTTCCGGGCCCAAGCTTCCAAAGACCTCATCTGTGCTGATATGGTGAAACAGGGCCATCTGCCCCTGATGGTTCCGGGCCGCTTCCAGCAGGTTGAAGGTCCCCACGATGTTGGTCTTAATAAAAGCGTCGGGTCCCACAATTGAACGGTCCACATGGGATTCGGCGGCAAAATGACACACGGCATCCAGCTGGTACATATCAAAAAGGGAATCCATTCGTTTTCGATCACAGATGTCCGCCTTAACAAAGATATAGCGGTCACCGTACGTTTCTTGAACCTCCTTCAAGTTTTCCGGATTTCCCGCATAGGTCAGGCTGTCCACATTGATGACCCGCCCCTTATAATCACTTTCATTTAAGAGATAATGAATGAAATTGGTTCCGATAAACCCGCAGCCGCCGGTCACCAGCATGTTTTCCACTATGTCACCTCACGAATCAAACGATCTTTGAAGCTGTTAACAAATCGCACCAAATCGGTCCGCCAATCCCCCATGAGATTTAATCCCTCCTCCTTTAACCGTCGGTTTTCAAGAATGGAATTTGTCGGCCGTTTGGCGGGGGTCGGATACTCTCTGGTGGTGCAGGGCACAAAAGCGTGGGGTATCTCCATTTCATTCAGGAAGGTGGTGGCGAGATCATACCAGCTGCAGAACCCTTCGCTCGTGGCGTGAAAAATGCCGTTAGCATTTTCAATCATCACCGTTTCAATCTGTTCCGCCAGCCGGTAAGACCACGTGGGGGAGCCAAACTGGTCATTGACGACTTTGACCTCTTTGCGGGCGTCTTGCAACGCCAGTTTGAGCATGGTTTTAAGGAAGTTCTGACCATGGATCCCGTATAACCAGGCGGTTCTCAAAATGGCGTAACGATCCGTCTCCTCCATCACCGCCCTTTCCCCTTCCAGCTTGGTTACGCCGTAATAACTGCCGGGCTGGGGTCTGTCCGTTTCAGTGTAATGCTGGGGAACGGGTTTTTTCCCGTCAAACACATAATCCGTGGAAATGTGAATCATTGGCAATCCCCGCAGGGCGGCCGCCGCCGCCAGATACCTGGGGCCCGCCACATTGACCTTCCGGGCCAATGCCCTTTTGGTTTCGCATTCATCAACCTGCGTAAAGGCGGCACAGTTTATGATCACGTCCGGATGGAGACGCAGAACGCAGGCCGCTACCGCCCCGCCATCTGAAATATCAAGGACATCCAGGTCCAAAGGGATAACGTCGTGATTTTTTTCCAGCACCCGGACGCAGTCCCGGCCCAATTGGCCGGTGCCACCGGTAATGAGTATCTTCATGGTTCTCCTTAGAATCGGAAACGCTTTCCGTGTCCAGATTTCATTTCTGTGGATGGACACAGATTAAAACCTTCAGGACACAACGTGATCATAGTGAAAGACAAACAATCCAGTCAAGGAATTCGGCCATTTTTAAGTCTTTTTCGTTTAAAACCTTGTTATTGGGTCCGATTAAGTCTTTACTTGTGAAAAAGGGAAATGTAAAATTTGGACAAATTGAACCTTCACCCTAACCTCCTGGCATAGAAACCAGGGGCTGAGGATTTATGAGAATGACGCTTAAATCAAATGAGACATCCCTTCCCGGAGTCATAATAATTGAGCCAGCGGTTTTTGAAGATGCCCGTGGATTCTTCATGGAGACTTTTCATTCAAAGAAATATCGCGACATCGGCATTTCCGGCCCTTTTGTCCAGGATAACCATTCCCATTCACGTCGGGGAACACTAAGAGGGCTCCATTATCAGCTAAAGCACCCCCAGGGCAAACTGGTCTATGTGGTCAAAGGAGAAATCCTGGACGTTGCCGTTGACATTCGCCGGGGTTCGCCGAGCTTTGGCAGATGGACCGCAAATCTGATTTCGGAAGAAAACAGGCGACAACTATACGTTCCCGAAGGATTTGCGCACGGCTTCTGCGTGTTGAGTGAATCGGCGGATGTGATCTATAAGTGTACTGATTGTTATGCTCCGGGAGATGAATACGGTCTCTTCTGGGCGGACGACACCGTTGATATCATCTGGCCCATTCGGGACCCCGTTCTTTCCCAAAAGGACTCGGACAATCCCATGCTGCGAGATATAGAGGAGGCCCATCTGCCCCCCTATGAAGGTCAATAGAAAGATCGCCACGGATTACCCTGGCGGCGAAACGGGTCGATTGTTCCCCTAAAACCCATCATTGGTCACATCACCGCACCGAATTGCCAGGGGATAAACTCATTATCTCCGTACCCGTGACTTTCACTGAGGGTTCGTCGGCCTGAGGCGGTTTCCAGAATCAGATCGAAAAGGGCTTTTCCCATGGTTTGAATGCTGGCGGTTCCCTCCAAAACAGTGCCGCAGTTCATGTCCATATCATCTTTTAGGCTTTGGTACATGCTGCTGTTGGAGGCCAGCTTGATGGTGGGAGACGGCTTAAAACCGCACACCGTTCCGCGGCCCGTTGTAAAACAGATCAGATTGGCGCCGCCCGCGATCATTCCCGTAACGGACACCGGGTCATAGCCCGGCGTGTCCATGAACACGAGTCCTTTTTCTGAAACCGGTTCTCCGTAGCCATAAACCGCCATGAGGTTGGTACCGCCTCCTTTGGCGGCCGCGCCAAGGGATTTTTCCAGGATGGTCGTCAATCCTCCCGCCTTATTGCCGGGGCTGGGGTTGTTATTAATGCTCCCGCCAAATTGGGCGGTATGGGACTCCCACCATCGAATATACCTGAGAAGCGCATCCCCCAAAAGAGGGCTGTCCGCCCGGCGGGTCAGGAGTTGTTCCGCACCATAAATCTCCGGCGTCTCACTTAAAATGGCCGTCCCCCCATGGCTGATAAGAATGTCCACCGCGGCACCCAGAACGGGATTGGCGGTAATCCCTGAGTATGCGTCCGACCCACCGCATTCAAGACCCAGCTTGAGGTTCTCGGCGGAAACATCCGCTCTTTCGCTTTTATCGGCCCGCTCCAACATCTCCTCCACCATGGAAATGCCTTGTTCCACGGCCCGGGCGGTGCCGCCTGCCAGTTGAATATCCAGCAAATGGAGATGATCGCCTGATTCCAGGCCCGTATTTTCAAGCAGGCAATTGAGATGATTCCCTTCACATCCCAGCCCCACCAGGAGAACACCGGCAAAATTGGGGTTTCGCGCATAACCCGCCATTGTTTTCTGAAGGAGACCAAAGCTCTCATTCTTGAAGCCCGCCGTGCAACCGGCGCCGTGAACCAGTGCCACAACCCCGTCCACATTTGGGTACCGTTTCATCACCTCTTTGTTAAACGCTTCCGCAATCCATTTGGAAACACTTGCCGAACAGCTCACGGTTGCCAGAACACCCACATAATTGCGTGTTCCAACCGCACCGTTCTCCCTGACAATCCCCTTGAAAGTCGCCCGGTTTTCAGGGGGAACCATTTCCGTTGGCTTTTTGTCGGCACCAAATTCATATTCGCGATCAAAATCTTCCATCCTCACATTCTGGGTGTGTACATGTTCACCCGGCAGGATCCGCTGTGACGCAAAGCCGATGATCTGCCCGTATTTCAGGATGGCCTGGCCCGGTTCCAATGGTGCAACCGCAATTTTGTGGCCCGCTGGAATTGCACCCAGGGATATCACGCCTGGAACACCCGTTTCCGTATGGGCCGTCATATCTTTGATGGCAACCACCACATTATCGTCAGGATGAAGTTGAATGGTTTTAAGAAACGTTTTTTTCATCTGGATTATCTCCGTTAAATGATAGAGCCATTATTTGAAAATGATATCATTTTGTCTTTTTTGTCAAGAAATCAGTTGAAGGCAACGTCAAAGAATGGGCCCTGAAATTCTATTTACAGCAGGGCCCTCCAATGCTACTATTTGTTAAACACCGTCCTTTACTAAAGAAATCCGTTTCGCTCAAAAAGGCCTTCATGAATCTTCGAAAGAACATCACAAATCTCTCTCTCACGCTTTTTGGCTGTTTCCTGTTTCTGTCGGCCTGTGCTAAAACCATCCCGCCTGAAGCCATGAACAATGTGGATCGCAACATCTCTTTCCAGACGCTGAGCAAAAATCCCGACGCCTTTCTGAGCAAGACCGTGCTATTGGGTGGTACCATCATCTCAACTGAAAACACGCCTCAAACGACCACTTTCGTCGTTCTCCAACACGACCTGGATAGCGATTACAGACCGCTTGATAACGATCAATCCAGGGGAAGATTCCTGTTAAAGGTCCCGGAATTTCTCGATCCGGCCATTTACACGAAGGGAAGACGGATTACCGCCGCGGGGACAATAATGGGGAGGGAAATCCGCCAATTGGACGGGATTCCCTACAGCTATCCCGTTATCGAAAGGAACTATCTCCACCTGTGGCCCGAGGAAAACCTTTCGGATACCCAGCCCCGAGTCTATTTCGGCATCGGGATCGGGATTGGAAATTACCATTACCGATGAAAAGGGGTTTTCAGGGATGAAACTGCTTTCAGCCATCATCGTATCAGGCTTTCTGTTGTGCACCTGTACCCCGGTTATTCCAAAGGCCGTGCTGCATGAGGTGAACCGGACCATCACCTATGAAGTCCTCAAGAAAGACCCTCTGGCCTACCAAGGTCAGATGGTCCTCTTGGCAGGGGTGATTGTCAAAACCACCAACAGGCCAGACGGCGCAACCCTTGAAGTTTATCAGACCCAAATGGATTGGGAAGACCGGCCCATTCATACGGACGTCTCCAAAGGCCGGTTTCTGGTGCACTACCACCGGTTTCTGGACCCCGAAATCTATAGTAAAAAAAGGGAGATAACCGTTGCGGGCAGAGTTATGGGCGTAAAGCCCCTGCCGCTGGGAGAAATGGCGTATCCCTACCCGGTCATTCAGGCGGAAGCCATTCATCTTTGGGAGAAACTGAAGCCCTATCCCTATGATCCCTACCCCTGGTATCCCATGGGCGGGCCCTGGGGTCCTTGGGGCTTCTGGGGACCCTGGTACGGCCCCGGCCCTTATTGGTACGGGCCTTATTGGTAATACTGACCGGTATCGAAATCCTACTTCAATCTGGCAGTTCACCCCTCTTCCTTGCTGGCCACGGGAAGTATTGGCCGCTCATTCACCAGCAGTTGAAAGACATCGGCCCTGGCATAGTGCCCCACCACGTCAAAGTCGAATTTTCCCTGGGCAATCTCGCCCATATGGAGATCCGCGTAAAGGACCCCCTCACGGTCATACAGGGGTCCCGCAAGCACCTCTCCCATGGGTGAAATAATGGCGCTGCCGCCGCGACAGATGATATCGGGCTGATCTTTCAGGTCTTCCAGGCATTCCAGATCATCGGGAAACATATCAAGGGTCAGAAACTGATTGCACCCCAGAACAAAGCAACGGCCTTCACAGGCGATATGGCGAAGGGTACAGTGCCAGGTATCCCGGGCATCTGCGGTGGGCGCCACATAGATTTCAACGCCTTTCCCATACATGGCCATTCGTGCCAGCGGCATGTAGTTTTCCCAACAGATCAAACCACCCAAACGCCCAAAACCGGTCTCAAAAACAGGCAGCGTGCTCCCGTCTCCCTCACCCCATATGAGGCGTTCGGATCCCGTGGGTTTGAGTTTCCTGTGTTTCCCCAGAAGCCGTCCGTCAGGACCGAAATAGAGCAAGGTGCAATAGAGGGTCCCCCGGCCTATCCGGCTCTCCCGTTCGATAACCCCGATTGCCAGGTAGGCGCCCGCTTCACGGGCCGCCGCCCCAAGAACCTCGGTAGCGGGTCCCGGTACCGGAACGGCATTCTCAAAGTAACGCTGGAAGGTACGCCGCCCCGCGGGACTCCGGTTGCCGATAACCGCACCGAATCCAAGCCCCCGCGGGTAAGCGGGAATAAAGGCTTCAGGAAAGAGGATGATGTCAACATTCTTTGATGAAACATCCTGGATCAGGTCGCACGCTTTCCGAATGCTCTCTTCCCTGTCAAACAATACGGGACTGGCTTGCACAACGGCCGCTTTCACAGTCTTTGCTTTTTCTCCCATGTTTCCTCCTTAATAAGCCGTCCTTGGAAAAAAACCACACGGATTTAAATCTCTTTCGTTCATTTATGAAAGTGCTTGTTCAAAGTCCGCCATGAGATCCTCAGTGGCTTCCAGCCCCACCGAGAGACGGATAAGACCGTCCGGAATCCCCATGGCCCGTCGTTGTGCCGGGGGAACGCCTGCATGGGAAGTGGTTGCCGGACGCGTGATCAGTGATTCCACTCCGCCCAGACTCGGAGCGGAAATCGGCAGCGTCACCTTTTCCAAAATCCGGTTGGCGGTTTCCACCCCACCTTTCACTTCAAAACTCATCATGCCCCCGAAACCGTCCAATAGTCTATTGGCCAGTTGGTGCCCTGAATGACTTTCCAAACCGGGATAATGGACCTTCAGAATAGCGGGATGGGCTTCAAGAAACCGTGCCAGCCTAAGGGCACTTTCATTCTGGTATCTCATTCTGACCCCCAGTGTCTTCATGCCCCGGTGGAGGAGAAAACAGGCGTGGGGATCGAGGGAGCCTCCAAGACGCGCAAGCTTCCGGGAAATGGGGGCCAGAAGTTCCGAACGCCCGATCACGGCTCCCGCAACAATGTCAGAGTGTCCGTTCAGATATTTGGTGCCACTGTGAAGGGAGAGATCAAATCCCCAGTCGGGGGGACGAAAATTCACCGGACTGGCGAAGGTATTGTCAATGAGGGATATGATCCCTTTTTCTTTGGCAAACCGGACCACCGCCTCGAGATCAGCCACCTGCAGAAGCGGGTTTGTGAGTGTTTCCACCAATATGGCCTTGGTGTTTGATCGGTATTTCGATTCCCAGGCGTCGGGAGCGGCACCATCGATGAAATCGACCGAAATACCGAAAGCCGGCAGATCTTCACTTAAAAGATCATGGGTTCCCCCATACAGGCAGTCCTGGGCCAGCAGGTGGTCTCCCTTAGAGAGAATGGCGAAGAGGGTGGTTGAGATGGCCGCCATACCGCTGGCCGCCACCAGAGCGGCTTCCCCATTCTCCACTACCGCCAGTTTCCGGTGTAGGACCTCGTGATTGGGGGTGTTGTTCAAGCGAATGTATTTGAGATTGTAATAGCCGCTATCCCCTGCCGCCGCGAATGTGGACGACTGAAATATGGGCATGCTGACGGCCCCCCTTATCAGCGGTTCCGGCTCGCCCCCATGGATCAACATTGTATCCAGGTATTTGTATTCGTAGGCCATATGCGCTTTTCTCCCAAGGGTTGTTTATCTAAAAAAGGGCTTTGATGGACGACAACAAGGTCTTAATCTCCTCCTCCGTACCGATGGTTATCCGAACGAAGTCTCTGATCCCTTCCGTATCAAAGTATCGAACGAGTATGCCCTCCTCTTTCAAACGCCTGTAAATGGTCTCTCCGCTAAACCCCTTTTTGCCCGCAAATACGAAATTGGCCCTCGAAGGGAGGACGTGCCACCCAAGCGCTTTGAGACTTTCTCTAAGAAATTCGCGGCTCCTGATGATCTTTTGAGTGATAGATCCATAGTAGTCCCCATCTTCTATGGCAATTTCTCCGATTTTCTGTGCAATGAGATCGGCGGGATAAGAATTGAAAGAATCCTTCACCGCAAAAAGAGCGTTCACCAGCGCTTCATCGCCCATGGCGAACCCCAGCCGCAAAGCCGCCAAAGACATGCTCTTTGAAAAGGTTCTGATCACCAGGAGGTTTTTGAACCGGTCTATGAGGGAAACCGCGCTTTCCCCGCCGAAATCGATATAGGCTTCATCAATCAAAACAACACGATTCCTGGGATAACGTTCCAGGAGTTCCGTCACCTTGGCCAGTGAAAGCAGAATGCCCGTGGGCGCATTGGGATTGGGAAAGACAATGCCACAGGAAGGTTCCTCCTCCAGATAGTCATCAATCGCAAGGGCGAAATTTTCGTCCAAAGGGATCTTTCGATATTCAATGTCGTAGAAATCACAGTATACCGGGTAGAAGCTGTAGCTGAACTCGGGAAAGAGCAGGTTTCCATGGGCGCTGTCAAAAAATGCGTAAAAGGCAAAAGCGAGCACCTCATCGGAGCCGTTCCCCACAAAAACCTTTCTTTTGTCCAGCTGGAACCGATCCGCAATCGCTTCTCTCAGGCTTCCGAACAAGGGATCCGGGTAAAGGCGCAACCGCTCAATGTCAAAGGATTTCAGAAACGTTCCGATTTTAGGGGTCGGTGGGTAAGGGTTTTCGTTGGTGTTCAGTTTTATATAGGTTCTATCCTGGGGCTGCTCTCCTGGAACATAAGGAGAAAGCCGTCTGATCCTTTCCGTGAGCATTATTTCTTTTCCTCGCAGTCTGTTTTAATAGTAAAAGCCAGGGGCAAATTTCATCATTCACGCCAACAGCCGGAAACACCTCATGGGGCATTTTCCATTTTCTCCGGCGGTCTATTTTCACACAACTTCTAGCAGTTCGGCATATGTTTTTTCAAGGTAATTCTGGTTGTATTGCCATAGAGGGATCTTTGCACGAACCGCAAGGGTATTATTAGGAATAAAAAAAGGGATCCCACTGTAATAATTACCGAACCGGAAGTGACTTGTTTTTCTTATCCACATGGACTAGGATGGGTGCTATGGAAAAATCAAGAATTAGAAACAGACTACTGCGGATATTGGATATTGCCCCTCCCTTGAAAGAAGCGTTTCTTTTGCCTATCGCCATCGACCAAAAAAGGGAGGAAATAAGAACCGTCCTTTCAAAAAGACTCACCAGCACCTACAAGGATGAGACCCTTTTGCCCCTGGAATATATACTGGTCAGAGATGTCATCCGGGTTTTACAAACGATACTCTCGCCCAGAAGCGAAAGACTCGCGGGTTTCAGTTTTCTAAAATACATTAATGATCTGCTTCACAAGGAAAACTTAAGGAACACCCCTAAACCAACCCGCGCCTTTTTTGCGGAGCTGGAACATATGCTTAAGGGGCTCATGGGAAAATCAGGCATTTATCCGGAAAAGGCCCCTGGGTTTTCCAATTACGAAGGGAGAAAAGCCGCAAAAATGAGATCGGCCGATCTTTCCAGAATGGCCGTAAGCGCCCAGAAGCTTCTGAATCGATACCCCAGTGGTCTCGACACCAACGTTATTCGCAGGCGCAGTACAAACAAATCGAGAATTCTCAAATACTATGGCGCAACGGAACACGAATGGAACGACTGGAAATGGCACACCCAGCGCATCATACGAAATGTTGAAACATTGGCCGCACTGATAAAGCTCACCCAAAACGAGCAGAAAGCCATCGCCCTTGCGAGGCAGCATGGCATCCCTTTCGGCATCACGCCTTATTACCTTTCGCTGCTGGATTATCATGCGGACCACAAAAACGATTACGCGGTTCGCGCACAGGTCATTCCGCCCATGAACTATGTTCAAAAACTGATAGAGATGCGTAGCAGCAGTGCGCCCACGCTGGACTTCATGCTGGAGAGAGATACTTCACCCATCGAAGGCATCACACGGCGATACCCAATGATCGTTATTCTGAAGCCGGTCCTCACCTGTCCGCAGATCTGTGTCTACTGCCAGAGAAACTGGGAAATTGAAGACGTTCATTCCCCAAACGCGGCCCTTTCAAAAGACAAATTGGATGCCGCCATTCAGTGGATCAGAGAGAGACCCGAAATAAAAGAAGTTCTCATTACAGGCGGTGATCCGCTCCTTTTGAGCAATGCCAAGATAGAGTCCCTCCTGCAAAAATTATCCCGCATTACCCACATTGAAAGGATTCGAATCGGAACCCGCACGTTGGTTACCCTGCCGCAACGGCTCACCGATTCATTGCTTCGGATAATAACGCGGTTTCAAGCCCCCGGGAAAAGGGAAATTTTGGTTGTCACCCATATTGAGCATCCTTACGAAATCACACCTCAATGCATGGATGCGGTCCAAAAGCTGGCGCGCAACGGCATCAAAGTCTACAATCAATTGGTGTATACGGTTTATAACTCGCGAAAATTCGAAGCAGCGGCCCTCCGGCAGAAATTGTCCCTCATAGGCGTGATGCCCTATTACACCTTCAATACGAAAGGGAAGGAAGAAACCGAGGATTACCGGGTCCCCATCCCCCGCTTGCTTCAAGAACAGCAGGAGGAAGCACGCCTCCTTCCGGGATCGGTTCGCACAGATGAAATCGTCTTCAACGTTCCGGGACTTGGAAAAAACTATCTTCGCGCCGTTCAGCACCGGGACGTCATATCTCTTCTGCCAAGCGGCCGAAGGGTTTACGAATTTCACCCCTGGGAGAAGAAACTGCAATTGGCAGATACATACGTTTACACGGACGTCTCCATCCATGGGTATCTTCAGAAGCTGAAAGCCTTGGGAGAAGATACGACTCTTTACAGAACTATCTGGTACTATTATTGATACCCCAGGGCGTCAGTCTTTCCGCCGCCAAGGGGCCCATTCCCCTCTTTTCGGTATAAAATCCTTGGGGTTGGCGCCTGACTCAAATAGGTTCAGGGTGCTTTCGAACTGTCCATTCCGTGCGATACATGAAGACGGAAACGCACCTGAAAAGCGCCAACATGAGCTGCCACGCGGTTATGTTTGAAGTGCTGGATGCGAAAAGTAAATGGCTTTCTGTCAGCCTTTCGCGGCATTCTGCCAGATGGCGGGCGCCATGAAGGAAATCCAATATCTCTGATTTCGTGGCCTTTGATTTATGGGAAGCGCCGTCTGCTGCCTTTTGCCATTTACGGATTGTCGCCTCAATTTGCGCCGAACTTGCTCGCTCCATGTTTTTCCGGGCTTTTTCCGCTGTTAAAAACGCCTGGCCAAAAACGATCCGTTCTATCTGCTTCTGCACCAGGCAGTTGCAGGTGGCTGTCTCCTTCGCCAGCATCTCACGTTCACCCATCCCCAGGTCAAGGGGGATGCCTTTTAGAATCGAATGACTTTCATCCATTGTGGCCTTGAACTCACTGGCTGCCCTGTGCCAGAATACCCAGCTCGCATTCTTAAAGACATTCTCCAATGGATCATGGATCATTTCGGCCTTTGCTCGAATGCGAACCACTTCCGGGAGAAGTTTGCTGGTGCGTTCAAACAAGGTGTTGCCTGTCACGACATTATAAATAATCCCGATGGCCGCAAACCAGTCCTGCAGGTACAGGGTCCGTTGCACATCATTAAAAACGGTCTTCAAAAGGCTGTTTTCAAATAGGTGTGAAGGCGTCATGAAAAACGGGGTTCCAGCCAGAATCGGTTGCTCCGGGGATTTAATATTTGCAGTATTTGCCGAAGTTTCAAGATCGATGAGCCCCAGCCGATAATGATCGGCCGATGACAATAATAGATCCGGATCATCCGAGCTGCCGGCCAAAAACATGTTGTCCGGTTTCAGATCCCGAATGGCGGCTTTTTTTCGCCGCAAGTGGCGCAACAGCTTAATAATGCTGGAAATCATGCCGCCGGCGATCCCACGGTTGCGGTCATGACCGGTTTTTCTGATATCCGATTTGATCAATTGGACAAACGCTCGGATCTCCTTTTTCCGAGAGGAAAGGACCTCATTGCCCACACGTTTCTGATCCATCAAAAAACCAGCCGATAAAGCAGTCCCCCCTTGCGTGACGGGCCGGCCGGCCAGTTGTTCGAACATCCACCGCTTCTTTCGATCATCGGATATTTTGTCGTTCTCCACGCCGTGTTGCTCAAGGAGCCGATCCATGGCACGTACGTAGGCTGCCTGAAGCTGTGTAAGCGCAAAGAAAAGGTCTTCCTTTCCTTTGCCAAAAGCCGTTTCAAAGGCCGCGATGTCACCCATGCTGTCGCAGCCATCGGCAACGGCAACCCTCAGGCGCATTTCATCCTGATGCATTCTCATGATGGCCTGATCAAAAAACATATGTGTGGAGAGACTCATGAAAAGGACGAATGTTCCTCGAATTTTCAAACACCGATGAAGACCTGGAGAATGCTGCAGTTTTCGGATAACTTCATCTTCATAGGCATCATGGGTCAAACCACGGTCGTTTTGAAATTCCGGTACGTTTTTCAAGATCGCCCTGAGGGTGGGGATCAAACACGGAATCTCCGGGCCCAGGCGGCTGGCTATCAGAGATTCCTGTTTAACGTTCCTGAGGTACTGATTGAAATCCGTCACCGGCTCAGGAGGAATCTTGAGCACCAGAAGATCATCATAGATCACTTTGTAGCAGGTGCTCCTGCTTTCCACATCCTCTCCCAGCCGCTGAAGGGTCATGCGGCGTTTCTTTTCCCTCCCCTCGCCGGCCATTTTCAGTTCGTAGGTAACTTCACCGGAATTGCTCGGCTGATTCAAAGTCCGTGCGGACATGAAACGCCCCTCTTTTTGGGGAATTCCCAATTGACGCCGGTAAAGGTCGAGAAAAAAGTGAACAATGTGGTTGGTATTGAGCAGGCAGCTCATGGTTTGCCGATAACCCGTAATATTTTTGAATTTACGACGAAAAATTCCCCCAAACCGGTGTTCGGGAACTTACCCGTCATCGATCGGTTGCGTCAACACAAAAATCCCATGGCCCACCTATTTGGCCCCCAATCCTCGGAAAACATCGACAGCCAAGGAGATTTCCGATATAGTGGCGTCGGCGGTTTCGCCAAAAAGGAACCGCTTCTTGCACAAACCGTTTCATGGTTCACCATTGTGAGGAGAGCATGCCTTTTTTAATCCTCCGGTCGGAAGATTCAGTGGTCAGGCGTATTTTGCTCGACCATGAAAAACCCTTGACCATCGGCGTTTTGCCGGACAATGACATTGTTATCGATGATCCTTCGGTGTCCGGGCATCATGCCGAAATCGAAGCGGAAGACGGCCTCTTTTTTATCACCGACCGGCAGAGCCGAAATGGTACTTTCATTAACGACGAGCTCATTCTTTCCCGGGCCCTGACCCAGGGTGATATCATCTCCCTGGGAGAACACACGCTGGAATTTGGTTACGAAAAGGGGGAAACAATCCCCTCTGACAGCGACATCATGAAAGCCCGTATGACCATGATGATCGACACGCATCAGCACCGTTCAAGGCTGGCCCGCAGTATCTCACGCCTGGCCCGTGAGGAGGATCGGAAACAGACCGTTGCCGTCCTCTCTTACATGGACGGGTCCGGTCGCAGTTATAAAATGGAGGAATTTCCCATAAAAATCGGTAAAGCCACTGAAAACCATATTCGTATCAAGGGATTCGGTATTGGCAAGACCGCAGCCATCATCCACCGAAAGGATAATGAATACCGTCTTTCAGCTGCCATGGGACGAAACAGGCCCAAAGTGAATTACAAAACAGTGAAAAACGAGACACGGCTCGGGGAGTTCGATGTCATTGAAATCGGGTCTTCACAATTCCAGTTTCATTTTCAGTCTGTTGACGCCTCTGGCGATGATTCCCCATGAACAATCAAGAACCCAACACCTCTCCCCCTGCCGCCGGTAAACGGGTTGGCACAATCCTTCACTTTCTACGAACGGATCAGAGGATCTTCATCGGCCTTCTCCTGTTGGCATTGGCTTTTGCAGCCTTGGGGTTCCTCATGCACCAGGGAGCCTCCCCATCCATTGGGTTGACCGGGATCATGGCTTTCATGGGGGGTATGTTCCTCATTCTCGGGGCTGCCGCTTGTCTCGTGATCAGGCGCTTCATTATGCCTTCTGAGTATCTCATCAGTTATTTGCTGGCCAAAAGCCGCGGTGATCATCCACCGAAAACTCGGAACCTTCCGCAAATGTGGAAACCGTGGGCCCATGCCCTATTCCTCATGCTTCAAAAAACCGATGATTTGTTGTCAGACGTCGACCAAAAAAACGTCCAACTGGAGGAAAAGATCAACCTTATCAAAAGATTCTCATGGGTCTATGAAAGGAATGAAGAACTAACCCGGGAAATTCAGGAACGCAACCAAGCCCTCAAATCAGAAGTCGAAGCAAGGAAGCGGACCGCCCAGGAATTGAGACGCCACCGAGACCATCTGGATGAACTGGTCCAGGAGCGCACCAATGACATTGTCCGCATCAACAAAGCGCTTGAAAGCGCCATCGTCAAAGCCAATGAGCTGGCCAGGCGGGCAGATGAAGCCAATCAGGCAAAAAGCCAGTTTCTGGCCAATATGAGCCACGAAATTCGAACACCCATGAATGCCGTCATCGGCTTTACGGACATGATGGCGGAAACGGACCTGGATAAAACGCAACGGGATTTCGTAGAGACCATCAAGAATAGCGGACAAGCGCTCTTGACCCTGATCAATGATATTCTGGATTTTTCTAAGATTGAAGCAGGCGAATTCAGTCTCAATGAAGTCGTTTTCTCACCCGAATCGACCGTAAATGATGTCTGTGAAATGATACGCCCGCGTATCGGTGACAAACCCGTGGAAATGACATGCAACGTCTCAGAGAGCGTACGCACCAGGGTAAAAGGGGACGAACAGAGATTTCGACAGATTCTCTTAAACCTTATGGGCAATGCACAGAAATTCACCGACTCCGGGAAGATTGAGATTCGCCTCTCCCTGGACGAGGAGACCCCCCATAAGATGCTGATACATGCCGTCATTCGGGATACGGGCATCGGCATCGCTGAAGGGGAGTTGGAAACCATTTTTGAACCTTTCCGTCAGGCGGACGGAACCTCCACCAGGAAATACGGCGGTACCGGACTGGGATTATCCATTTGCAGGCAGATCAGCCACATGATGGAGGGAAATGTCTGGGCGGAAAGCCGGCCTTTTGAGGGAAGCACCTTTCATTTCACCGCATGGTTTGAAAAACTGACCATACAGGACCCAGCAGCCCTTACCGAAGAGCCCACCGAATCGACCGAGGAACATTCTCAAACTCAAACACGGCCGGATAAAAGAACCTTGCGGATACTCCTTGCGGAAGACAACAAAGTCAACCAGAAGCTGGCCAGGATGATGCTTACCAAAGCGGGATTTCGGGTGGATATCGCCGAAAATGGCCAGGAGGCGGTAAGCCTCCTGAAGAAGCACCCAAAGGATTTCGATCTCGTCTTAATGGATATTCAAATGCCGGTAAAAGACGGCTTCGAAGCCACGGCCGCCATACGAAAAGCCGGATTTCATGATTTGCCGATTATCGCCATGACCGCCCATGCCATGAAAGGATACCGTGAAAAATGTCTGTCAGCGGGCATGAATGATTATGTGACCAAACCGATCAAAAAAGACGCGGTTATTTCGGTCATCCAACGACAGATAAAACAATAACCCTACGAATCAATGAATTTTCCGGCGATTTCATTGTCCACCACATAGATGCAGACTTCTTTGGCGCCCTGTTCCGAGTAACCGTGTTTTTCGCAAAGGTTATGGATCATATAAGTAACATCATCCCGAATTTTGTCATCATAAGCCTTGAAATCCTCTTTCCCGTAATCTTTGATGGCGCGTCTGAAATTCTCGTTCTTTAGAAAAGGATCGAGGACCCGTTTCTTTAAATGGTGTACATACCGATCATTCAGTGTTTTATAAAGGGTCGTCTCTGAAATGGCGCGCCCTTCAACCATGATCTCCTGGGTCAATGTTTTGGAAGTATACGCCTTCTGGGTCTCCTTTCGAAATGCCTTTCGCCCCTGTGCTTCCACCCTCCCGTTTAAAAGGTGATTCTCTATGCCCGTAAGATATTCCTCTGTAATTTCTATCCTCTCTCCGGTGAATTGAGAGATCTCTTCAGTACCGATTTCAAAGTTCAGGGCAAACAGATAATTCTGGATGTTCCGTGAAATCTGTTCCTCATTGTAGTAGTAGAGCGATTCCTTTACCTCCTGAAGGATCGTATAATCATACATGTGGAGCAATGAATCGAGAAATCCTGATGGGATGGCGCTTCCAAGATCCTTCCTGGTGCTGGTAAAATACTGCTTTAACATATCCATATTGATGAGTTTATCTTCCTTGCCAAAAGTGGAATAAAAATCATTGAAGATTTTGATGGAATCGCGGCCTGAGAAGCCTTTCTTTCCTTCAAGTTCAGATTCCGCCAACACCTTACGCCTTCTTTTTGCCGTAAATGATTTGCGATCTTCCTCCGACAACCATGAGGGAATGGAACCGCTGAAGAGTTCCATTTTGAGAAGATGGAGGTTCTCATCGCAGTAGGCCCGATATTTTCCGGGGTCCCCAATCCACTCGAGCAGCGCTTCCGATTTGGCGCCCAGACGGCTCGAAATGATGACCCTGGCAAAATTATGGAGCACCCGCGGAAGAAAACCCTTATCAATATGCTTTCCGAAAACACTTCGGTAGATTTCCACCTCTGTTTTGAGATCCATGATGTACGGGATGGTGATGTATTCGATGCGGTCCGCAAAGGACTGGATGTTGCGGATTTCCTTTTTGTCCTCCGGGTTCATGACCGCCAGGAAAAGGGAGTAGACGTTTTCCTCCAGGTCTTCCACTTTGTAAACACCTTCACTGATAATATTGTGGAGCCGCATCAAACGGTTGGTGTTGTTGGATTTGATGTCCATGAGGGCATAGATGCCATTGTTCGTTCTGGCATACCGTGAAAAAACGTACTTAACCAGATTGCTGTCCCCAAAAAGGCGGTTTATCCGTTTCTGGAGCATGGGATTACCCTGGTAATGACGCTTCGTGGGTGGGTCCCCCGGATTATAGACGGTGACCCCTTCCCCCCGGCGCCGGTTGACCCTGTAGGGTCTGGCGTGAAGCATTTGAAAGATATTTTCAGGGCTCAGTCCTTTCTCGGAAAGGGCCGAAAATATGGAACTGCAGATGGTGCACGGGTTATCTCTGAAAACCCAGCCATACTCTTTTTCGTTTACCAATTCCTCGTAAAAGGGATTTCCCCTATAGAGCATCCGGAAAAAATCGGAACGGACGGTTTTGGGGATCATCAGGACAGGGTGATCATGGCAAGGACAGGAAATTTCTATAATCTCTTCACTGGCGCAGGTATCAACCGGGCTTCCTCCTATCGGGTGGTTTGCCGGATCCGCATCCATTTCATCAGAAGATCCCCCATACGCCACATCCGTTAAATCCTCTTTTTCAACATTTTCCAGAAGCTTTAGAAGCCTTTCCAGAATGGGATTTATTGTGGGAGGGATTTCACATCGGAGCGCCCTTTTGTTGAGCCGCCACACTGTTTCAAAACGATATCCCGCATCAGCGTTGGCATAGGCCTCAAATTTCGTCAGCAGATTGTTCAGAAAGGTGCTTTTCCCGCACCCCGGAGGTCCATCAAAAATATAGATTTTGTTCTGTTGAGCGCTTCTCTTCATGGCGTTTACAAGATCCATCAACCGATTGGCGAAAATGCGATCGGCAAAGAAGGGATGGTCCACCCCTTCGGTGAAAAGACTCGCGCAATCGTACTCATAAAAACCGATGGATTCGTGATTGTTCGGGGATTCATCGATCCCATTTCCCATATGACCCTTCACCATATCGTGAAAGACCTGAAAGATATTGCGCAGCAACCGCTCAGGTTCCCTTAAGAGCAATTCCACAAACGCCTCAAAAGGGATCGTTTCAAAGCGCTCCTTTTTTCCGGCGCCGCTCATGAGGACCGCCATGGCGTTTCCGACGTTTTTCCTAAGATCCATGGATTCCATAGAACTCCTTTGTTTTTGGAAAACGACCCGTCAGCTTTCAATTCGCATTTTCGTAAGCTTACGATCTCTCATGGTATATCGGACCCGATGCCATTTCAGTTCCGCTCGTTTTTCCGCCCCTCTGGTGGCCGCGGGAGGGGAACCGGGGTATCCCTGTTTCTCCACCGGGGAAGCGGAAATCGGCTCACTGGTTTCAAGCTGAACCGCGCCGCCCCATAGAAATTCAATGCCCATCATGGTATTTTTGATGAATTCCTTAACCAGTGGCTTCCCCTCAAATCTGTGGACCAGATAGAGTTTCCCGTTTGTGCATTTTTCTTCATTGATCTCTATATGGGGAGGGTGGTACAGGGTGTTCAACAGCATTTGGCGATACTCCTCCGGATCCTTGCTTTTCACATAATACTCCCACACCCCTTTTGCCCGGTTGAGTCTTTTGCCGGTTACGAAGAGCTTGTTTTTTCGAATGAAATCATCATTTAAGAAGGTGTTGATGAAGGAAAAATCTGAGAAATCCTCCCTCACCTGAAAAATGTAATTCCGGCCGTTTAAAGCACCCGTATCAAATTTCTCTCTATCCTCAACATTTCTGATCCGTTCAAAGGCAATGGAATGCCTTCCTTTGTCCGCCATTTCCTCAATGAAATAGAACAGCCGCATCCCCAAGGCATAGGGATTCAGCCCGACCCGCGGCATGGCCGTCACTTTGGCGTTTACCCGGGCAAAATCCACCTCATGACCATGGATACGGTCATCCTTCATGAAAAGCATTTCATGCCAGTAGCTGGCCCACCCTTCATTCATGATTTTGGTTCGAATCTGCGGTTGGAAAAAGAGAGAAGTTTTCCGAACCACCTGCATGACGATTTTCATCCACCTGTTGTCCTCTTTCTTCAAAAACTCAGAGTGTCGCATGATATGCTGAATCAGATCGATGCCGTTTTTTCTTTTCTCTTTGAGACTCTTTTCATAGAGGGCCTGAAATTCCGGAAACTCGATCCTTGCCTCCGAAAAGAAGACATCTTCTCCCTGGTTCTTTCCATAGGTCCTCATACAGGAATTGTAGCGCTCTATTTCCTTTATATATTCGCTCACTTTGACTTTTTTTATCTTTTGCAGAAAGACATCGAAGTAGAAGTTCATCCGCGAGGACCATTCCGGTTCCGGAACCCGGTTCAAACCGGACAGCTCTTCGTAGTAACCCACCAGGTTGTCAATGCCGCGTGTAAACTCAATAACATAATCAACCCATCGTCCTTTCTCACTTCTGAGCTTTCTGATGGCCCGCTTGTCGGAAAGGGCCTGGCCGTTGAAATCATAGTCCCAGGTATGCCGGAAGAAGAGATTGTTCTGAAAAAAATCAATGTGCGCGAGAACGTGATAAAAGATCATTACGTTGAGCCAATCCGGATTGTTGTCATTGTAAAAAGAAATCGCAGGCCGGGTGTTGATAACGGTTTCGTAAGGATTGTTGGGATAAAGCTCATATCGCCCCTTTTCCTTCAGCACTTCCAAATCATGGACCCAGTAATCGTAGAGGGTGGGAATCATCAATTTGGGAGAAAGCTCCAAAAGGTCCCGATTGGTCACGATATATTCCAGCGTCTGATCCTGAAAACGAAGACCGGCCTCTCGGGCCCGCTCTTTGCAGCCTTCCATGATCCCTTTTGTGTGCTGGTTGATCAGTTCCATGGGTGTGTTCCCCTACTCAATCAGTTTCTTGATCCCTTCTATCAACCGGGCCTCATCAGCGGCTTCCTTCATCACATCCATACGAATGAGCGCGGGATTCTCTTCCAGGAGCCTGGAAGCGACGATATATTTTTCCACCTCTGATCTTGAGCCCGACCGAAAGGCATTCTGCACAACGGTAATCCCGATGCGATTGGCATAGGTGAGCATCCTTTTTAGCTCCGGGATGGTCTCCTTCCCCTCCCGGTCCCAATCGTCCCCGTCGGTTCCGTGGAAGACGTAGATATTGTAGTCTTTTTGAAGCCCTTCTTTTTCTACGATGTCATTCACAAGCCGGTAGGCGGATGCTACTTTTGTACCGCCGGCCACCCGGGAATTATAATAGGTGTAAAAATCGGGAACTTCATTGGCGTCCGTATCATGTAGCACGAACCGGGTTTCCACCTGCCTGGCATACTGGTACAGGAGCCAGCTGTAAATCAAGACGTGCTGGGAAACCACCAGTTCCGTGGGATTGCCCAGCATGGAACCGGAGTAATCCCGCAAAAAGAACACGAGGGCCTGGGACTCATAGTCTATTTCACGGGAAAGGATTCGGTAAACCATGTCTCCGGGTGAAATGATAAAACGGGTGGGATCAATGTTATCGCGGTCCGGAAGATTTCCCAGGGTAATATTGGTTTTTACGATTCTTCTGAGCGTCGATTTTTTATCCAGGATCTGGCCCACACCGCGGTTTTGATCCGTGAGATCATAGTTATAATGGGTGAGAGAGCGCTTCTTTCCCTTCTCCTTCAGATTGGGAAGCTCAAACTGCTCCGTCAATACCCTCCCCAGATCATAGGCGCTTGATTCCAATTCATGAGGACCCCCTTCACCCTCGCCGGCCCCTCCTTCTCCCGATTCATCCTGCACAGGGGTTTCTCCGACCACTTCGCCTTCCTCACCGTCACCGGTTCCGCCGGAAGGGCTCTCCTCTTCCGGCTTGAAAGCGTGATCGTGCATGAACTTTTCCTCCACGGTGGTGGGAACAACCACGACTTTGTCCTTGTCGCCTCTCCCCGGTTTGATCATTCGGCCAACCCGGATCTTGCGCGGAAAACCGTCTTCTTCCCTTTTTTTATCCCTTTCAAGCAATTCATCCAGTGTATGGATGCTGGCGCTGTAGTTTCCCCTGTGGGAAGGGGAACCACTCATGAAAATCCTCCAATCCTCGGGCATGCAATGAGAATTTTTGATGATTTTATGGATGGTCTTTTGTTCCATGCCGGTAAAATCTCCCCCTATTGATCATCTTCCTGTGTGCAGAAGTACTCCAGTGTTTTCTGGGCGCATGTCTGGCAGTAGTTCAGTTTGGTCAGCATGGTATTCACCATACGATCATAGAGGCGCTTGTTTTCCTCATTGGTTCGGTTTGCCAAGGCGCCAATCAGACTGCCCGCACCCGAAATATCCGATTTGAGGCGCACATCGGTGATTGCCTTTACCAGTTCCAGGTTGTCCATGAAATCATAGTCGGGCTGCACTGATATCTTTTGTCCGTATACCTTCCGAATGGACGTTCTGAAGGTTTCCTTCTGTTCCTTGGTTTTAAGGCCCAGCCTTTCTTCAACGCTGCCGATGAACCGTTCATCGATCTTGAGGGCCTTCAGTTCACCGGTCTGGGGGTCTTTATACTTCCACATCATGTCAGGTCCCAGATTCTCGGCGTCGATGCCGATAATCATGTTCACGTAGTTGATCACATCCTTCCGAATGGCAAAGGGTTCATCCATATAGGCGTTAAACATTTCCGTCATGATCCGCTCCCGGTAAAGCCCCTTGCCGATCTTCAGATCCTCCAGATACTTGGCCCGGTCGCTGGCTTCCTGCACGTAGTCCAAAATTACCCTTTCAAGGGCTTTATAGACATCGTGGGCAAACATACATTCACCCTCGTTGGTCTCGGAACTCTCAACGAGTAGCTGGATGGCCCTTCCCAGATTCCTTTGCCCAAGCCCTTTCTGACCGAAACGGTTTGTGATGTTGGGATCCTGACTCAGTGTGTCGATCACTTCAGCCAGTGTCTTGATGCTTTTTTCCCCGGCCACTTCCCCGGCGGCAAGTTTCATGGTTTCAACGGGTGTTACCTTTTCAGAACGGGGAAGGCGGGACAACACCACCGCCACGGAAGCCGCATAGTTCAGGTTGGGATCCTGGTGCAGTTCCTGCTTGGTCAGCGTGGTCCTTGTCTCACTGCCGATGGCATAGGCCGTCAGGTCCTTTTGAAGTCTGTAGTTGGTGTTGTGGGAAACGTAACAGATACGGCACCTGTCAACGATGGGGGCCTCCTCCCTTTCAGCCAAAAACGTATGAAATTCCGAATTGTTGCTGGTTGCGATAATCAGCGAGTCGATGGGCCATTTGAAACCGTCGATTTCAATGGTTCGGTTCTGAATGACCCCCAGGTATACCTGAACAAGATCCCGTTTATTCTTGAATATCTCGTCGCTGAAGTGGATGCCGCCCCCCGCTACCCTCGCCAGAGCGCCGCGTCTCAGATCGAACCGGTAGGGATTGTTGGTGTCGGTCACATGGAGAAGCCGCTGAATCGATTCTTCCCCCAGCAGATCCACGGCCGATGAAGTTATCTTATCTTTGGCCGGATATTTGCCGGTTACGGTACCCAGGCTTTCAGTAAGCGGCACCGGAACAATTCGAACGAAGGAGAGCATCTCCTTCATGTCGCCATCGGTCAACTCTCGGATATCATTCCAGATATACCCTGAGCACGCGCCCAGGGGCCGGTAATTTTCAAAAAGTCCGTCAATCTCGCTATCTGAGAAGCCCACCTCTCTGGAAAGAAATGCCATGTTTTCCTGCTTGGATGGAAAGAGGTTCAAGGCGAGAATCATCGGGTCTTCATAGGTTTGGGATTCGATGGTGGTGATTCTGCCGTAACTGCCGAACCGGTCCATGTTCGTAAATTGAAACGTATACTTCCGATTCCCTTTTTTTGACAGAAAATCGCGATAGCAGGCACATAAATAGTCCACAAAGAACGTTTTTCCGTTTCCCGGTTCTCCCACAAGCACATACGCCATCTCCTTGGATGAACCCCCTTCGGCAGCGTCCTTTACATAGGAAACAAAACTGTTCAACTCATCGTACATGCCGATAATATGTTTCTTTCCGGTACGGAAAATACTGAAATCATAAGTGGTTTTTCCCGTTACCGTCACCTTTGTGATGTCCCCCTCCAGAATCATCCGCGTGACTCCCTGAAAAGCGTTTTCGAAAAATCGTTCACCTTTCTTCACGGCATTCAGGTGATACAGCAGGGTCTGATCGCTCTTTTCTGCCATGATGCCTCCTCCATGATGTTTCAAATCATCCCATTAAAAGATCCGGTTTTCTGAGAGTGTTGCTTTTCCAACGCCTTTTTCACTGAACTTACAAGATCCGCCATGTCATCCAGTGGTTTTGTGAGATAGTCGGCGGCTCCCACATCCCTCAACGCCTTTATGATATTCTGGACCGTGATAAATCCGGTCAGCACGATAATTTGTACCTTCGCGTCCTTTTCCCTGATTCTTTCCAAAAATTCGATACCCGAAATTCCCGGCATTCTGATATCCGTGATCACCGCTTCAAAAGATGCAGCTTCAAGTCGCTCCAAAGCATTTTCGACGCTGCCGGAACAAGTAATATCATAGCCTTCCCTGCTGAGAACCGCCTCGATGGCCTTTCGAATCTCAGGGTCGCCATCGACCACCAGAACTGATGCGTTCATCTTCATCTCCCAGATGGGTCATGCAAACCACCGGTCCAACACTTTTCCTGAGATTCCCGTGTGAATGACCTCATTAATGGTGGAAAGCGCCCCTATCAGACTCACATGGATCATGGCCAATCCGATAAACGCCGCCAGTAGCTGCAGAGAATCCATGTCCTGTTCCGATACTTCCCAAATCTCTTTGTGATAAAGCCTGAGGGCTCCCTGGACCTCTTCCTCAACCATAATGGGAATGGAAACCATGGCCCCGATACCCTCCTTTTGGGCCTGAGCCGGGTATTGTATGCGGCTGTCGTTTAAAACATCGTGAATGACCACCGATTCCCCCTTAAGATTCTCCGCCGTGCTTTTGTCGGCCAAAAGCGGTCCCTTTGACAGATACCGCGGGCTCAGACCATAGCTGGCCAATCGCTCCAGGCTGCGGGTCTCGGCATCCAATACAAGAATGGCACAAGCCTTTATTTCGAGAGCTCCGGTCAGCAACTGCGCCAGCTGATTGGCCATCAATTCCAGATTGGAGGAAAAGGCAATCGCCTTGGTCACTGCTTTAAACGCATCCATATTGATTTTTCTTTCACTGGTCATAACTATGTCCTCCTTTTGTGGCGGTGCGGGTATCTTCAAACAACGCTACCCGGATGCGGATGATGCCCGGTTACAGCACGACACAGACCGTAACATCCTTCAGTGATGAAATTACCCGACTGCTAACGCCCCGATCCAGCAGGCGGAGGAGTTTGCCGGGAGTACGGGTAAGCACAACAATATGGTATCCCTCATTTTTGACCATTTTGATGATGGCATCCGAAGCAGTCTTCTGTCGTTGTTTGAAAACGCAATTCAGCTGCTCCCCCTGAAATCCTCTTTGAAGGAGATCTCTCATGATGGAATGCAATTCAGCCTCTTTTTCTCTCAGCTCCTGACTCCACGAAATCATGGGAGAGCGAAGTTTCATCATCTCCGGGTTCGCCTTTAAATCAACCTCCGGCAATTGTGCATAGGCATGAAACAGCGTCACGTGCTTGTCTTGTTGATTACCGAAGGTCTCTACAACGAAATCCAGGGCTTTCTGGTTATAAGACGTAAAATCGTACGGCAGCAGAATTTTTCGTGACATGGCTGCTCCTCCTTTTCTGCTAAAGGATGGTTTTTTTGGCGGCTTTTTGTGAAAACCGGATTCCATTACCCTGGGTTCTGTTTTACCAAATCCCGGAAAGACTTGTGTATCGGGAGAGTTTTGAAAGACGATCAATAGGATGCTGAAAAAACTGTCAGGAAAATCCTGACGGATGGGTCCGTCTTATTCTGATGTGACGCCGCTACGCACGGATCAACCCCTTGCGAATCGCCATACGGGTCAGTGCCACCACGGAATCTGCTTCAAGTTTTTGCATGATATGATACCGGTGGGTTTCGACGGTCTTTGGACTGATGAACAGTTTCTTGGCGATCACTTTGGTGCTCTTTCCCCTGGCCAGCAGTAGAAAAACCTCCATTTCTCTTTGGCTCAGTATTTCGGAAATCTCTTTTTCACCGGTTCCCTGTCCCAATGTTTCCATGTGCCGAACCAGGATGGTGGGCGCCTTGGTGCTGAAGTAGGTTCCGTACCCTTTTACGGCCTTCAACGCCAGAATGAGCTCATTTAGAGGGTCTTCCTTAAGGACAAATGCGCATACCCCTTCCTTGAAAAGGGTCACCACATATTCCTTATCAGAGTGCATGGTGTAGATGACGATTCGGGAGTTTGGCGACACTTCCTTGATTCTTCTGGTGGCATCAATGCCGTCCAAGCGGGGCATGGAGATATCGAGGATGATGATATCCGGCCTCAGCTCCTTTGCTTTCAGGACGGCCTCGTATCCATCGACGGCTTCCCCCACCACCTGAAACTCACTCTCTTTTTCGAGGGCGCTGCGAATCCCTTCGATCACCACACGGTGATCATCCACCAAAAGGATTGTAGCAGGTTCGTTTTCCTGAATGGATTGTTCTGCCATAATTTACCGACATCATGAATCTTCAAGTGGAATCTCCACGAGAAGATGGGTTCCCTTCCCTTTTGCGGATTCGATGGTCAAATCACCCTTGAGCTGAAAAGCCCGTTCCCGCATGATCATAAGCCCCAAAGAGCTTTTTTTGCCTGAAAAAAGATCCAGCTCTTTTGGATCGAATCCTGAACCGTTGTCTTCCACGCTCATGCAGACCTTTTGCCCTTTCATCAACAGATTCAAATAGATGTCTGATGCATCCGCATGTTTCATGATATTCTGGGTTGCCTCCTGGGCGATGCGATAAAAAGCCAGTTCTTTTTCCGGCTGAAAACGCCTGGGGACACCCTTTTCAAAGAAGTGCGTCTTAATGCCTTTCCGTTCCAGTCCCTTTAAGAGTTGCATCAATGATTGTACAAGGCCAAAGGTATCCAGGACCGGCGGCCTCAACTCACGAGAAATATTCTTGATATCGTGGAGAACATGGGTTGCTTTCTGAAGGGCATCGGCAATCCCTCCCCGAAGCATCTCATTTCCAGGGGGGATTTCAGAAACCACTTGCTCGAGACTCAGTTTCAAGGATGTGAGGCTCTGCCCCACATGGTCGTGAAGGTCTCCCGCAATCCGGCGCCGATCTTCCTCCAGAAGTTCAATCACCCTTTTTGATAACCGTATTCTCTGGACCTGTTCGTGGCGGAGCCGTTGATTACTCCTCACCAGGTCTGCCTGCAGTTTCGCCTCATCGGTGATGTCCTTTGACACCACGGTCACGGAACGGACGGTTCCGTCCTTCTCTTTCACCGGGCTCAGGGTCCGCAGATAGTGGTGGCCGTTTTGATAATGCCCCTGGTGCAGGGAGGCCTTATTTTCCATTACTTGACGGACCCACTCCATGAAAGCAAAGGTTTCCCCTTCATCATGAAAATCACCGTAACGCCTGCCCGAAAGACCCTCCGGCGCCAGATTGTAGAAGGATCTCATGCGGCTGTTCATGAAAAGATACTCACCTTTTTCATTCACCAGATAGATAAAATCATCCGTGGATTCCACCAGGGACCGGTATCGGGTCTCGCTCACAGCCAGGGATTCCGCAATCCTGGTCTTCTCCTTAACGGTCTCCCTTAGCTGCCTGTTGGCTGTTTCCAGCTCAGCGGTTCGTTCGGCAACCCGCTCCTCCAGCCTGTCATGCGCTTTTTTCAGCGCCTTCTGGGACGCTCTGAGCGCCTCGTTCTGCCGTTCCAGTTGGTGCTGGTAACTCTGCAGTTCTTCAATGAGCCGTTCCATACGCAAACCCTACAAAAGGCCAGCCCGCCGAAAGTGCCTGAAGAGGACCTCCGGGCTCAAGGGCAACTCATTAATGGCAACACCGGTGGCATCCAACAGGGCATTTCGAATGGCGGGGGCGGGTGAAATGACCGGAGGTTCTCCAAGGGATTTGTTTCCGTAGGCGGAGGTGGGTTCCACGGTTTCCACAAATTCCGCGCAAAGGGTCGGAGCATCCAAAGCCGTCGGGATTTTGTAATCGGAAAAGCTCCGGTTATGGACATATCCGGTCTTTTCATCCACCTTCAATTCCTCATACAATGCCGCGCCGATCCCCATGGCCATGCCGCCTTCCACCTGACCCTCGGCGCTGACCGGATTCAGGATGACCCCCGCATCGTGCACATTTACCATTTCATTGATGTGAACCTTGCACAAAGGAATATCCACGGTGATGTCCACAAAGGTGCAACCGAAGCTGGGCGCATTGGCGGTGGTTTTGTGGGAAATATCCGTTGTAATCTGTCCCCCGCGCTCTTTGTGATAATAGGCGTTTTTGGCAACGTCGGCAAGAGACAAAAGACGTTCATTGCGCCCATGGGCACGCACCACATGCCCGTCCACCAGATCAAGATCCGGCCGGGGAATCCCCACCATTGCTCCCGCATGATGGAGTATTTTCTCTTTAAATTCCCGTGCCCCCCGGTAAAGGGCATTTCCGAGCACATAGGCCTGTCTTGAGGCATAGGCACCGGTGTCAAAGGGGAGGAAATCGGTGTCATGGGTCTCGGCCGGATGAACGTGACTTGAGGGTACTCCGATGGTGTGGGCCGCCATCTGAACCGCCACCGTGTCCAAGCCCTGACCGATCTCCACGGCGCCCACCACGAGGTTCACAGAGCCGTCCCGGTTCAGGATCAGTCTTGCGCCGGCAATTTCAACACAAATGGGATAGGTTCCGGATCCAAAACTGCAGCAGGCAACGCCCAGCCCTTTGCGAATGGGTCCGCTTTTCTGATTCCGATAATCGGCTTTCTTCCGGTCCCACCGGATGTGCTCCCTTCCCTTCATGAGGCATTGGCCCATGCCGCAGCTTTTGATGTGCACACCCGTGTGCCGGTTGACATCTCCAACCCTTGCAACATTTTTAAGCCTGAAGGCGACCGGATCCATACCGATTCTGCGGGCTGCGTCATCCATGCTGCATTCAATGGCAAAAAGGGTCTGGGGAACGCCG
Source organism: Thermodesulfobacteriota bacterium (assembly GCA_028278625.1). The sequence goes on from JANQDY010000006.1 coordinate 72,504, forward strand.
TAGGCACGCATGGCCCCCGCCACCGGCATATTGGCATAAATGGTTCGTCCTTCATATGCCATGGCGGCTCGGGGATAGAGATAGCAGGCTTTTGCGCCCCCGGCAGCGGCCACCGCATGGCCATGGGACGCATATGCTCCGGTGATGGAAAGGGCATTCATCCGGATTGCGGTGAGGGTTCCGTCCTTATTGGCGCCGGTTTTCACATGGATGCGGAAGGGATGACGGGCACGGGTACAGCTGAAGGATTCCTCCCTCGCAAGAGAGATTCGAACCGCCCGTCCCTTTAGCTTCAAGGTCAGGAAGGCGGCCAAGGGTTCCAGCAGGGTGTCCTGCCGGTTACCGAACCCACCCCCCACATGGGGTTTGATGACCCTTGTGCGATGCAAGGGAATATCAAGTGCCCTGCTCACAATGCGCCGCACGATCTGGGGAATCTGGGTGCCGGTCACGAGGGTGATCCGACCCTGTTCCGACATGTAAGCGAGTACCGATGGGTTTTCCAAATGGCAGTGCTGCAATAAAGATGTTCGATAATCCCCATGAACACGGCAATCCGAAGCGTCAAGAGATTTATCAACGTCGCCACCGCACTCAAAAGCGTGAGACCCCACAATGTTTTTCGATCCTTCATGAATCTCTTTGGCCGAATCCCCAAGGATCTTTTTCGGGGTCATTAACGGTTCATACACGTCATAATCGACCCGTATCAAACCTAAGGCTTCCTGAGCGACCGCTTCCCGCTCCGCCACCACCACGGCGATTTCATCCCCGTAGAATCGGATGTTTTGCGTCAGAATCAATCGATCGGCAACATCCTGGTGGTCGGGGTCCAGGTTGAGGGGATGGCCTGCCGTGGCAAAGGGGATATCCGGCACATCCTCATAGGTAAAGACAGCCACGACACCGGGATGCGCCCGGGCCTCCTCCACATCAATGGATGCCACCCTGCCGTGGGCGATGGTACTCCTGAAACACCTGGCCACCAAGGCACGGCCCATTTTAACGTCATCGGTGTAAAGGGCACGGCCCGTGGCCTTGCCAGGCGCATCAACACGGAGCAGGGGCTTTCCGATTGCCATGGGCTATCTTCTTTTGGCTGAAAGAATGGGCGTATTCAACACCAGTGCCGACAGATCCTCCGAACGCTTGATATCCAACTTCATGGCATCTGTATCTATCTCAAAATATCTGGATATCACTTCAACAACATCCCGCTGAAGATCCTTCAGAAGATCGTCGGATATCTCAAGTTTATCGTATACCAGGGCAAATTTCAGTCTTTTCTTGGCCGCCTCCTTGCTACCCTGCCTGCCGAAGAACTTTGCAAAAAACTCGCTGAACATGGCGTCTCCTTAATTCCTGCGCCGTAGTTTCGAGCCCAGAGAACGCCAGAAGCCTTTGGCTTTATTGGGGTTTTCAATGGGCAAATTGGGCTGGCCATTTAACCGTTTGGCAATGCGGTGAAAAGCATTGCCTGCTTCAGAATCCTTCTGGAGCACCAGGGGCGTACCCGTGTTGGTGGAGACCACTACCTTTTCATCCATTTTTACAAGACCGACAAGGTCGATGGATAGGACTTCCACCACATCTTCGTGGCTCAACATATCCCCCCTGGCCACCATCTCGGGGACAATGCGATTGACGATCAATTTGGGGGTGATGGACTTGGCGTATAGAAGTCCGATGATGCGGTCCGCATCCCTCACCGATGAAACCTCCGGCGTACACACCACCAACGCTTCATCCGCGGCTGCGACCGCGTTTTCAAATCCCCGTTCAATCCCCGCGGGACAGTCCATGAAGATGAAATCGAATCGCGCTCTCAACCCCTTGCTCAACCGGACAATGTCCTCCGGTGTCAAGCTGTCTTTGTTATCACTTTGAGATGCCGGTATGAGAAAAAGGTTCTCAATTCGCCGGTCTTTGATGGCAGCCTGCCGGATCTTGCAGCGCCCTCTGGCCACATCCACGATATTGAATACAATGCGGTTCTCAAGGCCCATGACCACATCCAGATTTCTGAGACCGATGTCCATGTCGATCACTGCCACCTTTTTTCCCTGCATGGCCATGGCAGCGCCAATGCAGGCGGTTGCAGTGGTTTTTCCAACCCCTCCTTTGCCGGAGGTTACAACAATGATTTTTCCTTCCAACTGAGCCCCCTTATCGTCCTGCTAACGCACCTCGGGCCACGGAAGCCGCCCATAAGGATTGATTTTGAGATAATCTTCCACGCGTATGGAATTGCCAACAAGGTGTGCAAAGTGCGCGCGGCCTTTCCCGAAGGAGGGAATCCCCGTTACCACATGACCACCGATCTGCAGTTGCTCCGCTTGGAAATCGAGCGCCAGTATGATTCTCTCCTCATCATCCGGATATCCCGCCGCCGCCTTTCCTCTGAGGCACCCCATCACCAGTATATCACCCCCGGCCACCACTTCAGCTCCCGGATTGACGTCCCCCATGATGGTCAGGTGTTTCCTGGCGGTCACCTTCTGTCCCGAACGGACCCGGCCGGCCAGCACCAGCACATGGCTTCTGTGGTGCTGCCAGGATCGGTCCATATCCCGTTTCCGGATCCGCTGATCTTCCCGCCACGCCACATTGCCCATGGGCGGTGCCGGGGCCCAGGACACCTTGTATCGGGTCTTCAGAAAACTGCCCAGTTCCTTTAGCAATTCCGGTTCATTCTCCCCGTTATCCGTATCCAGTAACACCTTTGAGTTGGGTGAGAGGTCTTTTAGCCGCTCAAAAAAGGATTTGAGATCCCTTTTCAGCACTTCAACGGATTGCGATGGATCGATGGTTACCCGCAACCCCTCCTCAACACCTTTCACCCTAAACGCCTGTTCTCTTCCATTCATTCGCAAACTGTTCCCGAACGCGCCAATTATGAAATTCTCCATTCTAGAACCGGCTCGAACCACTGACGATTCCGCCTGCCGGCAACGTGCCGCGAATATATCAGATACATCATTTGCGAGTCAAGGAAAAGAAAAGCACAATATATGGGGTTTTCCCGGGACAAACCCTGGAAATTCCAAAGTCCTTGAAAAGCTGGGAATAAGGGGCATCTAATTTGCTCTGGACCAAGTAAAACCGAATGTGGTAATGAAGCGTCACATTGTGGAGGAAAAATGGGAAAGAAAATATTGGTGGTCGATAATGATCGACTCATACTGCAATTCATGAAGGACCTCCTCTTGGAAAAGGGACATGAGGTCGTCACTGCCGAAGATGGAATATCAGCCCTTGAAATCCTGAAAGAGTTCATCCCCGATGTGGCCTTTGTGGATCTTGTGATGCCCAATATCCGCGGCAACAAACTCTGCCGCATCATGAGAAGCATGCCTTCCTTGAAGGATCTCTATTTGGTAATTATCTCGGCAACGACCATGGAGGAACTGACACATTTCGAGGAACTTGGTGCCAATGCAGCCATTGCCAAAGGCCCATTTCCTCAATTCAGGGGGCAGCTCCTCGATATTCTGTCTCAGATCAATGCCGGTGCGTCAAACAAGCCCGAAGAGAGACTTGGTAATACGGGGCATGATTATGAAAAGGTTTATGAACGTAAGGTCACCAAAGAACTCCTTTATGCGGAGCGGCATCTTGAGGTCATCCTGAACAACATTTGTGAAGGTATTTTTGAACTCACCCCGGAGGGCAAAATCATTTTCTGCAACAACAAGGGATTTACCCTGTGCGGTCTATCGGAAGCATCGCTTTTGGGGAAACGCTTCCCCGAGCTTTTCAGAGACGATGACCGCAAGAATATCGAGGCCCTTCTCCTCCAAATGGGGGACGGTCCGCCCGAAATCAGCGACAAGAGCCATGTCAGTCTCGGTGAAAAACAGATGTCCCTGAAACTCCTGCCGTTGGAAGATATTCTGGGATGGACCATTATTGCCATCCTGACGCCCAATTCCATGGCCTGAGATACTCGAAATAAGGCCGGTGATGTGCTCACACAACCCACCGGATACCCATTGAAGGATTTGACAGTAAAGGAAAAACCGTATAGACTTTCCGTAAACTCCCAAGAATGGCGTATTGCAGAACGCACCCGATGACCAAGGCATCCCCGCAAATAATTGGCGCCCTGCTGTTAATCATCATCATCTTTTCCAGCTCAAATTCCCACCCCCAAGAACCTCTCAGGTTTGCAAAGATAATAGAAACACCGGACCAGGTGGTGGGTGCAAAAATTCTGAAATCGATCTACCAGCGCGTGGGGATTCCCATTGAATTTATTGAGATGCCCGGCCGGAGAGCCCTGGCCGATTCCAGTGCCGGAACGGTCGATGGCGAGATCCACCGGATCTTCAGTGTGGGAGAGGACTATCCCACCCTCATAAGAGTCCCCACCCCCATCAACTATATTGAACCGACGGTTTTTTCAAAGAAGGCTGATTTGAAGATCGATAATTGCGCGGATTTGAAACCCCAGAGAGTCGGAATCGTTCGAGGCGTACGGCATGCTGAAAATTGCACAAAAGGATTGAAAAACCGCCAGGTGGTGGGCAATAGCCAACTCCTCATGAAGATTCTCGACAAAGACCGTGTCGATGCGGTGATTACCGCGCGCATTAACGGCCTTCTCCAGTTGAGGAAGCTCAATTTTGAAGGGATCCATGCCCTCTCGCCCCCATTGAGCCGTGAACCCCTGTACCATTATCTCCACGAAAAGCATAGAGACCTGGTTCCCAAAATCGACCAGGTGATTCAAGAGATGGAAAAAGACGGTACGCTCAAGAATCTTCGGAAACGGGTCACGGAAGAATTGATCGAGAACGCCGGTCCTTAAAATTAAAATATTCAGTAGAAAGCCAATACCCGCACGCCAAAGCACACTACATTGCGAGGAAGACGATCGCCGTCACCGCCATAACGATTGACAGTCCGATCCCCACTTTGATATCCCATTTCAGGCCCGGGAGGTCTTTTACATAACCAGATTGTGCGCCAGCATAGCCTGGGAAAATCCTTTGAGTGTCACTTCACCTCTTGTTTCGAACTGGAAATCTTCTTTTACCATGGCCCAGGTGGCATGGCTCACCAAAATACCTCCGGGATCACAAATCCCTTCCAGCCGGGAAGCCAGGTTCACGTGCATGCCGAAGGCCGTATAATCTCTGCGATTTCTGGAACCGAAACCACCCACATTCACCATTCCGGTGTTAATGCCACAACGAATTCTGAGGGAGCGGGATATACCTTCATTGTACCATTTCTCGTTCAGTTCACTCATACGGCGCTGCATAGCCACCGCCATTTTCACACAGCGTAGCGCATTTTCCCGGTCCGGTCTCTTCTCGGGGGCACCGAAAAAGATAAACAGCTCGTCCCCTTTTACATTGGCCACCACCCCGCCAAACTCATTGGCGATCTCATACATCTCAGACAAATAGGCATTCAGCAGGTTTGCCATGTCCTCCGGCTCCATTTGCTCAGTGGTGGCGGTAAAATCCTTGATGTCCGAAAAGAACATTGTCAGACGCCGGCGTGAATAGTCCCAAACATCATCGATTTCATCGGCCAGGATTCTTTCAGTTAATTGTGGGGGAACGTATTTGGCCAACAGTTTGTGGGCTTTTGCTATCGTCTCATTTTTCTGTTCCAAAATCCTGTTCTGATCTTCCAAGAAATCCCGCGCCGTCTTCAATTCCAGGTGGGTTTTGATGCGGGCAAGTACAATGGGCGGGCTGACCGGTTTGGTGATGTAATCCACGGCTCCCAACTCCAGACCTCGGGTTTCGTCTTCCACCTCGCTTTTGGCCGTGACAAAGATGATCGGTATTTTCGAGGTTTTCGGGTCCGCTTTCAACTTTTGACACACTTCATAGCCGTCCATGCCCGGCATCATGATGTCCAGCAGGATCAAATCCGGAGGCTCCCCGGACCGGCTCAGCCTGAGGGCTTTTTCGCCGTTCAGTGCAACACTGCGGCGATAGAGGGGTTTAAGAATTTCGCTCAACACATCAACGTTTTCAGGGGTGTCATCAACGATAAGAATCTTTGGCTGCTGTTTGCTTGTTTCCACCTTCATTCTTCCTATTATTGTTTCAGTAGCACCCTTTCCTCGTCATGATCAGCGAAGTCCAAAGCTATGTTTCGGAATTCTTCTTGTATCTTGAGGAATGCATCGATGACATCTGGATCGAAGTGTGAACCCCGGCCTTTCGAGAGAATTTGCACTGCTTTGCTGTGAGAAAACGGGGTTTTGTAAACACGCTTGCTGATTAGGGCATCGTACACATCCGCAGCAGCCATAAGACGACCCGGGATGGGAATGTCCGGACCGGAAATGCCTTTCGGATAACCGGATCCGTCCCATTTTTCATGATGGGTATAGGCAATCTCTCTGGCAAATCGCAAAAACGAACTGCCCACCTTGCCCTTGAATGATTCCTCCGCTTTCAAAATAGCCTCGCGGCCGTAAACCGCGTGTTTTTTCATTTCTAGAAACTCTTCATCGGTTAGCTTGCCGGGTTTTAGGAGAATGGCATCCGGGACGCCCACCTTGCCGATATCGTGAAGGGGAGCGGACTTGTACAGCAAATCAATGGCCTCCTCATCCAGAAAGTGAGAGAAGGCCGGATGGGTCATCAACTCCTCCGCCAAAGCCCGAACATAGTGCTGTGTGCGACGGATGTGGCCACCGGTTTCATTGTCACGGGTTTCAGCCAGCGAAGCCAGGCTGTTGATGGTCACATCCTGGGTGAGCACCAGTTCCTCAGTGCGTTCAGCTACCTTTTGCTCTAAAACCCTGTTCTGGTCTTCCAGCAAATCACGTGCTGTCTTCAAATCCAGGTGGGTTTTGATGCGGGCAAGTACAATTGGCGGGCTGACAGGCTTGGTGATGTAATCCACGGCTCCCAATTCCAGCCCGCGGGTTTCGTCTTCCACCTCGCTTTTGGCCGTGACAAAAATGATCGGTATTTTTGAGGTTTTCGGGTCCGCTTTCAACTTTTGGCAAACCTCATAGCCGTCCATGCCCGGCATCATGATGTCCAGCAGGATCAAATCCGGGGGCTCCCCGGACCGGCTCAGTTTGAGAGCTTTTTCGCCGTTCAGTGCAACACTGCGGCGATAGAGGGGTTTAAGAATCTCGCCCAATACGTCAATGTTCTCGGGGGTGTCATCAACGATCAGAATCTTTGGCTGCTGTTTGCCTGTTTTCACCTTCGGTCTCCTCCCGTATCTTTTGAAGGCTCTGGGACAACTCATTCACTGTTTTCAGAGCGCCTTCAAAGTCGTACTGCTCCAGAAACGCTCGCGCCTCTTCCGTTTTCTTAAGAAAAAGGGTGTCTTTTAGCAGCCCTGAGACTTCTTCCAGGCTTTCCGCTGAATCCAAATCCCCTTCCCGCAAAAGCGGAACAGTCTTTTCAAGTCTGTTCAACACAGCCTCCAAATCTAAACTGGGCTTTTGTTCAGGACCGGCTTTATCGCTTTCTTTCAATACTTTCTCATCAGGAATAAGGGATTCCAGGGATGTCATAACCCGGTCGAAAGCGAGTGAAAACTCACCCAGAAGCGCCTCGATTTGGTCAAGGGCCTCCAGCTTTAGGGCATCATCCAGCTTTGTGGCTGCCTCAAAGAGTTCTATTGCGGCGATATTCCCAGCCACTCCTTTCACCTTGTGAACCCGGCGTTCCGCTTCGGTCACGTTTCCCGCCTTAACCGCCTCACTGATCTCTTCTACGCTGTGTTTGTGGTTTTCGGCAAATTTCACCAGTAGTTTTCTATACAGCGCCGTGTTTCCACCGAGCCTTTTGATCCCGGTCGGTGTATCGATTCCGTCCAACTCCGGAAGCAGCGGCTGCTTCTTCTTAGAAACCGTCTCTGCGACGAGCGGTTTTCCCTTTCCTCCTGATTTGACATAACGGGCCAGAACCTGGAAAAGTGCCTTTACATCGATGGGCTTCGACACAAAATCATTCATCCCGGCGGCCAGGGCCTCTTCCCGGTCGTGTACCATGGCGCTGGCCGTCATGGCGATGATGGGCAGGTCTTTAAATGCCGGGTCTTTTCGAATCTCGCGGGTGGCTTCATACCCATCCATCACCGGCATTTGAATATCCATGAGCACACCGTCGGGCTTCTCCGCTCGAACAGCATCCAAGGCCTGTTTTCCATCCTCTGCCACGGTCACCCGGAATCCGGCGCCAGTCAGTATTTCCACTGCCACCTGACGGTTGATTTCGTTGTCTTCCACGAGAAGAAGATAGGCGTCTCTGATTTCCGATACGATTCCATTCGCATCGCCAGTGGCTGAAACGGCACCTTTTGCTACCGCCGCCTCCCTGCCAAGGGCAAGGAGAATGGCATCGAGAAGTGTGGAAGAGGTCGCCGGTTTTAACAGAAACCCTTCCAGTTTCAATTTTTCGGCCGTCTGCATGACTTCTTCACGTCCGTATGCCGTGACCATAATAATGGCCGGGATTTTGGAGAGTCCCGGATGGGTTTTAATTTTTTCAGAGGCTTTGATACCGTCCATGCCGGGCATCTTCCAATCCATCAGCACCAGGTCAAAGGGTTGTCCATCTGCGTCTGCTTTCGCTACCTCCTCTATGCCTTCCTCCCCCGAAGCGGCCAAAGATACCCGAAAAGACATTACTTCCAGCATATCCCGAAGGATTTCCCGCGAGGCGGCGTTGTCATCCACCACCAATGTCCTTATTCCCTTCAACGCTTTGTCTAGCTTGTGAATCGGCTTTTCCTCCGATTCACCAAGCCCGAATGCGGCGGTAAAAATAAAACTAGCCCCCTCACCGTAGACGCTTTCCACCCGGATTTCGCCGCCCAACATTTCAATGAGCCGTTTACTGATCGTAAGACCCAGGCCGGTGCCGCCGTACTTTCGGGTGGTGGAGGTATCGGCCTGTGAAAAGGCTTTAAAAAGCTTACCCTGCTGTTCCTCCGTCAGGCCGATTCCGGTGTCCGTTACGCGGAATTGAAGATGTACCGTATCTTCTTTCACTTCTGTTACCTTCACGGCAATGAGAAGATGGCCTTCTTCAGTGAACTTCACGGCATTGCTGGCAAGGTTGTTGAGTACCTGGCCAAGACGGAGCGGATCGCCAAGCAGCTGCGACGGCATACGCGGGTCAATCTTGAAAAGCAGTTCCAGGTTCTTCTTCTGAGCCCGAATGCCCACTAGATTGGAGACGTTTTCCAGCACCTCTTCCAGAGAAAAAGGAACAGATTCCATGTCCATCTTCCCGGCTTCGATTTTGGAAAAGTCCAATATGTCGTTGATGATCCCCAGCAATGAACGGGCGCTTAGATCGACCTTGGTGATATAGTCGCGCTGCTTGGGTGTCAAATCCGTTTTGAGGGCCAAGTGGCTCATGCCCATGATTGCATTCATGGGAGTACGTATCTCATGGCTCATATTGGCCAGAAAATCGCTCTTTGCCTGGGTGGCGTCTTCAGCCCTTTTTTTGGCCTCGGCCAGCGCCTGCTCGGTTTTTTTCTGGGCGCCGATGTCCTTGGCAATGGAGGCGATTCCGATGATTTCTCCATCTTCGTCCTTGAGCAGGGAAAGGGTAATCAAAACCGGGATTATGGTTCCGTCTTTGTGCATGCGCAAACCTTCGACGCCTCGCACGGTTTTGCCCGCCTTGCATTGTCTCAGTAGATCATCAGCCTGAGAGTGCCGCTCAGGGGGTACAATGGTTTTGATGGGAAGGCCTAAGAGTTGATCACGATCCCAGCCGTAGAGCCTTTCCGCCTCTGGGTTCATGTCAATTACCAGGCCGTTGCTATCTTCAATGATGATGGGATCAGCGGCATCCGCGAAAACTTTTGACAGCCCGCTTAGCTCTTTCTCCATCTCCTTGCGCTGTGTGATATCGATGGCCAATCCCACCAAACCGTACAAAGCTTGCTCTTCATCTACAAGTGGAACTTGATGCAACAGGTAGGTGTGGGCAGTGCCGTCGGCGTGAGTGAGTTCGCTCTCTGTTGTTATGGGCTCCTGGGATTCCAGGACCTTTTGTGAAAGAAGCTGATGCTTCTCACCTTCTCCAGGAGCTAAAATCTCTAAATCTGTCTTGCCTATAATATTTTCACGTGAGTCGCCTAAGGATTCTTCAAAGTAAGCGTTTACCAGCAAATATCTAGTGTCAGCGTCCATTACCCAAATTGCTGATGGTACGGTATCAACAATTTCCTGGAGTTGATTTTGGCTAGCCCGTACAGTAGCCTCGGCCTTTTTACGTTCACTTACCTCCCTGGACAGACGACGGTTCCAGACCATTATGACCGCAAGGACCAAGCCGATGACCGACGCCACCAAGGCGGAAATACGCCAAACCCGCTTCCAATCCATAATCTTTTCAATATGCACATTGGCCCAGCGGTCGATTATTTTCTCTCTTTGCCTGGGAGTTACTGACTGGAGGGCCCGGTCCAGCAGGTCTTCAAATTCGTCCCAGTCTTTACGAATGGCCATTTGCAAGGCATTGCGGTATGGCGTCGTAGCGGCTACCTTAAGGTTGGTCAGCCCAAGCAGTCTGGTTGTATACCGCATGGATATCAGACTGCCCACAAATGCAAATGCTTCGCCCTTGTCAACCGCAACCAAACCTTCTTCGAAGGTGGACACGGGCATGAGTCTTATATTGGGATGATCTTTCTTGAGTTGACCGAGCAGAGCAAATCCTTCCCGGGTGGTTACAACTTTGCCGGCCAAGTCCCCAGGTCCGCTTAAGAAGGGAGCATCGGTGCGGGTGACGATTACATTGTCAACCCAAAGATAGGGCCTGGTCAAATTGAATTGTTTGGATGCGTCAAAGGTGGGCACCATGCCCATGGTACCGTCAATCTCTTTTGATCTCAGGGCTTGGGCGGCCTCGGCAAGATTATTGAATCGCACCGGCTCAATTTCCACACCCAACTTCTTGTTTATCAACGCTATGTAATCTTTCAAAACCCCTTGAATAGACCCATCCCGCTCAAAATAGACATAAGGTGGGAAAGAGCTTACCACTGCCATGCGGATGGTCTTGTGCTTGGCAAGCCGATCTTTTTCAAGTTCCGATAAGTTTAGGTTTTTACTATATTCAGCATATAAGCGCTGGGAGCTGTTGGGAATCCAGCGCTTTTCAAGGGCCATGATCTCCTGAGGATATATTTCGCTGAGCCCCAGGTTGATAAGAGATAGAAGTTCTTTGCGCCCCTTTAACAACCCGGCGCGTAAGTTGCGAACATAGACCGGCTTTCTGACCCAGTCGATCTCGCCTGAGAGTCCCATTTTGTGGATTTCAGCGGCTGTTGAGACAGCCGTATCCAGGATGGCCCTTATCCTGCCATCCGCCAGATCCTCAAGCTGATCCTCATAACTTTTATACGGTACAACTTCTATGATGGGTGACTTGCTTCCCTTGCTAAGGTTTCCCTTGACGGCAGGGTGCAGCGTCTTCAGGTATTCCTCCTCAAACCAGCCCGCGATGACCCCCACTCGCTGTCCAACCAATTGTTCTAATGTAATGGGTCCTTTTTTTTCTGAATAGAAAATCTGCGCACCCACCGGATAAATGGACATGGAAAAGGCCATCCAATCGGCTCTGCTTGGGCTTTTTATCAGGCCGGCGTGGAAATCAGCCCGGCCATCTTCGACCGCTCTGACAGACTGATCCCAATCGTTTAGCAGGAACTCAACCTTTTGACCGGTTTTTTTTGCCCACAAACGCCACAGGTCCACCAGCATGCCGATGGGTCTTCCTGAGTTGTTCAGCATGGTGAAGGGCGGAAAATTGCGGTCGCAGGAGATGGTGAGCACTCCTTCGGTCTTAACGCTGCCGCTTCCCACCCAGCGGCGCTTAATCTCGGTTTGCTCTTGTTCAGAAATGTCATCCATCCCCGCCTTGATCAATTCAGGCAGGACTGTGTTCCCTTTTCGTACCGCGGCTTTCCATACCCTCTCAAAGAGTGGTTTCTGGGGATCATGGCGGAACTGGCCGTCCAATCCGTTCTGGACCAGCATATATAGGCCGATGGCTACGTCTTTTACAAAGACTCGCAACCGTTTTTTCTTCAGGGCTTCTGCTAACTGTTTGTTCGTGGGGAACAAAGCCAAGTTAGCTTCAGGAAGGTGTTTTTCCAGCCAGGATTCTGCATAGGTTCCTTTGAGTACCCCAATTCGGAATCCTAAAAGGTCTTCAACACTTGTTACGCCGTAAATATCCTTTTGGATAAAAGTACAAGTGGCCGATGAAGCCAGGTTAGCTACAAAATCCAGGTACTCGGCGCGTTTCTTGCTGAAATGGCCTCCTCCAAGGACATCGGCTTTCCCATCTCGAACCAATTCCAGGCTTTCAGCAACGCTGGCTGGAATGAAGCTCACCTTGATCCCGGTCTTCTCAGACCAAAGCCGCCAGAGATCCACCAGCCAGCCGGCCGGTTTTCCCTGGTCATCAACAAAGTAATAAGGCGGGCTGTTTTGGCCTATAGCCACTGTAACGGCGTCAGGAGCAGTTGCCTTAATAGGGTCAGCAAAGGCTGTGCCCGTTGCCGCAAGGCTTAAGATGAGGGCCGTGAAAACGAGCTTCGAAAGAAGTTTGTGGAACATGGCGTTTCCCAGTGCAAATACCGCGGTTATAGACTGGATTTGGGCAAATTATCAGACTTCAGAATTTAGGTGCCGGTTGTGGTGATAAGACATTGATTTCCCCAGCGATGAGCATAGAAAAATGCGACTTGTGCGTCAAGGAAGTTTTGGTCATTTGCAGGTTGGAGAGCTACCTGTATCACACGATCTAACAGATTCTACAGAAGCCACTTAGTTCTGGGGGGGTTGGAACCTTCTTAAATGAAAAAGCCGAGTCTTCCCCCGCTTTATAACTCTTTGATAAATCGTGGTGGTAACGATGAGGCCCAGGAGAGACGCGCCCGGCATTCCCTTCGGAAACGCTTCGGCACCGCTCGCGGTGTCGAGATAGTCGTAAGCATTTTCAGCGGTTTCAGGGTGCGGCGCCCCGTCAAGAAACTTCAATGTGCCGATCGAAGTCTCGACCTGATCCGGAGTGGTGATCGACTCCAGGGTTCCTTGCTGACCTGGCCGTTGGCGGTTGTTGCCAGTGCTGCAATGGCAATTACTGCCAGAAGTGGTTGGGTTTTCCCGTAGTGTTTCATATTTGCTGCTCTCTCAAGGTATTTCATCACTTTCAGTTTCTAAACAAGCGTGGCCAACTCAGTCGAAAAGCATGTAGATGTAGACGATGAACAGAATAAGATGAACAAGGCCGTGAATGCTGTTGGTTTTGCTACCCCCAAAGGTAATCGCGGCTACCAATGCGGTGGTGACCAAAAGGACGGATTCCACAGGATCCAGTCCCAGCACCACCTTGCTCCCGGTCACCAAGCCGATAGCGAGGACGGCGGGAACGGTCATGCCGATCGTGGCGAGCGCGGACCCCAAGCAGATATTGACGGAGCGTTGGAGACGATCAGCCCGTGCCGCCTTGACCGCGGCAAGACCTTCCGGGGCCAGCACCAAGATCGCAATGAAAACCCCTCCAAGAGCGGCGGGGGCACTGAGAGAAGCGATTTGGTAATCGATGACTTTCGCCATACTCTTGGAGAGGAGCACGATCGGTACCATGTTGGCCAGCAGCAAGGCGGCATGGAAACCCACCGATCGGACAACCAGATCCCCATGATCATGCAGATCCTCGTCATAAGCTCCCGGTGCCACGAAATAACCGCGATACCGTAGCGTCTGCGCAACGAGAAAGGCCCCATACAAGCAGATGGAAGCTGCGATGGCGAACACCATCTGTCCTTTCGAGAACGTGCCTAGCTCGGTTGACTCCGTGAAATTGGGGAGAATCAAGGTGAGGATTGCCGACGGGATCAAGACAACGAGAAAGGTATTGGCTCCCTGAAGGTTGTGCGCCTGTTCGCGATGCCGCCAGGCACCAAGTAGCAGTGCCACACCCACAAGACCATTCAGAACGATCATCAACACTGCAAACATCATATCGCGTCCCAGCGTCGGATTGTCGGCACCGGTGAGCATCACCGCGGAGATCATCACCACCTCGATACTGATCACGGACAGCGTGAGGATCAGCGTCCCGTAGGGTTCTCCAAGTTTGATGGCAAGGCAATCGGCATGGTGCACCACTCGGAATGACAGCAAGAGCATGGTGACAAACAACCATACGAAGAGGGCCATGGGAAGTGCCCAGCCCGACAGAGTAGCCAGCCAGGCTTTTCCTAGTAGCAGGAAGAACAACAACGTCAGCAAGCCAACCAGAAGCCCTGCTTCACGCTTTAGCGTGGACGGCATGCTGTCATGGCGATCGTGGGTGGCAGTCATGGAATTAAGATCTCCTTGTCGAACAGGACGGTTCAACAGCGACGTGCTGCCGCCGTCTGCTTGAACCGTTTGTTCGCATATTTGATTAAATGTATTTCACCAACTCGATCTCACCCGGCCGCCAGACCTGATCGATCCAGGGCTGAAGCGGACTGTACATGCGCAGAATGATGAAGCAGCCCTTGCCGGGGACCGTTTTCAGCAGGTCTTTGATGAATTGAGGGTCGTTCTCCTTGATCCAATTGGCCAGTCCGTACTTTGCCAGGGTACCGACGATTTCTTTAAAGCGGATAGCGTTTTTGCTGAATTGAACTATGGTGCTCAACTTCATTGGGACGCGCTCCTTTCCTTCGATACAGACATTCGGCCTGCTTAGAAATTTCACCTTTGGGGTGCTCATGCAAACCCTTAAAGGGGAATCATCAGCATCCAGCAGGGCGATAATAGCGCCGGAGATGTTTTCGGGGCTCCCGTCGTTTCCGGTTTCTTTCTCAGCTTGCTCAGTTCGGCCCGGGCAAACTCGAATCGGCGTCCTCGAAGCTGCCCCCGAGGGCGAGATGAAGGTTGACACGCGTGATGAGCTGGCTGCTTCGGATGTTGATGAGGGCGATTCGCGCACCGACGACCCGGGCCTGCATTTGGAGTACCGACAAGAGATCGATCTTGCCCACCTCATACTGCGTCTTTGCGATCTCCCAGGCCGCCTCGTTCTCGGAGACTACCTCCGTGAGTAATGCCTCGCGCTCGCTCTCGAGTTTGCCGTTTGTCAGCCCGGCCTCGACCTCCTCTAAGGCAGTGAGCACAGCCTGGCCATAGGCGGCGATCGTCGCCCGCTGTTGAGCGTCGGCGGCGGCCACCTGGGCCTCGAGAGCGCCGCCTCGGTAAAGAGGAGCGACCATGCCCATGCCGAGATTCCCGATCAAATCGATGAGGTCGGTTGATGCACCGAGCCCGGCATTGATGAAGAAGGACGGAAGCTTTGCAGCCTCGGCCTCTTCGGTGAGATAAAAAGCGGCAGCAACGTCGGCCTCGGCGGCGATCAGATCCGGGCGACGCTCGAGAAGTTGCGACGGCAGACCCGTTGGAATCGGCGGAGGCAGCGGCGGAAGATCGGTCTGAGCCTCGATTTCCGCGCCGGGGTACCGTCCGAGGAGCAGTTCGAGGCTGCGTCGGGCCTGTTTGTCAGCGGCCTCGGCCTGTCGTACCGCTTCCTCAGAGGAGGCCAGGTCGGCCTTGGCCAAGTGAACATCCTGCCGGTGGACCTTACCTACACTGTACTGGGCATTGACCAGATCGAGGGTCTGCCGGTAGAGATCGACCGTCTCCCGGCCGAGCTCGAGCAGCATGGAGGCCTGGGTAGCCAAGAACCAGCCTTTGGCGGTCTGCGCGGCCAGCGATATACGCCCGAATTCGTAGTTGGCCTGGGAGGCGGCCAGCGACGCCTCGGCTGCAGCACGGCCTGAGGCGAGCTTGCCCCAGACGTCGATTTCCCAGCTCATGCTGAGTCCGACCACACCCCCGCCACTACTGCTGGAGGTAGTGCCGGCACCGGACGCGCCGAGGCCGAGATCGACCGTCGGCTTGAGACGGGCACCGGCGATGACGGCGGCAGCCGCGGCGGCATCGATCTGGGTCGCCGCGATGCGCAGGTTGAGGTTGTTCTTCAGCGCCTCATCGACCAACTTCACGAGCTCATGGTCGCCAAAGCTCTTGATCCAGCCGTCGTCCACCTCGCCGGTGTCCACCTCCTCGGCGGCTTTGAACTCTTCCGGAATCTTGGTGGTTTCGGGCAACGCCTTCTCGGTCACCGCTTCGGTTTGCGGCGGTGGAGCCGCGTGTCGGCAGCCGAACGGCATCAGTGCGGCGACGAGTAGTACCGGAAATACCTGCCGGAATTGAATGAACTTCATGGTTAACCTCCCTTATGCACGTTCAACGACCTACATCGGAACGATGTAGTTCTTGATGGCCTCCACGCGGATGATCACCTTGCGGATCACGTGCGTCGGTGCACCCGTGCTGGTGTAGATGGCCACCTCGCCGGTAGCCCCTACGGGCAGATCCAACGAAGCCAGCTCTTCACCGGGCCGGATGACGACCCAGAACGGGGTGTGCGGAAGCTCTCTCGGCGCGTAGGCCATGCCGCTTATCGGGACCTGTCCGGTGGGGGAAACCGGCACCGCGTATTCGACCTCGGCCTCGAAGACACGACCGGGGTACATCTTCAACGCGATCTCAGCCGACTGGCCGGGTTCGATGTAACGCAGATGGTTTTGGAAAATCTGGCACGCGAACAGCTTTTTCGAGGTTTCCACGAAGGCCATGGCCTGTACAAAGGGGAAGTTCACGACCCGCGCTCCTTTGCGCAGGCTGACGCCCGTCACGTAGCCGTCGGCAGGCGCCCGCACCGTGGCCGCTTCGAGGTTGTATTTGGCACTCTTCAACTGGGCCTCGAGTTGCTCAACCTGGCCGGTGAATTGCTCCACGTCATAGACCGAACCGGCCCCGCGCTTGGCCAGTCGCCGGGCCTGATCCAGGCGCGTGCGTGCAAGTTTGAGCTGGGCCGCCAGCGTATCCACCTGGGACTGGTACAAGGTCGGGTCGATACGGAAGAGCACGTCTCCCTTGCTGACGTTCTGGTTCTCGGTCACGGGCACATCGATCACCTCGCCCGCAACGTTGGGCACGACCTGGACGCTGTGTGCGAGGACCAGGAGCGGACCCTGCGGCGCCCAGAACTGCAACGGGATGAACAGCGCGACGAACAGAATGACGAGGTAGACGATGGGCGAAAGCTTCCACCACAGGGTAGGTTTGATGATCTTGAGCTTGAAGGCGAGCAGCAGCAGCACCACGTATATGACGGTCAGGAAAACGATCATGAATTCTGCCCTCCTTTCATTGCCGACTCGAGCCTGGCGATGCGCGCCTCTAACTCGGCGATCTCCATCCCCGAGCGCGTATCAGCCGTATCCAAGGGCCGGGCCACGGGCCGCAGGTAGGCCCAGACCAGGACGAACGGCCACGCCGCGAAACCAAAGATCAGGGCGAGCCAGGAAGCGACCTGAATCGCTTGCACCTGCGGGTGCTCTCGTTCCCGGGCGACCTTCCCCGGCAGCAGCCCGAGCACCACGAAGACCACCACGGCGCTCCCAATGATGACGAAAAGAACGACCCAGGCGAATATGTCGATACCACTCATTGGCTTCCTCCTTTCACTTGACTAGTTCGATCTCACCCGGCCGCCAGGCCTGATCGATCCAGGTCTGAAGCGGGCTGTACATGCGCAGGATGATGAACCAGCCCTTGCCTGGGACCGTTGCCACCCAGTTGTTCTCGAATCCTTTCGGCGCCTTGGGGCCGAAGTAGATGGTGTATGACCCATCCCTGTTCTTTTTGAGATTCTCGTCGTTACTGCCGACGGTTGGAAACTGCTGGTTGCTCTGAAGCATGGAACGGGTCTGGTTATCGTAGAGCGTGACGGCCCAGAAGTTTGCGACGGGAGGATTGGCCGGCAAT
>JANQDY010000053.1 GCA_028278625.1 Thermodesulfobacteriota bacterium
TCAGCATCAGCGGCCGCTTTCAGAATCGTCGTCCCCGAAAGGACGCTCAGCTTCTTTCCGTCGATCTCTATTTTTACTTTCGCCATTCTTCTTCCTCACAGTGGACTTGCCGAAATTATAATGATAAGGCCGCCTGCCAGGTCTCCTGAACGTACTTGAGATGGGCAAGGGCCATTTCCCGTCCTTTATCCGGATTACGCTCCTTCACGGCCGCCACGATGTTTCTGTGCTGTTCCAGGAGTTTTTTCCGCGGATGTTTCTTTCTGAAGATCCCACCCCAGGCGATGCGAAGCTCTTCCTGCAGGAGGTCGTAGATGGTCTTCATGAGATGGATATAAGCTTCATTGTGGGTGGCATCCGCCAGGGTGTTGTGAAATTCGTGATCGGTTTTGGCGCCCAGGCGGTTTTTTTGAAGGTCTTTTTCCATATGCTCCAGCAATTCTTCCAGATATTCAATCTGAGCCTCCGTTGCCCGTTCGGCAGCAAGGGCCACGACGCCTAGTTCCAGGTATTTTCGGATCTCGAAAACCTTCATGATGTTGGCGGGTGAACTCTTGGCAAATGAGACCAGGGGGTCATGAATGGACCGGGTGGTAAGGGGGCGAACAAAGGTGCGGTTTCCCTGTTGGATCTCCAAAAGCCCCATTCCCTGAAGCGTGTTCAATGCTTCCCGAAGGGAGACGCGGCTCACGTTCAACGATTTGGCCAGGGTCCTTTCGGGTGGGAGGCTCTCACCGGGCTTGAGGTTGCCGGTTAAGATCAATGACTTGATCTGCTCGACGATCTCATCTGAAATTTTTCTCGGTTTGATCGGGGAATATAGACCGTTGTTTTCAGAATTCATTTAGGCCCCTATTGGTATGATCAGTGGATATCTACATCGATTTTTAATATAGAACCGAATCGGTTGTCAATAAAAAAATGGTCAACATCCGCAGTTATATTTAAAGGAAACGATCCCTTTATGCCCATCAATGGAGCCCCTCTGACACAAAAATAAAACGGGCCGGATATTTCCAGGTAGATTTGAATTAACTAGCTGATACAACAACGCGATTATAACTGTCTACCAGCCAAATGAAGCCGATTCATTAGGAGAGAGCGCCTCTTGGTGCCCTAAGATTTTTTCCTCGGGAATATCTGTAAGGGTAAAAAATATCTTGACAAGAAAGGGAAATAAAAATAGTAATTGGTATATTGCTTAGACCTCTAAGCCTCTTTGGTTCTGCGTAGCCTTTTCCTCCTCGCAGATGAGCTGAAGAGGCTCAGCTGAGTAGAAGGCCAACATGTTGTTCCGTAACCTGCTGTAACACCTTAAAAAAGGAAAGGAGGTGGTCATTTCTTTACGCGTCTATTAAGCCATCAAAGAGCATTTTAAATCTTAAGACATCGGAGGTATCATTATGGGAAAAATGAGGTTCAAGAGTGTGCCGGTATTTATGCTGTTTGCGGTTTTGTGCATGTGTTTCTGTTTTGCAGCACCCGCCCTGGCCAAACAAAAAGTTGTGGGCGTGTCCAACCTGTGGCTGGGAAATGATTGGAATGCCAGATGCAACCAGACCATCATCGATTACCTTGAAAAAAAGGGATGCAAGGTGATCAGTACCAATGCTCAGGGAAATACGGGTCAGCAGAAGGCCGACGTGGAGAATTTCGTCTCCATGGGCGTTGACGGTATCGTTATTAAAGGTGGTGAAGGAGACGCCTTTTTGGATGTCTCCAAAAAAGCGTATGATGCCAATATTCCCGTTGTAACGGTCATCATGTTCCTCCCCTACGCGGTTCACAACTCCGTTGAGGACAGCTGGCAGGGAAGCACCAACCTGGCGGTGTGGTTGGTCAACCAGATGCGCGGCTCCGGAAAGTACATCGGCATGGATGCGGCTGGATGGCACACCCTGGAAGTTCGAAAGAGAGCCTATAACGAAGTTCTGAGATGGTTCCCGGAAATCAAACGGATCGGCGAATACCATGAAGTGAACCCGGCGGATCCCATCAACAATGCCTATAAGATCACCAAAGCGACTTTAAGGGCCCATCCCGATCTCAAAGGTGTGGCAACGACCTGGGGGCTGCCGGCCGTGGGCGCCATCAAGGCGATCCGGGAAATGAAAAAGGAAAAACAGGTCTCCATTATCAGCATCGACCAGGAAGCGGCCTTGCTGGCCCAGATGCACAAGCCTGGTTGTCCTCCCACCGCAGTCGTGGGTATTGAGCCCGTGATACAGGGAACTGAGGCTGCAAAGGCCATGTGGGAAGCCATGCAGCTCAAAACGGTGCAGGAAGCCAAAGCGGCGCTTCCGGTGCTCTCCGTGATCGGCGTATCCTACGTGGCCACCGAGAATGTGGATCAATTCAAAGCGAAAAGGATCTATAAAAGCGTAGATGCTTGCTGGGACGGCAATTTCGCCGGTACCAAGATCAAAAAACCCTGGTAAGCGGATTTTTTTCACACGGGTCCAATTTTTTTGTGACCCGTGTGAATATGACCCATGCCGTATGGAGACAAGATGAACAGTCCAAAAGATGATCAGGGAGCTATTGCCATCCGGACCAAAGGAATTTCGAAATCCTTTCCCGGCGTCAAGGCTTTGCAGAAACTGGACTTCGAGGTCAGGCGCGGAGAAGTCCACGCCCTTTGCGGCGAAAACGGCGCCGGAAAATCGACGCTCATGAAGACCATCGTCAGAGAGTATATTGAAGACGAAGGCGATATCTTCATAGAGGGGCAGAATGTAAAGGATTTGGGAATTCGCGGAGTGCAGGAACTGGGATTGAGCCTCATCCACCAGGATCTCAACCTGATTCCCATGCTGTCGGTGGCCCAGAATATCTGTCTGGGCAGAGAGCCCACCAAATGGTTCGGCAAGATTGACTGGAAAGCCATGCATGACCTGGCCAATCAATTCCTGGCCGAGGTGACTTCTGAAATTGATGTGGCGGCGCTGGTGGAGAATCTCAGTATCTCCCAGCAGCAGCTGGTTGCCATAGCACGGTCTCTTCTCACCGGCGCCAGTATTCTCATTCTGGATGAACCCACGGCCCGTCTGGATCAAAAGGCATCGGACGAATTCTTTGCCTTTATTGAAAGGGCCAAGGAAAAGAATCTGACGGTCATTTATATTTCCCACCGGCTTGAGGAAATCTACCGCATCTGCGACCGGGTCACCGTCCTCCGTGACGGCCGCAAAATCCTTACGTCATCAACGGAAGACCTTCCCCAGACGGAACTGGTAAAACACATGCTCGGAAGAGAGATTACCCAGCAGGTGCCAAAGGAGAGTGCCACCATTGGGGAAACAAGCCTGTCGGTTACGGGCCTTTACCCCAAAGAAAAGGGGAAAGATATCCACTTTGATCTTAAGTCAGGTGAAATTCTGGGGATTGTGGGGAGTATCGGTGCCGGAAAAAGCGAAGTGGCCCGTGCCATATTCGGAGCCGATCGCAGGGAGAGCGGTGACATTTACATTTCCGGCAGGAAAATAAGAATGAACTCGCCCCGGGATGCGATTCGGCATGGCCTGGCTCTGATACCGGAGGAAAGAAGAGACCAGGGCCTGGTGGGAAACGGATCGGTCAGAAATAACATCACCCTGGCAGCTCTCAAAAAGAAGTTCTGTTCCGGGCCCTCCTGGATCAACCAGAAAAAGGAGGTTCTGGCGGTTAAGGAGTTCATATCGACCCTTGCCATTGCGACGCCCACGACGGAACAGGAAGTACAGTTCCTGAGCGGCGGCACCCAGCAGAAAGTGGTGGTCAGCAAGTGGCTTCTGAGCGATTCGAATATCTATATCTTTGATGAACCGACCAAGGGGATCGACGTCGGCGGGAAGTACGATATATACAAACTCATCGTTGATCTTGCCAAAAGGGGTGCGGGGATCATTTTTATTTCCAATGAACTGATGGAGGTGTTGTCTTTGTGTGACCGCGTTCTCGTCATGTTCAACGGTCAGGTCATCAAGGAACTCATCACCAAGGAGACCAACCGAGAGGAACTCCTTTTTTACGTTATGGGTGGGAGAGATTATGCAGAAACAGCCAGCAACTCTAAAGGACATCATTAATAACTACGGGGCGACGTTTGCTTTCATTGTCGCCATCATCTTTTTTTCCTTTTACGCCAGGGGCTTTTTCAGCGGGCAAAACCTTCAGAATATCCTGGTTCAGTCCACTTCCCTGGGGATCTGTGCCTTTGGATTGACTTTTGTTCTCATCACCGGTGAGATCGATCTTTCTTACGGCGGTGTTATCGGTTTGGTGGGTGCGGTCCTGGCCGGCATGCTCAAAGAGGGGCATTCCATCGGAATGGTGACGCTCATCTGCCTGGCCATTGGTTTGGGAACCGGTCTTCTAAACGCTATTCTCATTGTCGTTTTAAATCTCCCCTCTTTTCTCGCCAGCGTGGCGGTCATGTTTATCTGCATGGGGGGTGAGAGAATCTACAACCAGGGCATTACCACCTGGATCCGGGATCCCGATGTGCTCGCCATTGTACAGATGAAACTGGGGCCGGTCCCATTGCCGGTGATTTATCTGTTCGCGCTGTTTTTCATTTGCTGGTTTCTGCAGACACAGACGCCGATGGGGCAGTATATCAGGGCTCTTGGGGAGAACATAAATGCCGTCAGAGAGGTCGGTATTCGCACTAAGCTACTCAAATCCGGCGTTTTTGTGGGTGCGGGACTCATCTATGCATTTGCCGGCTACATCGAGATTCTTCGTATCGGAGGGGCTGTTATGTATGCGGGAAACAAACTGCTGCTGTCCGTTCTGGCAGCGTGTTTCCTTGGTACGGCGACTTTTAAGGCGGGAAAGGCCAATTTTCCGGGGACCCTCATCGGCGCGTTTTTCCTGTACACGCTCTTGAGCGGATTTACCGGACTGGGAATGAAATTCTATCTGGTTCCCTTTGCCCAGGGTCTGATTCTCATCGCATCCGTCGCCATCTCTTCTGTAAGGAGGGGGAAAATTGAACAAGTCCAATTCTAATACAGTATCCACGGCCGCAACGGTAGGTGAACCGAGCGAGAAGGAGCCGAAAAAGAGGGGTAGTCGTCTGATTCAATTTGGCATTTTCTTTGTTTTTGCCGTGTTCTATCTGATCGTCACCCTTCTTCGTCCCGGCTTTCTAAGCCTGGGAAACCTGTACGACGTCCTCATCGAGACCGCCATTATTTCCTTTGTCTCCTTTGGTGAGGCCATCGTGATTGCCGCCGGCGGTCTCGATCTTTCCGTCGGCAACGTGGCCGGTGCCGCCGCCATGCTGACCTGTCATCTCATGAGCAACATGGGTTACGATACCTGGACCAGCATTCTTGCCGGTGTGGCCATCGGTGGTTTGATCGGCATTGGAAACGGCCTCATGGTGACCCGCCTCTATATGAATTCACTGATCGCAACGCTAGGGACCATGTTTGTGCTGGTAGGATTCCTATACGGCATCACCGGTGGCGTCAGCGTCCACATCGTGCCGGACAATTTCATGTTCCTGGGGAACGGAACCCTTTTGAGCATTCCCATTCCTATCTGGGTCATGGCCGTTATTTTTGTTCTGGCCTACCTGTTCATGGAAAAAACCAGCTACGGCAGACACATTACGATGATTGGGGGAAACATTGAAGCCTGCAGACTCTCCGGCGTCAATATTCGCAGACTGACATTCATGACGTTTGTGATCTGCGGTTTTCTGAGCACCTTCAGCGGGATCCTTTTGGCGGCCCGCCAGGCAGTGGGTAATGTGGATCTTGGAGAACGGTTTCTGTTGGAAGGGTTCATCGCCGCCATGTTGGGGACCGTTATCTTTAACGGTAAGAACATCATCACCGGAACCCTGATCGGGGCCATTTTCCTCATCAGCATGATCAACGGGCTGACGCTTCTGGGAGCAGGTCCCCAGTGGATGTATTTCTCTCAGGGCGGCCTTCTGTTGATGGCCATCATGGCCAATTATTATTCCAAACGGGCGGCCGCAAAGAGTCGATAAACATTGGGATGCCGGCACTATGGCCTTTTAACGCCCCTCTCTTTTCTTCGGCATCTCGGAAATTTTTTTGGAGGACCAGACCTTGAACAACTCACCATGGAAATCGGACAATTGGTTTGTCAGCCCCTGGAACTACCTCGACGAGGTGAAAAGGGATTTTATTATACCTGAAAAGGTCAAGATCCATGATGTGACCTTGAGGGACGGCGAGCAGCAGGCCGGTATCATTTTCAGCAAAGATGACAAGATTCGCATTGCGGAAAAGCTTTCGGAGGTAGGCGTGCATCGCATTGAAGCGGGTATGCCGGCTGTTTCCCCCAGGGATGAGGAAGCCATACGGGAAATCGTCAAACGGAATCTGGATTCGGAGATTTTCTGTTTCTGCCGCTGTATGGTGCCGGATGTGGAACTGGCCGCGGACTGCGGTGTTGACGGTATTGTCATCGAAATTCCATCCAGTGAACATCTCATTGAAAAGGGTTACAAGTGGCCCATGGAGAA
Source organism: Thermodesulfobacteriota bacterium (assembly GCA_028278625.1). The sequence continues at coordinate 6,488 of JANQDY010000053.1, forward strand.
GGCCCTTGACCTGTCCGTCAAGGCCACCGCCTTTGCCAAAGAGCAGGGTCTCTACACGGTTTTCTTTACCATTGACGCCACCAGGTCCGATATCGACTTTCTGCTGAATCTGGTGGATAAAGTCGCAAATGAGGGCCACATGGATGCTTTTACGCTGGTGGATACCTTTGGGGCACTCAGTCCTCAGGCGGCCACCTATTTTACAAGAAAGGTGAAGGAGCGGGTCAAGAAGCCCCTTGAGGTTCACTTTCACTCGGATTTCGGCCTGGGTGTGGCCAATACCATCAACGCTCTCATGGCGGGGGCGGAAGTCATCCATTCCACGGTTTTGGGAATCGGAGAGCGGGCCGGGAACACCCCCATGGAGGAAACGGTCATGGCGCTTCTGACCATGTACGGCATCGACGTGGGCATTGATTACGCCAAAATGAATGAACTCTCCCAACTGGTGCGTGAGCTTTCAGGGACCCATGTGCCCTCCTGCAGGCCCTTCATCGGGGATGGTGCTTACAGTATCGAGTCGGGAATTGTTACCGGCTGGTTTCGAAATGCCTATGAAGAGCAGCCCACCACCCTTTATCCGGTGAATCCGGCTTTCGTGGGCCGGGAAGACCCGAAAATCCTCATGGGAAAAAAGAGCGGACTGGACAATATCTGGGTGTGGTGCCAGAAGCTGGGCCTTGAAATCACTGAAGACGAGGCCCTTCTTATCCTCGGAGCGGTAAAACTGAAATCACACGATCTAAAAAGAGTTCTCACGGAAGGGGAGTTCATGGAGATTGCCGAGAGCATTAAGGGGAAAAGCTGATCGCCTCAAAAATCAAAGAGTATTAGGTGGATTTACCGACAAAGAACACGATGGTCCTGAATATTGCTCCGATACCTCGTGTTCTTTGTTTTTTTTTGGGTGAACAGCGAATGTTTCATGCATCTTCCGTGGCCCAAATGAGTCATTCAAAAATGGATGGATTTGTGCTATTCTAAATCTTTTTTCCAAAAAACGTATGACATGCTTATTTAGGATATTTCTGCTCGTCATTCAAAAGGAACAAAGCACCGTTCAAATTGGCTGACACAGGCGTATATGGAGCGCACATTATGGACAAAGCAGTCAAAGAATCCCTTAAGGAGATTGTGGGTGATGAGAATTTTACCGATGCCCTTGTTGATCTCATTGCCTATTCAAAAAATGCCTCGGAGCATGGGCACGGGCCGGAGGCAGCCGTATGGCCCACCAGTGCCGAACAGGTGTCCCTGATTATGAAACTGGCAAACCGAGAGACCTTCGCGGTTGTGCCAAGAGGCGCGGGCACGTCTCTGGCGGGCCTGGCAGTCCCTGACAAGGGAGTTGTCATCATGGATCTGGGGCGTATGGACAAAATCAGCGACATTAACATTGAAGACCGTCTTGCGGTGGTTCAGCCCGGGGTCATGTATGCGGATCTTGAGGGGGCGCTTGCGACCGACGGATTCTTTTTTCCGCCGGACTCGGCCAGCGGTTCCGTCTCCACCCTTGGAGGAAATGTTGCCACCAACGCAGGGGGCATCAAAAGCGCCAAGTACGGCACCACCAAGGATTACGTGCTGGCACTGGAAGTGGTTCTTCCCGACGGACGTATTCTGCATACCGGGGGCAAATGCATGAAAAGCGCGTCGGGTTATGAATTGACCAAGCTTTTTGTGGGAAGTGAAGGGACCATCGGCGTGATTACGGAGATTACCATCAAGATAAGCCCGAAACCGCCCGTAACTGCCACGGCCATGGCCACCTTCGGGAACCTTGAAGATGCCGGACGGGCCATTAGCGGGATCATGTATTCGGGTATCCTCCCCAGTGCTCTGGAAGTGTTGGATCAGCAGGTCCTGCAGGCCATCAACGAAAACACGGACCTGGGTCTGCCGGAAGTGGAGGCCATGCTGGTGGCGGAGACGGATGGTTACACTCAGGAGGAAACGGAATTTCAGATGAACAAAGTAATTGAGATCTTCAAGAAAAACAATGCCACCACCGTGGAACACGCCGATGCAAGCGCCGGTGCGTCAGCCCTTTGGGCGGCCCGAAAATCGGCCTATGGTGTCACGGCCAACCTGGTCGTTGAGGATTTGGCCGTTCCCATGAGCAAAATTCCGGAAATGCTTCACTTCATCAAGGAGTTGGCCGGAAAATACGACCTCAGAATTCCAACGGTGGGTCATGCGGGGGACGGAAAACTTCATCCGGTGATCATTTTCGACAGCACGGATTCCGACCAGGTGAGACGGGTGCAGGAGACCTCCGGGGACCTGTTTAAGAAGGTTGTCGAGCTGGGCGGCACATTGAACGGGGAGCATGGCATTGGATCTGCAAAAATACCGTTTATGAAGCTGGAACATGATGATACCAGCATGCAGGTCATGAACTCCCTAAAACGTCTTTTTGACCCCAACAACATTCTGAATCCCGGGAAAATGGGGCTGGAGGCATAGATGGAAGGCAAACACGAATTTGAAAGGAAATTCCGGAATCAGGTTTTAAGATGCTCAAGCTGTGGATTCTGCCGGGCCCACTGCCCCGTATTCGGACTCACCAAGCGGCCCGCATTTAATGCCCGCGGGAAGATGCTGATCCTAAAAGAGGTGATGGATGGCAATATTCCCCTTGATGACCAACTGGTTGAAACCCTTTTTCAATGCACCACCTGTGCCAGCTGCGCCAATCAGTGCCCGTCTGGGGTGAATCCGCCTGAAATCATCAAAGAGGTGCGGAAAGATATGGTTCAGGGGGGCACCTGCCATCCGGCCTTTGAGGGAATGAACCGGGTGCTTAAGGAGTACACCAATATTTACGGGGAGGATGAGCCGGAGGATTTCGAGAGGGAACGGAACAAAAAAGCCGAAGTGGTTTTTTTTATCGGGTGCGTGGGATCTTACCGAGAGGATGAGGCCACCATGGCGACCCTGGATGTTTTGGACCATCTGGAGGTTGATTACACCCTCATCGACGAGGTCTGCTGCAGCGGTGCACTGGAAGACGTGGGATTTCATGTAAACCAAAAGCTTGCCAAAACCAATACGGATCTCATTTTGGCCACCGGTGCCAAAAAGGTGGTGACCGGCTGCCCCTATTGCTCAAGGACGTTCAACGGAAAGGAAGCATACGCTTCACTGAGAGACGCGGGCCTTGAGATCATTCATTTGAGCCAATTCCTGAAAGATTTTGATTTTGGAGTGAAGACGGACAAGCTGGTGACCTACCATGATCCATGTGATCTGGGCCGACATTGCGACATCTACGATGAACCTCGGCAAATCATTCAAAAGATTGCCCCCAATTTTGTGGAGTTGAGGCATCATCGGGCGGATGCTCTTTGCTGTGGTGCCGGAGGCGGTGTGCGCGGCGCATTTGCCAAGAATTCCATCGCCATGGCCCGAAGACGCCTTGAAGAAGTGGATGAATCCGGGGCCCAGGTGGTGCTCACGGAATGCAATTCCTGTGTGCACAATCTCACCAACGCAAAATTGCGGGCCCAGAAATTCAGAATCTATACAACGACGCAATTCATCGGCGAACTTTTGGAGGATGCGGAATAGACGGAATAGAATGGAAGGAAATCATATGGGCTCTGATACGCTTACGGCGCTGAAACTTCCTAAGATGCGCATGATCCGGCAGAAATTTGATGTTTCTCCCGCTGTGGATGCATCCGCCGAATTGGACCGGGAATGGGAACGGGTCAAAGGGAAAATGGATCTTGTCCCTGGTTCAAAGATCGCCATCGGCGTTGGCAGCCGGGGCATATCCAATCTCGCTTTGGTGGTAAGGGATATTGCCGCCCGGCTCAAGGAGGCGGGTTACCAACCTTTCGTGACGCCGGCCATGGGGTCCCACGGCGGGGCAACGGCCAAAGGGCAAATAGATGTTCTCAAGCATCGGGGGATTACCCAAGAGAGTGTGGGTGTGCAGGTCAAGGCCACTATGGATGTTCAGCCCATGGGTGACATTAACGGTATCCCGCTCTTTCTGGACCGGCTGGCCTTTGAAGCGGACGGCATTGTGCTCATCAACCGGATCAAACCCCACACCAATTTCATCGGCCCGACTGAAAGCGGCATTATCAAAATGATGGCCATCGGCCTGGGAAACCAGGTGGGCGCGGAGCATTATCATCGTCTTTCGGTGGTTCGATCACAATATGAAATCATCAGTTCCGCCGGAAAAGCCCTGATTCGGAAATGTCCGGTGCTGTTCGGCGTGTGCCTCCTTGAGAATCAGGCCCATGAAACGGCGCATATTAAGATCGCCCTTCAAGATGAAGTGGAACAGGTAGAAAGCGATCTCCTGAAAACCGCGCGCCAGTGGCTGCCGGTGCTCCCCATGAATGAGATCGATCTTCTCATCATCGATGAAATGGGAAAAGACATCAGCGGTGAAGGGATCGATCCCTGCGTGGTGGGGCGCGATGTGTGTGCCTATGGGGCCGTCCGTCCCTGGCCGAAAATCACACGCATATTTGTGCGGGACTTGACGCCTGGTAGCGAGGGGAGCGCACTGGGGATTTCCCAGGCCGATTTTACCACCCAGAGACTGGTGGATAAGATTGATCTGCCTTCAACGCTGGTTAACGCCATAACGGCTTGTAGTCCCGAGGCGGCAAAGATTCCGTTGGCCTTTGAAACGGACCGGGAAGTCATTGCCACGGCCCTTAAGACGATCCGGCCCTACACGATGGAAGACCTACGTATCGTTCACATCAAAAACACACTCGAATTGACGAAACTGATGATCTCAGTGGGATGCAGCGATTCCCTCAAAAAGGGCGTGGAACTTGATATCGGTTCGGAGGATATGGCGTTGACGTTTGATGATTCCGGGAATCTGATTTCCGGGTTGTATGATCAAAAACTGGATTGAGAGGAAAAATCAGGACGGACACAATGGAAAATGAAGAGATCAATGAACTTGTGGCAAAAGCGTATGACTTGGGGTTTGAATACGAGAAAGTCTACAGGGGCTGTTCTCAGGCGGGCCTCGCTGCCATTCAAGACGTTTTGGAAATCAAAAACGATGATGTTTTCAAGGCGGCAACCGGATTTGCCGGAGGCGGCGGTTTGAGCGGCGTCAGCGTCTGTGGCGGTTATGCCGCGGGGGTCCTGGCCATCGGCCAGCTTGTGGGACGGGAGCGGGACAATTTTGAAGATCCCGAAAAGGTACGCCATCGGAATTTTGATCTTGTAAGGGAATTTACACTCAAATATATCGAGGATCTCGGCTCGGTCATCTGCCGGGACATACATATCCGGCAGTTTGGAAGACCCTATTATATTGCCGACAAGGATGAGTTTGAAAAATTCGAAGCGGCCGGCGGTCACGAGGATAAATGCACGGATGTGGTCGGGAGGGCCACCCGTCTCGCAGTGCAATTTATCCTGGAAAAGGGATTGCTTTCCCTACCCCCTGATGGGACAGCCGAATAGACTTTTCTCTGCCCATTCCTTTGGCGGGTTTCCGCCCCCCATTTTCCTTCCCTGTAAGGAAAACCACTGGCACACGGGAGAGATCAAAGCTTGACGTCCGAACCACTCATTACCCTGGATAAAATTGCGGTTCGTCTTTATGACAGGATCTATTTGCAGAATACTTCCTGGGAGATCAAAACAGATGAAAACTGGGCCATTGTGGGGCCCAACGGATCAGGTAAGACGACGCTTGCAAAAGCGCTGTTTGGCGGCGTTCCGGTGGTCAGAGGTTCGGTCCGCCATCATGTGAAGTCCCCAATCAAAAAGAGTGAAACTTCGGAGAAGGTGCCGGTGGGTTATGCGTCTCCGGAGCTGTTTCGTGAACTTTTTGAACGTGAACTGCTGGAGGAGAGCTTCAGGGATTTCAGCGGACGAATTGAGGAGAAGACCACGCCGAGAGACGTTGTTGCACAATCGCTGCCGGACGGTGCCTATTCGGAAAGGGATTTTGAGTGCCATTTGCTGCAATTTGCGGACAAACTGGGGATCAGAGGCATTCTGAGCCGGGATATTTGTGCCATCTCATCCGGAGAACTCTGTAAAGTCGTTATTGTACGGGCACTGATGCGAAAGCCGAAACTTCTGATATTGGACGAACCCTTCAACGGATTGGACAGCCATTCTCGAAACGATCTCAGAGCGAACCTCGATGATCTAATTTTAAGCGGCGTGCGCCTGGTATTGATCACGCACCGTTTCGATGAACTTCCCTCGGGCATTACCCACGTGCTACAAATGAAAGAGGGCCAAATATGCCAGGCAGATACCAAGGAACAGGTTCTCGGGCCTTCCGGCATTGTGAATGGAACGCCGACGGATGGAAACAATCCCCTTGCTTTAGAAGCGTTGGCGTATTCATCCTTTGTTAAGAAGGAAGCGACGACCGGTAGCAGCGAGACCGGGATTCCCGAAAGCCGATCACTGATTGATATGCGGCTGGTGAAAGTGCGCTATGGTGATACGGTTGTGCTGGATGACTTTAACTGGGAGGTCAAAGCGGGTGAAAACTGGCTGATTCTGGGGGAGAACGGGGCTGGAAAGTCCACGGTACTCAAATTGATCGCGGGGGATAACCCTCAGGCCTATTCCAACCATGTTTTTGTGTTCGGCAAGAAGAGAGGGGTCGGCACCAGCATATGGGAGATTAAAAAGAGAATCGGTATGGTTTCAACGGAATTTCAGGCCCGATACCCCAAAGACGTGTCAGCGTTTCATGCGGTCTTATCCGGCTTTTTTGATTCCATGGGACTCTTTCGCACCTGCAGCAAGGAGCAGAAAATAAAGGCGGAAGCGTGGATGGAGATGTTCGGTATCGATCATCTGAAAGAGCGCACTTTCGGAAGCCTTTCCTACGGTCAGCGAAAAATGACCCTCATCGCCCGTGCCGTGGTCAAATCGCCGGTGCTGCTTTTCCTGGATGAACCCTGTGACGGTCTGGATCGGAACAACCGTAAGAAAATTCTGGATGTCCTGGAGTACATCGGAAGCAACACCCATTCCCGGCTGGTTTATGTAACGCATCACGAGGACGAGATCTTGCCCTGTATTACCCACAGGATAACGCTTCATCAAGGAAGAATTGTGGAATCGGCCAAGATTCGTTGAGTGCGGCATCCTCATCGGAAAAGAGATGCTGAAACTCAAACTGAGTCCGAGGGTATTCTGACACGTCCAACGTCGTACTCCCCAAATACCAACCCGTGGCCATGGGATAGACATGATTTCTTAAAGCGCCTTTTCCGACCTTATAGGCTTCTGTTTATCCGTGGATCCGGCACCTAACGCCGCACAGGATGCGATTTGTCAACTTGCCAAGCCGGTCGGAGTGGGAGGCGGCGGTCCCCGCAATCGTTTCTTCGCCAGGGAAAAGGCCGGGCACCATCAGACTGGCGGTACAGCTCGCCAGCATGGCGATGAACTCTCTGCGAACGAACTATTTCATTGACTGGCAGCTCTGTTAAGAATAACCTGAATTCAGGATTTTTGAATACACAACTCGCTCATTTTCATGCCTATTCCTGCAGAAGATGAATCCATTAGCCCTTTTCATATGTTTTTCGACCTATTGAATTGCCGTTGATGCCCTTATATGTATGCCAACGCGGCGGACTTCCAAAAAAGTGAAATTTCGGATATACTACAAATTGTGAACAGCATCCGGGGATGACAGCCTTATCCGAAGATTATGGTGTTTTTCCCATAAAGGTACCGATACCGTCCATTCAGTGCAAACAAATGATTCTGGTTCGTTGCGGAGGATATCATGAGAACCCCAGCTCGTTGGCTCACTCTCTTTATGATGGGATTAACGGCGTTTATGACCTGCCAGGGCTGTTCCGATGACTCGAACCATGGGCATCGCGGCCCGGATGACAAACTGGGCCTTCCCGGCGAACCAAGCGATTGGGTATGCCCAAGCTCCCTGACTACTGCGACACAAGCTGAAATAAATACGTGGTGCGAGAACAATCCGGACAGGGGAGAATCCCTTCCGGACTTTTTGCAGGATCCCTATCCGTTAACGGATCTGACCCAAAAGAACGCATATGATATCGCCTTGTCGGAATTTATCATCGAGAAGTTCGTGGATACGAATAATGATCTTGGATGGATCTCGGATTCCGAATGGCGGTTGACCGGTCCTTATGTGGGTGAAATCGGAAGCGGAGACAACTACGGTACTCATACCGCGATCAAAATCCACTATTCACCAGAGATCGTGGATTGGCTCTGCAATAACAGAGAAGGACCGATACCCGACGGATCCGCAATCATAAAGATGATGCATTCCATTGATGAAGATCTGGGTATCGAACTCGATGACGAGGGGTGCATGGTCATCACAGAGCAGGATGTGGAACCGGACAGTTGGACCGTGATGGTTAAACAAAACAACAGATCCTTTGACGGCTGGTACTGGGGATTTCATCCCAGTGGGATGGGGACGGACCCGGATTTTATATTCACCATGGGCAATCCACCCGTATTTGGATCTTCTGCCATTACGAGCCTCTCTTTTTATGAGAACGGCTTTCCTCCAACGGCTCCTGATCCGGACTGGTATCCCACGGGCATGACATCAATCGCTCCCCCACAGCACAGTTTTGGCTCACCTTGTATGGCCTGTCATGCGACTGCAGCAAGTGAAAGTACCTTTTCATCACTTGACAACATTCTCGGCATGAGCATCAGGTATAAGCTATTTGGCGATAACATAACGGGAATCAAAATCCCGGAGTATCTTTTGGACGCCCTATTGCCCACACCCATATACCCATCCTTCGTAGGGACCAGCACACTCGATGAATTGGAGGAAGAAACTGAAACGATGTTTACGAGTCCCTTAGCCGATCCGGACGAGGATTTCTTGGTGTTCTATGATCAACTGGGGCAAGTGGGCTTTTTGGAGGCTTGGTCAGACCGTATGCCTGCCAGGACCTATAGCCATGTCCCCTCTGCTCAACAGGGGCCTCCGCAGTATATTACCGCAAATCAATGCTGGTGGTGTCATGATGCCCAATTCTTGCTGGCATCAGAGGCTTACATGCCCTTAGCCGTTAAAGGAGCGGACTCCTTTGAGATCGTAGATCTCTCCCCTTATGCGGAGTGGAGCTCTTCCCCAATGGGGATGGCCGGAAGGGACCCGATTTTCTTCTCTCAACTGCAGAGTGAGACGAACAACCTTTCCGGTTTGAAGACGTGTATTGAAACAACCTGCCTTCACTGTCACGGCGTTATGGGGCAGAGGCAGCTGGCCATGGACACGGAAGGGGAGAGCACCGAGGGTTGCGAGGAGTTGTTCGCCGTTAAGCCCCCACCGGGAGTGCCGTTGGGCAAGCCCTTTACCCTGGAGATGTTAAAGCAGTGGCCCAACGCCACGGACAACGAATTTCAGACATACGGCGCACTTGCCAGGGACGGCATCTCCTGTTCGGTCTGCCACCACATATCAGAAACCGACCTCGGAGAAGAGCAAACATACACTGGGAATTTTGTCACCGGCCCGGCAGACGAACTGTATGGGGCCTATGAACAGGTAAACGCAATCCCCATGCAGCAGATGATGGGGATAACGCCTCAGGTTGCCGATCAGAGTTCCCGCTCAGAGCTTTGCGGTTCCTGCCACACCATCCTGCTCCCTGTCATGACCAATCAAGGAGAAACCATCGGGCATTCCTATGAACAGACAACCTACCTGGAATGGACGAATAGTGATTACAGGACAGGAGGCCCCCTTGAAACCAATTGCCAGAATTGTCACATGCCCAAGGATTACAGGGGCGGGCACCTTTCGCTCAAGATCGCCAACATTGAATCCAATGAATTTCCCCCCACAACGAACCGCATACCGGATGATGTGAACACGCTGACCAAGAGAGACCCGTTCCATCGCCATACACTCAGTCGCCTGAATATCTTCCTTAACCAAATGAGTCAGCAGTTCCCACTCATTCTGGGCATCGACCAGCTTAACTTTATTGCCCACCAGAGTAACACCCCACCTCAAGTCACGACACAGAAATCCATGATTTATGCTGCCCAGAACAAGACAGCAACGGTGAAGATTAAGGAATTTAACAAAAGTGAGGCCGGAGAGCTCGTGGCCACTATTGAAGTGACAAACCTTACAGGCCATTACCTTCCTTCCGGGGTCGGATTCCGACGGATGTTTCTGGAATTTCTGGTACGGGACGCTGAAGGGAATACCCTATGGGCTTCCGGGCGCACAAACAACTTGGGCGCAATCGTCTTGGGGACGACAGACGTTGTTCTGCCGTCCGAGCAGCCATTGAAATTTCCAGACGATCCCTTTCAACCTCACTATGAAGAAATAGCCGGGCAAGATCAGGTGCAGATCTATCAGGAACTCGTGGAGGACTCAGAGGGGAACTTGACCACCAGCTTTCTGCGACGCGTTACAGAGGTGAAAGACAATCGAATCCGGCCAAAGGGATATGATCCGGCGTATTTTAGCAGGCAAACCTCGGAATACATTCAGGCCCTTGCCGTTACTCCGGGGCGCGCAGGCCTGGACCCCTATTACACAAACCCGAATCTGACGGGGTCAGATGTCATCACCTATCGAGTCCCTCTGGAAGATCTCTCTGTTCGGGAGGTTCATGACGTTAAAGTGACACTTTACTACCAGTCCATCCCGCCCTTTTACCTGCAGGAGCGTTTTCGGGATGCAAACGTGGGAACCGCGGAACAAAGCGAAATTAAACGACTCTACTATGCCACAAGTTACCTGAACGTTGACGGGGTTGAAGACGACGATGGCACAAAGGTTCTCACTGACTGGAAGTTCTTAATTGCAAGCGATACATGTGAATTCTAGTGCCGTGGAAGTCCAAAACCGGCACTGGCGTTTCTTTGTAAGGTGAGCAGGAGGCATCAAACGTAGAACAGCATATCGGGGAGGGTAAGAATGGAGATCAGCAAGGAGATTTTCGAGATTGTCAACAAATCCGGCAGAGTGGGAGTCTTGGGGACCGCTGACAAACAGGGACAACCGAATGCGGCCTATTTTGGCAGCTTGAGATTGATGGACGACGGCTCCGCGATTTTGGGATTGGGGAACAATCGCAGTCTCAAGAACCTTGAGGAAAACCCGCTCGCGGTGCTCTTTTGTGTCACTGAAAGCCCTGTGACATTCACGACCCCCGGCTGCCGCATATACCTTAAAGCCAAAGAAATACAAAAAGAGGGGCCCTTGCTGGAGGGTGTCAGAAAAGCGATCGCCGATCACGCGGGTGAAGAAGCCGCCAAAATGATCGTGGCCGGTGTCGCCTTTGAAGTGACCGAAGTAAGGCCGCTCGTGGCCATTGGATAGGGGCTCTTTTCTTAGGAGATGATGGCCCGTTTCGCTTTTCACATTCTGATGGAGAATGGTTATCAGGCAATGTTGGAGGCGGCATGATCGGTTTTGCCTTTTGCTCCCTTAAGCCCGATCCCCTCGAGGTATCCGTAGATCCCGGCCGCTTGAAGACCCTTGGGGATCTCGACTACTATTCACCGGCACTCCATCGCGCCGCATTCGTCCTGCCCCGCCGATTCCTTGATCTGCTCCCCGGAAAATCACAATTGGATAAGGGGCCTATCGTGAACCGCCATGAAATAGTTCTTTAGTTACACGATCATCCTGGCAAGCTCTTCGGCTCTTTCAAAACAGGCCTCAGTCGTTGATGTCATCGTGTCTTCCGATAGACCGTAGAATGCCACGGCTCTGGCGATCATTTCATCCACACCGTTATTTGAATCAGCCTCCCTCAGTATGGAAACCAATCTAACGGGGCCCAAGGTTTCAAGCTTGTGGTCGATTTCCGGATTGTGATGTTCTTTGATGGCCCAGGCGATGTTTTCAGGAAGTCCCCATTCGCTGCAGATCCAGCTGGCCACTTCCGCATGATCCCATTCCAAAACCTCCCGTTCCAATTGGGCGAGATCACCCCCTTCATGATGCCATTTCTTGAAAACGGGATCATAATCATCATTCCTGCGGCAGGCCAGAAAGGGCAGGGCCATGTCCTGTAGAAACGCTGCCGTAAAGCATTCCGATTCCTTGGCCGGGCAGAGGACGCGGGCAACTTCATGGGCCAGGATTGCACGTCTCGCTGATGTGAGCCAGAATTTTGCGGGATCATGCCAATTGCAAACCTCTTTGGGTATGCCTTTGGCCACACCAACCCCCAATACCAGAGACTCCAACTGGGAAAGTCCTACGAGGGCAATGGCCTGGGTTACATTCTCTATCCTGGTACTGGGGGAAAAAGCCGCGGAATTGGCAATGCTCAGAATTTTCACGGAAAGTCCGGGATCAAGGGAAAGGGATTTTGCAATATCCGCTGCCGACGCGTCCGGATCTCTTATTTTCTGTAGAATTTCCATTATGACCGATGGAAACGATGGAAGTTGATATCCCTTTAACACCTTGCGTAGTTTTGCCTTTGGATCGATCTTGTTCTTAAAAAACGAAAACATATGTCTCCTGGTTTCATCCGGTGCAATTGCACCGTTTACTCGGCCCTGCGGGCCATTTTGTTGCCCAAAATGCTCAAAAGACCGCCAAGCCCCATATATCCGGTAATCGCCTGCAGCGTTACGAAAATCTGAGCCGTCAAGGAGATGGGAACGGCATCTCCGTAGCCCAATGTCGTCAGGGTCACAAAGCTGAAATAGACCGGAGAAAAGAGGGTTTTATGCTCACCGTAATCGATGTCCAATTGCGTATAGATGGCCGCGAAAATCAAAGTGGCACATAACAGCCAAACAAACCAGCGAAGAAAGCTCCTTCCACAATCGGAAGTGGCCCACCATAGGTAATATACGACTCTATGAAGTCTCGATATATTCTTGAATTCATATAGGTAATTTTCATCGGCAATATACCGCCTAACGAGATAGGCGCCCCTCAAGTCCAAGCCTCGAATATCAGCGCCAACCCATCTGGCTTTTTTGAAATTATTGATACCCAGCAGGCGGCAGCCCCGCATATCGGCCAATTCAAAATTGGTCCCATTCACGTTGCTCTGCTTGAAATCACCCCCCGATAGCTTTGCCCGGGTAAAAACCGCATGGGATAGATCCGTCTCTGAGAGCCTCGCATTTTCAAGGTTTGCAGCCCGCAGGTCCGCACGGGTCAATATGGATCGGGTAAAGGTTGAATCTCTTAAATCTGCATTAATCATGCTTGCATTTGACAGATCCGCGCCCCCAAACCCACATCTTTTGGCCCGACATTCATTCAGGCTGGCATGGCTCAAATTCGATCCCATAAACTCGCATTCATCCAGGATCGCCTGATCAAGGGTTGCCATGGTGAACTTTGAATAGCTTAGTATGGACTCTGAAAAATCGCACCGATTAAGATTGGCATAAGAGAAATCGTAGCCTGAAAGATCAGATCCGGAAAGGTCTTCATTGAGCAGCGTAATCCCTCTTAAGTCGAGGTTTGAAGGCCGGTTTGAACTGCTTTTCCGGCACTCGGTTTTAAGGCGCCGGATCATGTGCTCTAAAGCGGTTTCATTTCCGTCATTTGGCTTTACATTCCACCTGGACTTGAGTGCCGCTGCTTCTTCTTTGTTTAAGCCGTCCTCTTTACGCACTATGCCGCCCCAAACTGCCTTCTGTCTAGTGGAAGATCAAAACGACCCGTTTGATATAGTGGTAAATATAGGCCAGATGGGACAATGTCGCAAGTGAAAATGGATGGGGTGAAAAGGCTTGTGGGAAGAGAAGAGATTTTTCGGAGGAAGGTCAGGGGACGCCCGATCTATTTTTTTGGAAGACAAAATTAGGAATAGAGCGGGGTGTCCCCGGAGAAGGGTGGTAGTCAACTCCCTATCCCTTGCTCGGCACCCCCAGAAGGGCTTTGGCCAGTTTGACCTTTTTCATGAGATCCCCTTCCCTGAAAATCATGACCCGTTGGGCCTGGGGAGAGCCCGCGCCGTGCATTGACTCCACAAGTGCGGTGCCGCCGGTCATGGCTTCGATCAAACGGGCGATCTTGATGCGGTGTTCCGTGGGGATCCCTTCAACACCTGAAAAGTACTTTTTGACCAGATGACCCACCTCTTCGCTGTTGAGATCATACTCGCTGGGGAGCGTTGCGATGAATCCGCCTGCCAGATCCAGGGCGAGGCGCGCCACCTCGAAATGGAACCGGGTCACGTTGTGTTTGCAGACGTTTGCCAGCATGGTGTCCACCATATAGGCGCCCGAAGGGGTGGGGAATCCTTCGGCGGAGCAGGCAATGGAGGAACTGTAAAGGGTTTCGGAAAGATGGATCATTTCAGTGACCTTGTCCCTCACATGGGATGCTTTGGCCGTTCCCTGAATCTGAGCAAGATAAGTGACCGCGCCGGTTAGGACGTCCATGAGCCCGGTTTTGCAGGCACCGTAATTGGCCCGGTGGTGGGCTGCAAAGCGGTAGACCAGATCGCCGGTAAAATCGGTCTGTCCATCCATGAAAACCCTTTCCGTAGGCACGAAAACATCCTCAAAAACGATGACCGCCTCACCGCCCACGGCGCCGAAGGACGGTTTCCCCACGTCGATCCGTTCCAGGTTGTCCCGCCGGTCATCATTGGCCTGGCGCCCGAAGAGCATGGTAATGCCCGGATCATCGACGGGTACGGTGCAGACCACGGCATAATCTTTGGATCGCTCATCCATGGCGGTGGTGGGCATCACCAGGATTTCATGGGAGTTGACGGCGCCGGTCATGTGCAGTTTGGCCCCGCGGATGACGATACCGTCCTCCCGGCGCTCCACGATGCGCACGTACTGGTCCGGATCCGGTTGATCTGCCGGTCCTTTTGACCGGTCTCCCTTGGGGTCGGTCATGGCGCCCACCACCATGATGTTGTCGTCCTGAACACGGATCAGCCATTTCTTAAACCGTTCCAGAAAATCGGTGCCGTGCTTCTGATCCATTTCATAGAGTACCGAATAGGTGGCGTTGATGCCGTCAAAGCCGACGCACCGCTGAAAGCAGGTGGCGGTCTTCTGACCCAGGACCCGCAGGAGCTTCACTTTCTTGAGGAGGTCTTCCACGTTTTGATGAACGTGGGTGAATCGGCTGATGGTCCTGCCGGTGAGATGGGATGTGGCCGTTGCCAG
>JANQDY010000137.1 GCA_028278625.1 Thermodesulfobacteriota bacterium
AATAGCCATTATTTTGAGTTTGAAGAATTCCATATCTCTAAAACCATAAGCCTGTTTTTGCATGGTCTTTATTTTGTTGTTGGTCCCTTCAAGAGGTCCTTTTGAGATTGGAAAATCAGGTTGTTCCGACTGGTTCGGACCCGCTTGCCGGGTGGTGTGGGGGCTGGGGAAAAAGCCCTCCCGGCTACCCGATCAAATGCTCTTTTCTAGCATGGCGCGGAGCCAGACCAGCGCCTTGTCTTTGTCCTCGAAAACCCGGATCTTGTCCATATATAGTCCATGAATACCTGCAATTTCGACTGAACGGCTGTTATAGACAACGACAGCAATAGCAGCGAGATTCTTTAGCTTGGCAATTTTCTCCATTGAACTGTGTGTGTGTGAGTATTCTTCCACCCGATTGACAAGGATGGCATACGCTCTGTTGTATTTCTCAATCAGCCCTGCCTCCAAATGTTCGATGCACGCATTCGTGACTTCGACGCCTTCGTTGGCGATGATCTCCACGATATTTGGCTCGACTTCTTGAGCTGTTCCGAAAGAAAGATTGTTAAGAATCATTGCTCCTCCTTTCTTCGTGACGGCATTTAACGATAAACAGATGTATCTGCACAAAATGCGGAGTTGGCTATTTCTGTCCGTAGAAAACGGCTCTGTAAATCCTTCCATTATCCCGCAAACCCAAAGACCTTTAATGGCTTATCTTCACATTACCGTTTTCGTGTTTCGGGTTATGCGGATCGGCATAAGACAGTCGGTTGAAATTAAATCATTGATGATCTAATCCCTTGCAAGTATCTTTTTCTTTGCTCTGTTATATTCTCTCTCTGAAATCACTCCCTGCTTGTAAGCCTTATCAAGATCCAGCAGTTCCTGTCCCACTGTGGTTGTTGTTGTCTTTGCTTTTACTCTGGCTCCTCCACCGCCACAGCCGGCAGAAACAGCGAACAAACATGAAAAGGCGATCATTGCCACAATTCTCAATCTTCTCATCACATTTCTCCTAATCAATTTGAATTTCCCATTTGTCAAACATCGAACACCGAATACTGCATTCTAAACCTCTTTTTTGACGATTACCCTCTTCCTTCGAAGTACGCTCTATAGGCACGGCACGGTTGTTGTACGACCGGTGCTTCACTTTCCGGAATTCCCCGCTTTTTAACATTTGAGTCGCCTTTAATCCTCAATCGGTCCCATCAGTGGAAGAAGATAAAGGCCAACATCAGTGCAAATGCGACAGGAAACGCTACCCGACATAACGCATCGATGCGGAGCGCCAAGTCGATCTTCT
This sequence comes from Thermodesulfobacteriota bacterium, assembly GCA_028278625.1. The sequence continues at coordinate 1,295 of JANQDY010000137.1, forward strand.
TTCTGGAAACAAAAAAAGTGGTAGAAATGGACTGCAGCAAAGCCACAAAGACCAGTATGGTAGAGCCAAAAATGAATCTATCCAAAATCGTGAAATAGGGTATTTTTGGAAGTATGTCCTTCGTTGCAAACTGAAAGGCAATCAAAGTGAGCATGGAAGTTGCCGACAGGCCGATCTGCGGTCCGAATTGAACCGGATTGATCCAGAACACCGCCCAGGACATGAATACAATCAAGCATAGAGGTATGATCACTTTCCAAAGGTAATAGCCAATTTCGCGTTGAACCGAGATTTCAAAGTCAAAAACCGAATGAAAACGATCGAACGGTTTAACGAAAATACGATCAATGCTCCCCTTAACGCCAATAATGCGCCAGTCGGGAATACTCAACAGATCGCCATTTATGCCGGTCATTCTTTGATCCAGGGCGAACCGCACCTGACCTTCACCATATTGAAAACTGGCCAGCAAGACATGTAGTCTGTGTTCATCCAATGGAAAGTCCTTGAGATCGTGGATTGCGGGCATTGTTCCGCGATAGCGCTGAAGGTAGCGAACCTTTCCGTTCGGCCCGACTCGCACCATATCGGGACCTCGCCGGAACAGGTGTCCTGCATCCCGGAAATAGACATGTGGGGACCAAACAGACGCCAGTGGAACTTCGCAACCGGCGAATTCGGCGAGCCTTGGATCGGTCCAGGTCAGCGCAACCAGAAAATCTCCGGTGAGGCTTTGTTCAACAGCATTGATCTCCGACAGGTTGAACATCCAAACACCGACGGAGACCACGGTGGGGGAGCCTCCGGCATTCGGTCGTTCAGCCGTTAGAATCCCATTGAAGTTACAATGCTTTTGTGCGGTTCCGCTGTGGCTCTCGGCGCCTGCCGCAGCAACAAGAAAGAAGATGATAAAAAAGCCTAATGATTTAATGCCGTTTAAAACGGATTCGCTAATTCGTGTCATCATCACCTTAAAGTATAGCGACGCTAGACAAGTCTTCCAGGTTTGTTCCGGTTGAAAGTCCTTGTTCATGGGACGGTGCATATTCCAAATACCGCGAATCCTACGCCCTCATCTGCAACCGCAAGTGTCATCTTTCCTGTAGTCGTTGTGATAACCATGCTCCATGCCTTGTCATCCTGTATACCCTGGAGAATAAATTTTCCGCTCACGCGCACCATATGGTTGATTGCAGTACTTCGGACTTTTCCATCACCCGCGTCTCCAGTGATGATTCTTTCCCCAAAATTGATTCTGAGAAACTGCGGAAGATTGATGCTTTCGGCAGTTCCTGAAACGCATTTTTCACCCGGGGAACAGGCATGGTCTTCAATAACGGCGCAAATCAGCGGTTCTAACCCTTCAGAATCATCCGCAACGCTTATTAAGGGCAAAAAGAGAAAAAGCAATAATGCTGACAAAATCATTCCTCTCAGTATATTCATGTGATTTCCTCCTCTTTACAATATCAGGGCTATTTAACCGTATACCCTCTTCCCTCAAGACACGCCGCAAAAGCCCGGTCGTAATTCCCACGGCTTTGTCGATAGATGGCGGCCTGTTCCTCTGCCCACCGCTGCTCGGCCTGAGCCTGCCTTTGGGCCTGATCGCGTCTCCGCATTCCGCCGATCAGAGCACCTGAAGCTGCGCCGACGGCAGCGCCTCTTCCGGCATTCCCACCGATGGCACCCCCGACAGCACCAACTGCGGCGCCTCTTCCGGCTCCACGCAACAGCCCTCCCTGCCTCGCTTCCTGCTGAGGAGGCGGGGCAGTGGCCCTCGGCTGCTGCATCGGGTCAAAACCGGTCTGGTCTTTGGCCCATCGGTAACACTCAAATTTGTCTCTTTCCATCTGATCATTGCTTTGGCCTTTGGTCGGATAGATAAATAAGTCCTGGGCCATTGCAGGCCCTGCAATGAAAACCGCCGCAATCAGAAAGACCCCCATTTGAATTATTCGCTTCATAAGTTCTTATCCTCCTTTCTTGTCATTTGGTTTATGAAGATTTTTGTTCGCCCTCACTGCATTTGAGACCTTCGTGCCCTGTCCCCTGGCGAATGTTTTGATCGCTGGATAGGGTTTTCAACTTAAGTGGAAGCACGCTTATTCTCTATTGAAAAGCAGGTGCATGACGACCGAGACCGGGCGGCACTTTTTTCCAGGGATCATCTGATTTTCCCAATTGGTAGCCCAACTCAAACATGCGCTTCATTTCCCCTTGATCAAATCGTTCATCGCTCAAGAATTCGAACGCATCCGGAATAAATACAAAACGAAATCCCAGACCGTCCCGTTTGGCAAAGGTGTATGCGCGATAAATGTCCCACAGGGCCGCTGCCTTGATCATGGTAGACAGAGAACGTGAAGTGATTTCCTTGAGGCTGCGCGTCACCTGTTCAGGCACCGGTCCCAGCTTCCCGTTGATAATGACGTAAAGGCTGCTGTGATCCGCCACTTCTTTCTTACCGAAAACAGACGCGGCAGCATTTTCTAAATCGAGGACCCCTCCGTAAAAGAAAACCTGTGTCTTGGTGCCGCCGTCCACATGCATTTCATCGAATCGCTCGCCTTCAGCTTCCACTTCCATAAAGACAGGTGGAAGGACGGCCGGTACGGATGCAGATGCAAGGAATACTTTTCGAAACAGGTCAAGGGCTTCCGGATGACCGGACTGGGCAATGGCGCCCATATTCCAGATGGCCAGCCGGTCCGCGTCCATGTTGGTGGTCCCCACGTACAGGCGCCGCCCGTTGCGATGCGCATTTGCGACCGCCTTCAGCAGTTGAATGTCGACATTTCTGTTGATCAGTTCTGAAAGGGGGCGGCTGTCGGCAAAGGACTCGTTTCCCAGGGCGAAGACAATCCCTCTCTCTTTGTAGATGTCCTTCTGGCTGATACCGGTATAGACCCGTTTGAGCAATGGATCGTATTCGGACCCCAGAAAGGCAAACGGCGCGATCAACGACCCGGTACTGATGCCCGTAACCAGTTTGAACCTGGGCCGTTCGCCCTTCTTACTCCATCCGCAAAGAAATCCCGCGCCAAATGCCCCGTTGTCCCCGCCGCCCGAAAGCGCAAGGCAGGAATAGTCCAATGATCCATCCGGATTGCGGGGGAAATCGCCGGGCCGTTCTTGATGAATCGACGTTATGATATCCTCTTGAAAGCCTGAATCGATTTTCCCGGCCCACGCCCGAACACCCGGAAATCCGATCACTTCTGCCCGCTTCATGAGGTCCAGCGGGACCGGGTTTCTCGGAAGGGCGCTGCATCCCGCCAAAATAGATAGTCCTGCCAGAAGCGCCGTCAGAAAAAAGCAACACGAGGTACGCAGCCTCATCTTTATGAACTCCGTTATGTTGGATCACACTGCCGTCACAATATGCACAACGACGTTAAAGACGGAAAGGTGCGATCGCCGGCCATGCCGGTCCGCCCAGGGACAGGGCGTTGTTGGGACTTTTCTTGACCATGCGCACCATTTCCGTCTTCTTCATTTTCCCCCATTAGTCATGATAGCTGATTTCGGCCCCCTGTGGGATGTTCTGGGAAACCCGGTTGGGGAACTTCCGGATCATCATCATATGCCCTTTGAGCATATTTTGCATGGGCGATATAACGTAGAGTCCCGGATAGAATTCCCCAAATTTTTCCCCGGGATCGCGCATGATATTGAAAAACTGCATTTCGGGAACGCCGCCCTTCAGCTTGCCGGACATGAGGAGCTTGAAATCCTCGAAACGGAGGGCCTCAAGCTTTGGTCCGCTGTAGTAGAAAAGGTAGTTCCGGCGGGAATGCCCTTCTCCCAACAGCAGCAGAGAGGTCTGGTCCACCCCGTCGGTCACCCGGTCGTTGGGAATGAATTCCATGGCACCGCCGATGCGCGCTGCCGTGGTGTAAAGGTCCACCAGGTGGATGGTGTCCACCGGATCCTGGTGGGGATCGATCATTCCGGGCCATCGGGCCATGGCCGGCACCCGAACACCTCCCTCGGTGATATCGGTCTTGCCGCCGCGCAGCCAGGAGTACCCGGAAGTGGGCCAGAAACCGTACATAGGACCGTTGTCACTCCACCAGACCACCAGGGTGTTTTCTTCGATCCCCTCATTCTTAAGGGTTTCAAACAATTGCCGCATGTGATCGTTGTGCATTGCCATGAACGAGGCCTGGGCATTGGCGCGGTCCACGTGGGGAGCGTTTTTAAAATCCTCCGAACCGGCGATCTGCAAGGCATAAGTGGCCCAATAGATGAAAAAGGGCTTGTCGCTCTTGGCTTTCTCTTTGATGTAGCCCTTGATCTGTTTGATGGACTCCTTTTCAAAGGCCTCCTGGCGCTTTTTGCCGAGCACACCCGCCGGCCCCTCGATCGGTTTTCTGCCCTTGCCCTTCTCCCCTACAAAACCTGCCGGATTCAGTTCGATTCCCGTCTGCGCTTTGTATTTTTCCTCGCCCGGGAAGTCGTAGAAGGCCGGTTTCGTGGGTTGGGGCATGTTGTCTTTATAGAAATTGGCGGATTCGGGCCAGAAGTCGGGCGCACCGTTATATAGGCCATAGTAGGCGTATTCGTACCCCTGATTCTCCGGCGCGTACTTTTCCTCATCCCCGAGATGCCACTTGCCCCACATGGCCGTATGATAGCCGGCCTTTGAAAGCACCTCGGCCACGGTCACTTCCTCCGGAGAAAGCCCTTCTGTCTGTCCGGGCCAGAGGACGGAAAGAAGGCCGGTGCGGAACGGATGACGGCCCGTGTTGATGGCGATTCGGGAAGGCGTGCAGGACGGCTCGGAATAGGATGTCCAGAATCGCATCCCTTCAAAGGCCATCTTGTCCAGCTCAGGGGTAGGGGTGCCGCGGTGCTTGCCGCCCCCCTGCCAGCCCAACTCTCCCCAACCCACGTCGTCGCTTAAGATGTAGATGATATTGGGTTTTTTGCCGAATTTCTTTTCCAAAGCGGCCAGTTTTTCATCGACCTGTTTGTCCGCCTTGACCCATTCCGCCTGCTTGCGCTTTTTAAGTTCCAGGAACGCCGCATCCGGCTGGATACCGAATGAATTGACGGGTAAAAACGCAACAGCCAATGCCATGACAAGAATGATTTGACGCCACCTGATTTTCATTTTTCCCTCCTTTTCTTAAATTCGTTCCTAAATATTTGCCTAAAAACATGCCCGATTAAAATACGTAAAGGTTTCCTTCTTCGAAGAGGTTGTCGATTATCGCATCCAGCTGAACAGCGCCGAGGGCGCTGCGGGGATGATGTAGAACCTGAAGTTCCACAGCGAGCCGACCACATCATCGGGCCTGATAACGGAATAGTGGACTTCCAGACCCAGACGGATGGGAACCGGGCCCAGTTGAAAGGTGCGGCTGATGCCGAGCCCGATGGGAACGGTCCATTTGTTTCCGCTGGTTTGCTTCCAGTCGGCAACGATGTTGGGCGCAATTCCGATGGCCGTCACATCGTCCACGCTGTAAAAAAGAAAATATTGAAGGTTCAACAGGCTGACGTCGTCTCGATCGTTATCCCCCGCATAAGAAAAATATTGCTGCGCCAGTGCCCCGTACTTCCACTTGGGTCCCATGTAGACACCCAAAGCGGACGGCCCGGCCAGGTATTTCCCCGTGCCCAGAAGGTCCCTGCTGGCAGTGGGGAAACCGAGGCAAAGGCCCGCCCCCCAGAGCAGGCTTGCGCCGCTATCCGTTTTGTATCCCTCCTTGGGAGAGAAGAGGCCGTTGTAGTACATGTCGCCGAAGCCGGTGGTGCGTCCGCTGAAGATGTCCACGGGCGCCCTGGGAGATCCGTCCGGCGGGAGAACGATCGGTCCCTCACCACTGCCGTACTGGTTTTTTTTGGTGGTGATTTTGTCCTGGTCCAGGGGCATGCTGGGGACATTCCAGACGATGCGGTTGATGAGGTTCCAGTTCTCGCTGATCCCTTTGGGAAATTGAGCAATTCCCATGTAATTGACCCTGTTTTCTTTTATACCATTGGTAGGGTTTTCCAATACGGAGAAATCGAACTGGGTAAAGAGCATGGCCACGTTGCCGAGCGGGTTATCCATCAGTTTGGACATCTGCGGCAGGGTCGGCTTGCAGCCGGCCCGAATGATATCGCCGATATCCGCGTCCGGGTCTTTGGCGAATGCCTCACATTCGGGAGATAGCGGTTCAAGAGCGTTCTCTTCCTGGGATTCTTCTTCAGCCATTGCCAGGTAGACAAAGGATGGATCGGTTAAATCCAACATTTTCGAGATCTTTTCGCCACGATCAGCCCCCCCGAGGGCAAGCCCCGGCATGAACAGAATTGTACAGAATAACAGCATAAAGGTTGCAGACAGGCCATTTTTCCAAATACTTATCCTTTTCATTATGCTCTCCTCCCAAATATTTCTTAGAAAAACATTGCCGGATCAGATTCCCCGAATTTTCTTCACCAGTTCCAAACCTTCTTCTTTGGAGACTGTGACAAAGCTTAAGTCAGGCTTTTCATTTGCCATCTCCATAACAGCCAGAATTTTCCTGAAATCGTCTGAGCGGACGTGCTGTTTTAAAGCTTCTCGAGAGTCCCACCTTTCAACAAAAAGCAGGTCGTCGTCATTGTTGACGTTGCTGTAAAGTCTGCAGAACGGACAGTCTGACTGGGCCGTTGTTGGACCAATGATAGAATCCAACACCCTTATGACGTCCGCCTTTCCTTCTGGCGGAAACTTGGCATGTAAAGTCATGATGATCATCTTTTGAGACCTTTCTTTTGACATGGCACTTTGTTCCGGTTTTCATGAAAAAGACCGGATCTCACAATAACTCATATTGGCAAAATTCGTACCGGAACAAGAAGGGATTGGGATTAAAGATAAACAGTTGAAAGTTATGGGGATTTATAGATACGAAGCATTAACGCGAGAACAAGGGGATGAAGAAAAGTCCATTATGATGGAGGGCACTCTAAAATTTTGGAGATTTTGTTAGTTTCGCTGAATACCCAATTTCTTGATGCGGGCTTCCAGCGTGGTCGGTTTGACCTCCAACAGGGCTGCCGCACCCTGTTCGCCCCGGATCCGCCAACCCGTTTTTTGAAGGACGTTCACAATGTGTTTTCTTTGAACTTCCTCGAGACTCAGGTCTTCAACGCCTGCATCAACTTCCGTCTCGAAGGCGGGAATGTCCAGGTAAGGGCCGGTACTGAGAATCATGGCCCGTTCAATCACATTCCTTAATTCCCTGACATTGCCGGGCCAGGAATAGCTTTTAAGGAGATCCATGCTCTTTTGAGGGACCCGCCGAATCGTTTTCCCCATCCTTTCCTCAAATTCTTTAACAAATGCCCATACCAGAAGCGGTATGTCTTCCCGCCGGTCTCGCAATGGGGGAATCTCAATGGGGAAGACATTCAGCCGGTAATAAAGGTCTTTCCGGAATCTCCCTTCTTGGACAAGGGCTTTCAGGTCATGATTGGTGGCCGTGAGAACGCGAACATCCACATGGATGGTTTCGGGACTGCCGAGCCGTTCAAATTGACCGTCCTGAAGTACCCGAAGCAATTTGGCCTGAAGCCCCACGGACAGATCTCCGATTTCATCCAGAAAAATACTGGAACCGTCGGCTGCTTCAAAGCGGCCCATCTGTTTTGTCAACGCGCCGGTAAAGGCGCCTTTTTCGCGCCCAAAAAGTTCACTTTCAATGAGATTTGAAGGCAATGCCGCACAGTTGACGGTTATCATTTGGCGACTGTGGCGAGGGCTCATCTGGTGGATGGCGCGGGCCAGCAATTCTTTGCCTGTTCCGGTTTCACCGAGGATGAGCACACAGGTTGGCTGGCCGGCCACCTTTTCCGCTTGATCTAAAACCATTTTGATTTCAGAACTCTCCCCCACAATTTCGTCGTGCCGACTATAGGCCGCGATTTCTTCGCGCAGATAGATGTTTTCCCTCTCGAGGCGATCCTTTAAAGAACTGATTTCATCAAGCGCTGCTTTCAGCTTGGCTTCAGACGCCTTGATATCGGTAATATCAACGGAAATACCCCCCAGCTCAGCATCGCCGTTTTCGAAGCGGATCGGGAACTTGATATCCCGAAACCATCGAGACGATCCGTTCTCCATCACGCGGCAGTGTTCGTGTACCTGTACCGCGCCTTTATCCAAAACCGCCCGATCCAGTTCTTCTTTGGTTTCCGCTACATCGGCAGGGAAAAAATCCCGGCTGCGCGTGCCCACAAATGTGTCCATTAAACGTCCCATATGGCCCAGAACGGTTTTGTTCCCGTAGACATGTTCTAACTTTCTGTTTTTGATGTATATATTTGCTGGGTAGTGATCCATAAAGGCCCGGAATCGTTCCTCGCTTTCCCGCAGCTTCAATGAGGTCATCTTCAGTTCGGTGACATCCTGTGCGATGACGGCAGCTGTTATTTTGCCCTCGATGGGGAGGGCCACGGATGAGGCTTCAATGGTGATTCTGGTCCCGTCCTTTCGGATGATCTCCAATTCGGCCAAAGGGTTATCTTTTCCTTTTTCAAGCCTCTCAATCCGGTGTTTGACCAGTTCCCGCGATTCGGGTGCGATCATTTCGAGGGTTGAGATGCCGATCATCTGCCGGGGATTTGAAAAGCCGAACATCCGGGCGCCGTGTTCGTTAACAAAGACAAACGTGTCATTTCGTATAGCCATGACGGCTGCGGGCAGCGCCTCAAGCACCGTATGATAGCTTTCTTCCCACCCATTTTGCTTTGTAACCATCCCTCTCCTCCTTTAGAGCTAAAACGACGATTTACGGGAATCGATATTGGTTCACAAGCTCGCCATTTTATCCGATGCCTTGTGACCCTCTGCGCATCAGCAGTTCGGCATTGCTTAATTTTAGAGGGTGCCGAGACGGCATTCATACGGTTATGGGCATGTGAAGGAACATATAGGAAAAGGAACTAGTTGCAGCGACCCGTGGAGCCTTCATCACAGACTTTTCCGTTGGTCCAAGTTGCCCCACTCAAATTTGCCCCTTTAAGATAGGCTCCTCTCAGGTTTGCTCCTCTCAGGTTTGCCCCTTTTAGATTACCTTCAAACAGATACGTCCTGCCCAAATTCGCCTGTGTCAAATCCGCGCCGCTCAGATTCACGAAGCTCAGCTTCGCATCCTTCAGATAGGCCCCTCTCAAATCGGCCTGTGTAAGATCCGCACCGCTTAGATCCGCTCCGCCCAGATCTGCCCCTCTCAAATCCGCATTTCTCAGGTTCGCCTCGCTCAGATACGCGCCGCTCAAATAGGCCCTTCTCAAATCCGCCTGTGTTAGATCTGCCCCTCTCAGATTTGCGACTCTCAGGTCTGCCTTGCTCAAATTGGCATTTCTCAGATTCGCATCCCGCAGGTTCGCGTCAATCAATTTCGTTTGCGTCAGATACGCGCCGCTCAGATTTGCAGTGCTTAGCTCTCCAGACCGTAGCTTCGCCCTACTCAGGTTTCCATTGTTCAGATCCGCGCCGGTTAAGTCAGGATTCCCACACAATCTGTTGGACACCAGCAACGTAACCGGATGGCTGCCTTTTTGCCGGATCCCCTGATCAGTCTCTCCTGAATTGGCTACGATTAATATGGGCTGAACATCTGTCGTTAGGCCATCATGAACAAAGAACATGGTGTAGCTCCCTGCTCCAATCGTCGCCGTAACACAATCACCGCCGCTTACGATCTTCAAAACCACATTTCCAGTCTCGTCCTGCAAATACATATGGTGTTGGGAACCATCTATACCTCCTTCCCAGCAAAATCTGTACTCGGACGATTCTTTGAAGTAATAGGGAATGCCATCTACTCCGGATTCGTAAGTGTCGACGTTATTGTCAGTGTCTGGTGGCTCAAGAAACGTTACGGCTGTTTGAAGAATGGGTATGCGAAGGGTTGAGTCGAAGGCGAAATCGTTTTCAGTATACACGATAGGAGGCGGGCTGGATGCGAGGTTTTCGTCACCTGCGTAGCCGTCGCGTTCAATTGTAATTCCCAGCAACAACAATGATAGCAAAAGCATAAACCGTCTGGACTTCAACTTTTCATTTCCTATAGCCATGACGACCGCAGCAAGTGCCTCAAGCACCATGTGATAGCGTTCTTCCCTTCCATTTTGCTTGGTAACCATTCCTGCACTCCTTTGGAATCAAGGGGATGCGTTCCGGGAATTGATATTGACGCACAAGTTCGGCCATGGTAACCGCCACAGGATGGAAGAAATGAATATTCTTCCCGTCTGACGGGCCTGCCGCAGGAAAAGCGGCTTCCCCCCGGCAAAGCTTTCCACATTGCCATTTTTTTGGATTTCTCTTTTTACAGTGTCACAGCTTGTCACAAATGTGCATCGTCATCAAGGTTTTCGGGCTGATAAGGAAAGCATCCATCATTTGTCCATGATCAACACCTTTTGTCAAGGTTTGATCCCAACTCTGAAAAATGCTATCTTTTTTCGCCGCCATCGTTTTTAGGAGACCCCCATGCATTCCGAACCATTTACTTCAAACTGCTTTTCCAAAATGTCCTTTGTCATGTGGTGGAGACTGGCCCTATTGGCAATGCTCATGGCAACCGCCGGGTGCGCGCCTCAATCCCTCCAGGGCCGAAACCAGGACTTGATTACCAGTAGTGAAGAGAGCTGCTGGAATGCGCTAAAAAACGTTAGCGGCAATGAGAGCGACCTGGCGTTCATGCTGAACCGGGAGACCGATCGTTTCCAGACCATGGTGGAGGATCTTCTGGCCTCGCGCGCCCGGACCATGCGCCTTACCAGGAAGCTTAAGGAAGAGATGAAGCAAGACGCCCCCATGCCGCCCAAACTTCAAAACGCCTTTAAGATAAGGATGCGCAAAGGGCTTTCCCTGGCCGACGGTTTTGCGGGATTCGTGGGCCGCAATTCCTGCTGGCTCCGCGCCGACCCTGAAACCATGACGGAGATGGGTTTGTCCCCTTTAAATGAGACCCTCAGGCTAAAAGGGGTCATGCTTTCCCTTGCGGGTTCATTGATGCTCTATGACACCTACCTGGGCACCTTGGCCGTTTTAAACGAAGATGAACGCATCAGGCGCTTTTTAAACGCCAGCGACCTGGGCTACGGCATCGAGGAGAATCAGTTAGAAGCCATAACAAAAGGTTTTCTTTCAAGATCGAACGCCCTTTACGTAAATGAGAGCATCGCTTTTTATTCAGAACGGATACGGGATCTTAAAAAAAGGCATAAGGGAGATGATCAAATGGGTTATCTCAACCTGCTTATTGAGCAGAGCCCTTCCTTTGCCCTGTTCAAAGCAGGATCGTCTGATCGGGTAGCGGAAATCAAAGCCAAATCCCGGGAAGGCCGGGTTCACGACAATTTAAATGCCATTAACCGTGCAGCGGTGGGGGGTGTCAGTGCGTTCTTTGGAAATCTGGTGGGATTGGTGGAGGATAGAAAAGGGAAGCTTTTTGATGATCCCCGGGTGCGCCGGAATGTGGAGAGTACTCTCAAGGCCGGCGACATCCTGCTTGAGAAAACACCTTTTCGGGTGACGGACCGTCTCATTCCGGGGCACTGGGGGCATGCGGCCATCTGGGTCGGCAATGAACAGGAGTTGAAAGAGCTGGGCATATGGGACCACCCGGCGGTCCGGAAGCATCAAAATGACATCAGAAACGGGGCTTCCGTGGTGGAGGCATTGCGGGACGGGGTTCAGATGAACACCCTTGAGGATTTTCTCAATGTCGATGATTTAGCAATACTGCGCATGAAATCTGTGAGCATTGACGCCCTGGCCCAAGCCATTGTCCGCGCCCTGCGACAGGTCGGCAAGGCATATGATTTCAACTTTGACGTGGAGACAACGGACAAAATCGTTTGCTCTGAACTGGTTTATCTGGCCTATCCGGAACCGGATTGGCCCACGGACAAAATCATGGGAAGGTACACCATCAGCCCCGATAACGTGGCCCGGAAAGCCCTTGATGGCGAACCGCTGAAGTTGATCCTCCTCTATCACGATGGGACTGAAATTCAAGACAACCGTGACCAAATGTTTTCAGTCTTTTTGGGCATTTGACATTCCGCGGGGGTAGCCTGCCGGAATGCGCCAAAAGTTAAGATCCACATGTTCCAGGGGTCGGCCGGGGGAACCCGGGTCCAGGTCGTCCCGAAGCATCAGTACCAGGTCGGAACTCACCGACGGCGCGTTGCGAAAATAGCTGTGACCGTAAAAATCGCTTCCAACTTCCGGATCATTGGATATTCCCGAAAAATTGACCACGGCAAAATTGGAGGTATTGAATTCAAGTGCCCTTCTGAGATCCTTTGTTACGTCCTTCAGCCCGAAAGTGCCGGCCCGTCCGCGAGGACTCTGGAAAAGCCGGCTTGCGGCACCGATCGCCTTGTCAGCGGGCGATGTATAGACGGTGAAACGTTTGACGCTTAACCGGAGTTTGTCGCCGGCGACCCGTTGTTCGGCCACCTGCATATCGATGTCCGGTGCCGCTAAGACAAAATTGTGAATTTTATATTTCTCGATGGGATCAATCCCGGCCTGGCGCGCGCCCAGCGTGAGTTCGCGAAGAGCAGCTGTTGCAACATCGGTTCCCCGGCTGTGGGCGATCACATGGATTTTCTCCACCTCCGGAAAACTTGCAATGAAACCGAGAACCTGCCGCAAATGATAGATGGTGAACTCGCTTGATTCCCGATCATAGGTGTAGCCGAACAATCCCGGATATCCCGCCGGCCAGGTGTAGATGATGGGCACGCCGATACGCCCCAAGAAATGCCAAAGCTCCGCCATGGCAAAAGCGGCGTCTTCAAAAGTGTTGTTGTACCCGTGGATGTAAATGAAGACCTCCTTGCGGGGCGTGAGGGACAACTGCTCTACGAGTACCTCTCGAAATGCTTGAGCCGTCTCTTTCAGCTTTGCCAGCAGCTTCGGGTCTTCAACAATCCGGCCGTCCATCAGCGTATAAGGGAGAGGCGTGTTCGGGCTCCGAATCATTTCGGTAACATCCATCAAATGGAGTTTCACGGGTTTTATTCTTTTTCGGGTGCGGCTTGCCTCGAGCAAGGCCTCCCAGGAAATCTCCACGCCGAGATCCACGACTGCCGTGCCAAAGGCAAGAGAGGATGAACGGCCATAGCCGTATCGAAAGTTTCCCGCGTCATCCTTTTCAGGTGTCCGGTCAGTGATGTAAAACAGTCGCACCTCCGTCCCTTGCAGATCCTTTGCCAGACCTTGGAATGACTCGAGCTTTTGGTTCAGGTACACATTGGGTGTGGGCATCATCAACCGTGACCCGCTGCATCCCCAAAACAGAAGCGTCAACACCAGGATGAACAGACAAATCTTATTTGCCGCCATGCCAATACCCCATGCATGTTGATGGTGATCCGGACAGCCTTCTTTAGGGAGGAAAACAGGGAGGCCCCGGAGATTTTTCATCTCCGGGGCTCAACCATTCGTTACTTTCCCTTTTCAGCCTTAACCAGCGCCTTTCGCAGATTCGCGGAACCGGGATTGCTCACATCTTTTTTGACAAAAATGTCCACGGGCCTTACCGATTTGCCGTAATAATCCTTGTTATAATCGTCATTGACCTTGATCACCGAGCCATCCAGGGCAAGCCCGGCAAAAGCTCCCTGGGCCATGGAAAAGGAAACCAGGTCGGCCGTCACCCCTTTGCCTGCCGCGCCTGCACCCACGGGTCCCAGGGCCACGGAAGTGTCGCCGCCCAGCTTGAAGGAAGTGCCGTACAGGGATTCAAGACCCCGCTGGGTCCTCACCTGGATGATCACTTCCGAGGATTCTCCGCCGATCTGGAGCCCGAAACTCACGGACCCCAGGCTGTAAAACCCCGGCTGACTCCATTTTCCCGTTTTAGGATCCCGCACCAGAAACACGGCACGTCCGCCGGATCCTCCAAAGATGAACCCCGCCTTGAGCAACTGGGGCACGATGATAACGCCTTTCGAATCGCCCAAATGGCTTTGCAGCCATTCCATGTCCGGGGATTTCATGAACTTGTTCAATGTGACCAACGACTGATCCACCAAAATTTGGGGTTTGAGGTCTTCCTGAGCACCTGCGGGAAGAGCGGTGACGAAAAACGATACGGCAATGAATAGACCGATAAAGAAACGTAGTCCTCGCTTAAATCCTTTCATCTCACTCATGACTGAATCCTCCTGACTATCAATTGTTCCAATCGGTTTTCCAGATACAAGCCTTTCTCTTTTGAACCTGAAGGTCTTCTTTGGCTTAAGCATCACCTCCTTGCCGTCTTTGATCATTGTTCCCAATGGTTGGTTGTTTCATGTCCTCAAACAATACCTTGCTTAAACCATCCGTTCTTGAAGTTGGATCATGGCTTCCAAGGTTGCTGGTGCTATAAGTGTAGCAGACTGATACAAGAAATGCACCCATTCACACGCAGAGGGAAGGCTTTTCTAGAACTTCCACCCCTTCTTGATTTGTTCCAGTAATACATTGATCTGTTCCATTTCTTTTCCAGCTTCTTCCTTGACGCTTAAACGGACTTCCGTTTGCAGATCCTTGCCGGCAAGCTGTTTTGCAATTTGGCCGATTTCTTCCCCCAAGGTCTGAATTTCGCTTACGGAAAGCGTTGCCATGTTCGTCCGCCGACGTCCCGTGTCGAGAGACGGTGGTGGCGGGGACATTTCGGCTTTTATGACGATCTTTGCGGCGCCTTCCCGCGCCAGGGAACTGAAGGGGCCGGACCCTTTGAGTCGCGTCATGAATCCTTGTCCAATGGCCGAATTAAGACCGGACAGGAACAACGACTCGGGCCAGGGTTTCCCGCGAGCCTCCTTAATGGCGGCATAGAGCCGCGACACCGTCGTTTCCGGTTCTTCAGATGCCGTCCATGTCCCATCTGGAAGGCGGTCGGGAAGGAAGTCGATGCCTGACAAGGGCTCTGGAGGACCATAGAGGACAGCTTCAGAATCGAGTTGAATTTCCATGGGTCTGTTTTGGTATACGCTGTCGTTACCATAGACCAGCCAGATCGCTCCAGTCTCGACGGCCCTGGCCACTGCCGCATGAACCGCCCGGTAATCAGCCCGGGGGATCGGGTGAGGCTCTGGAGGATAGTCGGGGATGGTCTCCTCGTCAAAGGTGTTTTCTCCATCGAACCATGAACACAGGGTAGAGAGTTTTACCCCTAGACCCTCTTCCGGCCATAGTCCTTTCAGGGCGGATGGCAGAATGGCCGAAGGGTTCAAGGAACCGAGGGTTGTTTGTTGGGGAAGCCATGCTTCAGCGGTCTGGTCCCAATCGGCCATGTCTACCGGACATTTCCAATACCACTGTTCCGATCCATCGCTTCTTTGGCATCTCAGCGCCAGAATGCCCCGTTGAACCGCCTCTTCAATGGTATTGAGAACGGCTCTGTTGCTCAGAAGCTTCGGAAGGTGCGGCTGCTGGCCATAGGCGAGGTAGAGGTCTTTCACGAGAATAGAGGAATCGGTATCCGGCCAGACGGACGCGGGACCTCCGGGCATCAGTGCCGTGGGCTCGATCTTTTCGCGAAAAAGGCGAAGGTTCGTTTCCCCAAGGA
>JANQDY010000162.1 GCA_028278625.1 Thermodesulfobacteriota bacterium
CACCGAGTTGAAAAGCGCTGTCACGGAAGGGAGGTGCCCGTCCACGGGTTCACCTGGTAACAGCGCCACCGTTTCAGCCCCCGTTATCTGGAAATGCGTGCCGTCAGGGGCGATATAGACGGTTCCGGGAAGCAACGGTTCCCCTTTTTCAGCCAATTTGACCTCCATGGACACCGTCTCATTGAGCCATCGGGCCAACCCCTCGGCAAATCCCTTGCTGATATGTTGCACCACCGCCACCGCAGCGGGAAAAGTGGCGGGCAGTTCACCGAGCACCGTTCGAAGGGCCGGAGGACCGCCCGTAGAAGCGCCAACGGCAACAATTCGGCGTCTCTTTCCCGAAACCCTGGAAATGGTATTTGGACGGCCTGCCCCTTTTAAGGGTTCCTGCTCTTGCCATTTCCGCCGTACAACCTTTACGCCAGCCATGGCTTTAACCACTTTGATCAACTCGTCGGCTTCCGGATCATCGCCGGGAAGCCCGTGGGGTTTGCCAAAAACCATCAATGCACCCGATTCCACACCTTTGTAGGTCACCCCGAGCCGAATATCCGATTCGGTGCTGGTCAAAATCACTATGGGTACCGGGTTCTCTGACATGATCCGGCGAATCGCCTGATAACCATCCATTCGCGGCATGTGAATATCCATGGTAATTACATCCGGTCGCAACCGGGACGCCATTTTCACCGCCTCTTCTCCATTTCGCGCTTCGCCGATAATCCTGAACTCCGGATCCGTGCTCAAAATGGCGCCAACAAACTGTCTGATGGTCGGTGAATCGTCTACAATCAGAACATCGATCATATGCGGAATCCCTATCCGATCAACCGTTCGATGGTTTCCAGTAGCTCCTGTTGATCAAAGCTCCCTTTGGTGATGTATACATCGGCGCCCGCCTCCATCCCTTTAAGTCTGTCCCCAGGGGATTCCAGAGACGTCACCAGCACAATGGGCAAATGGGTAAAACGCGAATCCTGCCGGGCTTTTTCAGTCAATTCAAAGCCGTTCATGCGCGGCATTTCAATGTCAAACACGACGGCATCAAAGGTTTCTTCCTGCATCTTCTGCCATCCTTCGATACCGTCAGCCGCCTGGGACACCTGGTAGCCGGCATTTTCCAGTATATTCCGTTCAAGGGTCCGGGTGGTAATGGAATCATCCACCACCAACACTTTCTTGACAGCCTCTTTCACCGCCTCTGTTCTACCAAAGAAGGAACTCCCGCGAATCCCCTGGGCGGAATGGATGACACTTCCGGCGTTCAAGATCATCACCACCTGACCGGTACCCAGAATGGTAGCCCCGGCGATGTTCCTGACCCTCCGAAGCTGCGTTCCCAGAGGCTTGATCACCACTTCCTGTGCACCCAGGAATTCATCCACCTGGAACGCCAGCCGTTTCTCCACAGCCCCCAAAACCACCACTCCGATCTTCTTGCCGTTGTGCGCCTGGGTTTCCTGAACCGGCAGTTCCAGTACTTCGGCCATGGAGATCAGCGGCAGGGCACGACCCTTGACGCGAACAGCCGCCTTTCCCTCCAAACGGCCGATCTCCGCCGGTTTAAAATGCAAAATACGCTCCACGTTGGTGTTGGGGATCGCCACTGTCTGACCGGCCACCTTCACCATCAGCACCTGACTGGTGGCCAGGGTGAGGGGCAGCATCAGGGTGAAAGTGGTCCCATTGTCTTTCTCCGTATGGGTCTGCACCTGGCCGTGCAGTTTCTCAAGCTGATGGCGCACCACATCCATGCCCACGCCGCGCCCTGAAAGATCCGTAACGGTCAAATGGGTGGAAAGACCCGATTGGAACACCAGGTCGATGGTCTCCTGGGTGCCCAGATGTTTTGCATCCGCATTGGTGATGAGACGGTTTTTCACGGCTGCCCGCCGCACGGCGGCCAGATTGATACCGGCTCCGTCATCGCTCACCTTAAGAACAATGTGATTGCCGCTTTGGGAGGCTTCCAGTACAACGGTCCCTTCATGCGGTTTTCCCTTCCCGAGCCGCTGAGCCGGCGGTTCAATGCCGTGATCAATGGCGTTTCTGAGAATGTGGGTCAACGGGTCTTTCAGGCCTTCAAGCACCTGGCGGTCGATTTCGGTTTCGGACCCCCGAATCACCAGTTTTACTTCTTTGCCTTTTTCCCGCCCGATGTCCCGAATCATTCGTGGAAAGAGATCAAAGAGGGTGGAGACCGGAACCATGCGAACACGCCTGACACCGTCCTGCATGTCGTCCGTCAGGAGCGCCAGATGCCGGTGGTCTCCTTCCATGGATTCACTAAGCCGGCCGATTTTTCGCGCCATCCGGCTCAGGTGATCCTCACCGAGAGACATGAATTTCAAAAGGGCCGACAGTTCGGGATCGCTCTTTTTCCGGCGTTCCAGCGCCTTTTTGATGGTCCGCAATTTTCGCCACGCTTTTTCCCATCCGGTCAGGACGGATTGAACGGACTTCAACTCACCAAGGCGCTGTTCCATGCGCATGCGTGCCACCAGCAACTCGCCCATTCCCGCCATGAGCGCATCCAATTTTTCCGTTCCCACACGAATGGTGTCCCCTGCAGGGGATTGAGATGAGGCAGGCCCAGGGGACTCCACCGGTTTTTCTTCCTTTAACGGCGGCGTTTTTGACAGGGCCGGGGGAGCATCCCCGCTGTCAGGGAATTCTCCCCGCAACGCTTCATCCAGCCCGCCCATGACCGATTTCTTCCGGTCAAAGGGGATCACCGCCACTTTGAGATGCATCTGCATGGCTTCGCCAAGAAGATCGGTGGCCCGAAGGAGTCGATCCACCAGCTCTCCGGAAGGCACCAGTTCCCCTTTTTTGAGAGCACCCAGAACATCCTCCATTTTGTGGGCCACGGTACTGATCTCTTGCAGTTCCACGGCCCGGGCAGATCCTTTGATGCTGTGGGCCGACCGAAAGAGCGCTTTTAGGAGTTCATCTCTTTCTTCTCCGGAAAGCCCCTTCTCCAGTGCCAGAAGACCATTGTTCAGGGTGGCGGAATGCTCTTCCAGTTCCACCTGGAATGTGGCGATTAATTGACGCTTCAGTTCCTCACGATCCATTTTCTTCTCCGGTGAAACCGGGTCTTCAGTTGAGGCGATACCGTTCCACAATGACCTTCAACTGCTCCGCCAGGACATTGAGGTTGCGTGCGGAGGCTTCCACCTGCCGGGTTCCCTCCTCGGTCTGGCCGGTGGCCTGGTTGATGCTCTCCATGGCGCCGGAAATCTGATCCATGCCGGCCAGTTGTTCCTGGGTACTCACGGCGATCTGCGAAATGGTTTGCCCCACTTTCTTGATGTTCTCGTTGATGGTATGTATGGCAGCCCCCGCCTTTTCCGCCTGTTCCACTCCCGCATTTGCCCGGCGGGTTCCTTCTTCTGTCACCATTACCGCCGTATTGGCGGATTTCTGAATCTCTCCCAGGATTTCTGTCACTTTGGCGGTCGCCTGTCGGGATTGGTCCGCCAGAGTGCTCACTTCACCGGCCACCACCGCAAATCCCCTGCCCGCTTCTCCGGCCCGGGCCGCTTCAATGGTGGCGTTCAAGGCCAGAAGATTGGACTGGTCAGCAATATCATTGACCGTTTCGATAATCTCCCCGATCTGCTGGGTCTGCTCGCTCAGGTCCAGGATATTCTCGGCGATGCTTTCCACCTGTTCCCTGATGCGAATAACACCATGGGAGGTCTCCCCCACCGCCTGAAGCCCGGATGCCGCTTCGGACATTGACTGTTTTGCCATTTCCGCCACCTGACGGCTTCTTCGGGAGCTTTGCTCCGCCGTTTGCCGGGCTTGATCAACCGTGCTGGAGGTCTGGCTGACACTGGCCGCCTGCTGGCTGGCAGTGGCCGCCTGTTCCCGTGTGGCCGAGAGAATTTCACCGGTGGCAGCGGTCATGTTCCGCACCCCTTCCGACACCTGGGTCGCCAGTTCTTTCAGGTTCCGCGTCATCTGATTGAGATGTTTTCCAAGGGCTGCCAATTCATCTCCCTTGTCGGGAGGTCTCACTTCGGTGGTGAGATCCCCTCTTCCCACCGCCTCAACGAAGGTGACGTACCTTTTGACGGTCCTTTCAAGATACTGCTTGGCCTCCCCTTCCGCTTCTGCGCGATGCTCCACCGCTTCATTCATGCGCCGCAGATTGGCCACCATTGTGTTAAAGGATTCCGCCAGGAGAGCCGACTCATTTTTTGTACTGACCTTTGCAATGGCATCCATGTCACCGGCGGCAATCTTTCGGGCCGCCTCCGTCACTTGAAAGATCGGCTTTGAAATTCTGCCGGCCACGAACCAGATGAGCACCAATGCCAGGGCCGTCAACAGGGCCCCCATGCCGATCATGCGCCACATGAGACGCGTGGCTTCCCCTGTGACCACAGCCGTCGGGAGATTGATATTGAGACTCCAGGGCGTTTCGGTCAGACCCACGCAAACCGGTATGAACGCGGCAATTCTCCCTTCATCCGCTTTGATGAGTGTTTCTCCCTTTTCGATGTATTGCAGGTCTTCCTGCCAATCCGGGTGAAGTTTTTCCATCTTATCACCGGCATCCGCAACGGGGCCGTCGTGGGCGGCGATGATGCCGCCATAAGTGATCAAGGAAATAGACGCCTCTGTTGGATACGGGTTATGCTGTTTCAGATAGGTCTGAAGGTCTTTAATGCCCACGTCCACCCCTGTGATCCCCTGAAATATCCCGTTTTTCGTAATGGGCGCCACCAGGGATGTCATCACCACTTCCTGTCCCTGAACCGGATAAAGGTAGGGTTCTATAATGCATTCCCGCCCTTTCTTTTTCGGCAATTGGTAATAATCCCCATCGCCCGCCACTTCATAATCTTCAGGCGTCTCCACCTTTATATTCCCGGTTGCACCGCGATTCCAATAGGCGATAAACCTTCCCGTCTCATCATAGGGAAACCGGCCCTTATATTCTTCGTCCGATTCGTCAAATGCATTGGGCTCCCAGAGGGTATAAGTGCCGATGAAATCGGGATTCATGCTGGTCAGCATTTGGAGCATTCGATTCACCTGGTCGCGAGTTAGCCCCTTTAACGACATATCTCCGCTTTTTTCGCCCCTTTCCTGCAATTCCATTGAACTGAGGGCGTGCGCAAGGGTACGGGCTGCATCCAGCGGTACCTCCAGCTTCGCCTTCATGAAACCGGCAATGGCCTCCCCGTCCGCCAGAACTTTTTTCCGGGCCGCCATAATGGCCACGTTCCTCTCGCTCAGGGCCGCATAGGTCACAATCAGCCCGCAGGTGAGCAGCATGCAGATCCCTACCCAAGCGACGATTTTTACCTTTATGGACATGATCCTTCCCTTTGTCATGTTATTTGCCCCCTTAGCGCTCTAAACGGTTTCCTCATCAACGACAATGCCCGGATGGGAAATGAGTTTTTCGAGATCCAGGACCATCAACATGTCAGCGGTTACCCCTCGAATGAACACCTGTCCTTTTGCCGAAAGGGTCCCTGTTGCCGGCTGCAACTGATCCGCGGTGAGCTGTTCAAGTTTGGGGCGGTCTTCGGCCAGTATGCAGAATTCCATGGGAGTTCCCTCAGGTCCGGTTTCACCACGGATCAACAGCACATGGGCCTTTTCCATGCGTATTTTCACGCCAATCTCCAGGTAAGCGGCGATATTCATAATGGAATACAGGCGGCCCCTGATGTTCACCGCTCCCACTATGAAATCGGGGGTACAGGGAACCAGTGTCCAAAGCTCCGGTTTCAGCGGCTGGATCTCCTGAATGTAATTGAGATCCAGCCCGAAATGTTCCTCTCCCACGGAAAAAGCCAGAACCCGAAACACGTGCTGCTCCAGGGAGTCCCCTTCATCTGTTTTGGCCAGAATCCGCGCCCTTTCCTCCAGTATCCGCTGCAAATCCTTGTGGTTGTCTGTTTCGACTGTCATTATAATGGCCTTTTTGGCTGTTAGAGGGTCCGTGCCATGGTCAATAGTGTTCTGGCCGTGAGATCGTCGGTACCGGGCAAAACCGTTTCAGGGATCATGGCACCGGCAAGTTCCACTGCCTGTCGTCGATGCCGCTCCGATTTCTCTTCCTGGTTCAGTTGCCGACAGAGGATGGCCATGGAAACGTGGGCCAACACGAAATCAGGGTCCAGAAAGAGGGTCCGTTTCAGACATTCCATGGCGCTGTCGTTCTCACCGGACTCCTGGTAAATGAGGGCCAGGGTATAATGGACCTCCGCCCTGAGCGGATCAGTTTCAATGGACCGCTCACAAAAGGACCGGGCCGACTGCACCTGCCCGAGATTGGCATGAACCCGGCCCAGATGGTAAAGGCTCTCCGCATCCCCGGGATTTTGGTCCACGGCCTTCAAAAGGAGTTCCCGGGCCTGGTCATACTGTTTTTGCCGAAGCAATGCAACGGCCTGCTCCCTGATATGGGATGCAGGCACGGTTTCTTCGGGATTGGCCGCCACTTTTTCGGCCCCACTTCGGACCTCTTTAATGGGTGCTCTGAACGCTTCTTCTTCCGCCACAAAAAATGGATCGCTCATCCGGGCATCTGGTTCAACAAGGGGCTGCGGCATCATATCCGATTTCACAGGCGTGAAATGCAACCTCTTGGGCGTCTTTTCCAATTCACTGGATTTTCGGTAGACGGTTCCCCCCACCACCACATGATAGGCGTATTGATCAAAAACCGGAATACTGGTCTCAGACGCCCCCATCATAAGCCAACCGCCGTTCAGCAGACATTGATAAAACCGGGAAACCACCCGTCGCACCACTTCCTCTGAATAGTAAATGGCCACATTGCGGCACAAGATGAGGTCCATGGCACTGGTGTTTGTGAAAAGAGAGGGATATACCGGTTCGTTCAGATTCAGGTATTCAAAATGGACATTTCTTCGAATCTCTGAAATGGCTTCATACGCTTCACCCCTTTTCAAAAAATAGCGGGATTGGACCACGGGGTCCGTCTGCCGAAAAGACCAACCGCGATAGCGGGCCGCCTTTCCCTTGTTCAGAACCTTCTTGTTGATATCCGTTCCCAGGATGGAGATGTTCCAATGTTCCATATCGGATATGAGTTCGGTCAACAGAATGGAAAGGGTATAGGCTTCTTCACCGGATGCGCAGCCCGCGCTCCAGATGCGAATCCGCCGGTCATTTTTATGGGCTTCAATAATACGGGGCAGCAGATGGTCTTTCAGGGCTTTGATCTGGTTTTCATCCCGAAAGAAATAGGTCTCTCCCACCGTCAATTCTTCGATCAGCGCATCCCAGACCGGACTGTCCGTTTCAGCCGCCTTAAGCATTTTGAAATAGCGGTGCAGATCATTTTGCGCCGTCTTTTCGCACAACAGGGTGATGCCCCGGCCAAGCGCATTCCGCCGCTTCACCCCGAAGAGCATGCCGGTCCGCTCAAGAACCAGCTTTTGGAAGCGTTCATAGGCGACATCGCTCAGCAGCTTTTGAAACACCGGTATTTTGGGCAACAACTGGGTCATTTTTCAGCTCTGGGGGTTATTTCCGTCTTCTGATCTTCAAATTCAATGAGTGCGCTTGAATCGATCTCATCGGCGTTAAGGACCAAATGCATCTCATGGTCTTTCCGAATCACCGCACGCAATAAGGGCGACTTCTTTAGGTTCCCTTCCGGCCCAACAATGTGATCTCCTGAAACAGCCGTCACATCATCCACCTTTTCGGCCATAACACCCAACCGCAGGCATTCCGTCTGAATCACTAAAATGCGATGATCCGGATGGATCCTTTCTCTGGGCAGCCCCAACCTTTTTCTGAGATCAATGACCGGCATCACCCTTCCGTGGAGGTTGAGCAGACCTGGAATCCATTCGGGCGCTTCGGGAACCGGTACCAGTGCGACCATACGAATAACGCGCTCCACGTTCCCAAGGGGAAGCGCCAGATTCCGGTTGCCGATGGAAAAGGTCAGGAAATGGGACATCTTTTCATCTGAATCCCGTTTTTCTCCTCTTTTTGCCATTGTTCTTTGTACCCCGTTTCGCCATTGCAGCCATTTAGATGCGATACCGCTCAACGAACTCCTTCAACTGCTCTCCCAATGCATTAAGGTTTTGGACCGCGGCTTCCACCTGCCGCGTCCCCTCCTCTGTTTGCATGCTGGCCTTGGAAATATTCTCCATTGCGCCTGAAATCTGCTCCATCCCCACCAACTGCTCTCTGGTGCTGAGCGCAATCTGTTGAATCGTCTGAGTTACGTTTTCGGTTTTTTGCGTGATGACTTTGATGGCGGACCCGGCTTTTTCCGCCTGCGTGACGCCAGTGTCGGCCCTCTTGCTACCCTCTTCCGTTACCAAGACCGCCATGTTGGCGGCTTTTTGTATGTCCCCGAGAATGTCTTTCACACGGGCTGTGGCCTGTCTGGACTGGTCGGCCAAGCTGCTAACCTCTCCCGCCACCACTGAAAATCCTTTGCCCGCTTCTCCTGCCCGGGCCGCCTCGATGGTGGCGTTCAGTGCCAGGAGGTTGGATTGGTCAGCGATATCATTGACCGATTCGATAATCTCCCCGATCTGCTGTGTTTGCTCGTTCAGCGCCAGTATGTTTTCCGCGATGCTCTCGACCTGTTCCTTTATACGATTCACCATTTCCATGGTATCCTTAATGGCATCCAAACCTCTCTCCGCTTCTTTCATGCTTGTTTGGGCCATCTCCGCCACGTGACGGGCACGGCTTGAACTCTGTTGTGCGGTCTGACTTGCCTGCTCCACGGTGCTGGCCGTTTGGTTTACGGCAGCGGCCTGCTCGCTGGCCGTTGCGGCCTGTTCCCGTGTAGCGGCCAGAATCTCACTGGTGGCGGATGTCATGTTCCGCACGCCTTCGGATACCTGGCTCGCCAGTTCTCTCAAGCTGCTTGTCATTTCATTCAAATGATGGCCCAGAGCGCTCAACTCATCATTTCTTTCAGGGGGTGTTATATGACCCGTCAGGTCGCCTTCTCCCACCCGCTCCACAAACCCCACGTAGTCACTCACGGTTGATTCAAGATAGGTTTTGCGCCGTCTTTCGGTCTCTGCTCTTTCCTCAAGATCTTTCAAGTTTTTTTTCAGGCTTTCAACCATATTTTCAAAAGCTTCGGATAATATGCCGATTTCATTATTGTAACGGCGCTCAAGGCCCACATCGAAAATTCCTTTTTGGACCCTCCTACTGATTTCCGCCAATTGCACCACAGGGCCTGCTATCCGGCGTGACATCACCATGGAAACAACGACGCTTCCCAGGAAAGAGAGGCCCAGAATACCAAGGATGACCCAGAGCGACGTTGCTTCAGTCTGCGCCAACTCCCTTTTCACCGCTTTTAGCCCATCAAGGGCAGACAGGGCTGCTGATTCAGGTTGAACCACCAGGGCCTGCCAGTGGAACCCTTCAAAATGCTTCACACCAATAAACCGCTCCGGTTGGCTGTGGGCGTAACCCAAGACCACCGCCCGCCCCTCAAAGTCCTTCCGGTTCATCATGTAGCCATCCGTCCCCTCCACCGTTCCAATCAAAGCAACCGCCGGCGCCCAATTTCTTTTTAGCAGGTTGCCCCTTTCCGTCATGATGATCTCCACATTATGGCCGCTGCGGGTATCCGCAATGAGAAACCCTTTTTTCGTGAAGACGTAGACCTCGCCTTTCGCGATTTGATTCGCCTTTCTATCGGCGATGTTCTGAATGCTTCTGATATCCAATACGGCTTTTATCACACCGATGGGCTGACGGTCTGCATTGGTCACCCGAACAGCGATTTCCACGGAATAGATACCGGCTGATTCGTCATATTCGATGTCTCCCACAAAAATGCCATCCGCCCAGGCCGTATCCCACCATGGCTCTCCTTTTTGAAGAAAATCAGAGGTCTTGTTGCTGTAGGCCACGTTGTAGCCGTGCTTTTCAGTGAAGAAGATTTCCGTAAACTCGGGCATCAGTTTGGTCAGATGCACCAGGTACTTCGCGGCTGGAGATTCGGGAAAAATAGCCCTCGATTCAGACATCCGTTTTTCAAGCGCCGTCTCCTCTTCATTGGTAAGCCCCAGCATGTCCGCAAAGGTGGAGGCCCTTTCCGCCTCTTTGCGAATCAGCGGCGTTTCGCTCCATGTGATCACATCCAGAATTCTCTCCCGCATGAAACTGTCGATTTGGAACATGGTGTTGGCCGCCTCTGATTTGAGTCGGTTTCCGACCACAAGTTCCGCCATTTGGTAACGAGTGACATCCACACCCTTTTCCATTTCTTGAACCGCATCGCTCAGAAGGAGACTGACCACCACGCCGATGACAACGAGGGGTGTTAAAACAGTGGCCAGCATGGTGAACATCATGCTCCGCTTTAGGCTTCCGAATGTTTTAAATTTTCCTTTATTTTTGGTTTTTTCCGAATTCATTTCATTCATGAGAATTTCCCTAAAGGTCCTGCCCTTGACCGCGCAAGCATCCTTAAACGATGGTGTACTCCTCCACCACCCGTCTCAACTGTTCGGCCTGGGCATTGAGATCCTGAACCGCACCTTCCACCTGCCGTGTCCCCGACTCGTTCTGGGCCGTGGCCTGGCCGATACTCTCCATGGCCCCACCGATCTGGTCCATCCCAGCCAGTTGCTCCTGGGCGCTGGCCGCAATCTGTTGCATGGTTTGGGTCACCGTATGAATATTCCCCTTGATGCGCTGAATGGCTTCTCCGGCCTTCTCCGCCTGGCGTACGCCGGCATCCGCCCGTTTTGCCCCTTCTTCCGTCACCATCACCGCCTTGTTGCCGGCCTTTTGAATATCGCCAAGGATTTGATGCACTGTCGCCGTGGCCTCCCTCGATTGAACCGCCAGGTTCCGCACCTCTCCCGCCACAACGGCAAAGCCTCTCCCCGCCTCCCCGGCCCTTGCCGCTTCTATGGCCGCGTTCAAGGCCAAAAGGTTAGACTGGTCTGCAATATCGTTGACCGTTTCGATAATCTCCCCGATTTGCTGCGTCTTTTCACTCAATGAAAGAATGTTGGATGCAATACTCTCCACCTGCTCTTTAACCTCATCGACGCCTTGTAAAGTACTCTGGACAGCCATGAAGCCTTCTTCCGCCTCCCTGGAAGAATCCCGGGCAAGGATCGCAACCTCTCTGGCGCGATCCGCTGACTGTTTTGCCGTCTGCCGCACCTGATCAACCGTACTGGAAGTCTGGTCCACTGCCGCCGCCTGCTGGCTGGCGGTGGCAGCCTGCTCGGTGGTGGACGCCAAAATTTCACTGGTGGCCGACGTAACATTCCTGGTGGCCTCTCCAATCTGTCCTTTCAAGAAATCATTGGCACTCTGAAGCGCCTTTTCGATCTCTTTAAGCTCGCTGACATCGGTGATATATTCAACGCCTCCCACCACATTTCCCTTTGCATCCGTTAGTGGCGTACCAATGTAATGAACGGGGATATTTCCCACACCGGGCAATAGGGTTTGTCCCGAGCAAACCGTGTTATTCTCCATGGCCTGTTCCACACGGCAGTTATCGGTACTGCAGTGGTCGCTTCGAAAGAGGTCATAACACTTCCTGCCCATGGCACTTTGGACGGTCGTATTTGCAAATTCCGCACCTTTTTGGTTGATGAACTGGATTTCAAACTGCCGGTCAACGGCCACAACCGGTAACGGCGCGTTATTCAGATAATTCTTCAATTGGCCCATGGTATGCTTCAGACTGTCAACCATCTGGTTAAACGCATCCGCCAGCACTTTTGTTTCATCCCTGGAACCGATTTCGAGCCGCTTCTCAAAATCTCCTCCTGCGACCCGTCTGGCAAAACGGACCAACTTATCCAGAGATCCAACCATCGTTCTTACCGTTACGGCCGAAAAAGTGACACAGGTCAAGAGAAGCAATCCAAGGGTTATCCACAGTATCTTTTTTGTGAGGGAAACAGCCCACTCCGACAGCCTTCCAACACCGACTGAAAACATATTGGTGGCAATGTCCATTTTTTCGGTGACTTTGTTGATTTCATCAAGCAGCGCTTTTCTCTGATCCCGGCTCAGGGTCTTCATGTATTTGTGCGCCAGTGAACGATACCGCTGGGCCAGCACATTCCCTTCCCGGGCGATCTCCACCAATGACATAACCAGCGGCTGAGAAGACAGGAGGCTCACGATGGATACGATATCATGGGCCTGATCCCGATCCACCGACGGAAACCAGCGGGCCATGTTGTTCGCGATTTCTTCCTTTGGTTTTTCCTTTACTTCATCGATGATACCGCCAAAAATGCCGCTCATGTTTTCAGCGGTTTCCATATGGGAATTGAATTTCTTGTAGAACTTCAGATCTCCGCTCTTCGTATATTCCTCAAAAAACCGGGCCGCCTTGTAAAAGTTGACCGTGTGATCCCGTTCGGATCTTGTAATCAAGAGTGCGCGATCCACCACCGTTAATGCCACAAATCCGACGGCACTGATAATGAGACACGCGAGAATGGGAATGCTTACCAGCGCGAAAATCTTCTTTCGGATTGAATCAGATAGGGTAAGTCTCATTTTCTGCCATCCTTGTCTCTTTACGATTTTCATGTTGCATTTCCGTCTCCTAAATTACCGCTTCTCCGCCATCTTCCCGTGACGTCAATTTCCTGGATCATTCCAAATGTAATGCTAGCAATAGGCATGCCGCTCCCCGCAAATAACACCAAAAAAAATATAACCATTTGAATTATTATAGGATATTATCTTTTTCGCCCGCTCGGATCTTGTTTCGAAACCCGACGCTTATGCCGCCGATTTCGATTACCATGGCAGCCAAGAACGCCAGATAGAGAGCTAACTGACTGTATTTAATAGCGAATCAGAGAAAACCACTGTTTCATGGGAAATATTCGAAATGAACGTCATGTAAATGGCGGTTGTTCGGGGTCATTGACAAAACCGGGCGTTTATGAGAATCAAAACGCTGCCCGTTTCTTTGTTCTCGCGGACATCCCTATGGATTTAACGGAAAGGATTACATGGACGAAACAACCGCATCAAGTCCTTTTAAAAAAGGAATCCTTTGGGGCCTGGTTAAAACCGTCACCGAGGCGGCACTCAAGTCCGGTGCCCTTAAACCCATCAATACCGAAGGGCGCACAATGGCGGACGGCGGTGTCGATTTTCTGGTTCGAGTGGTGGAAAGCCTTGCCCGCAAAGCGGCCGAAAAAGTCCTCAAAGCCGGAAAAGAAAGGGAAAAAGGGGAGAAACCGAACCCTTTTCTTCCCCATGAACCGGCCATGTTCGTAGCGGACATCTCAGACACCCACCTGTGCCTGCTCAACAAATTCAATGTGATTGAGCACCATCTGCTGGTGGTGACACGGGCATTTGAACACCAGGAAACCCTTTTGACGGTCCGGGACTTTGAAGCCATGTGGCGCTGTATGGCTGAATTTGAAGGGCTTGCCTTCTATAATGGCGGCAGGATTGCAGGGGCCAGCCAGGACCACAAGCATCTTCAGTTGATCCCCCTTCCCATGGCCAAAACGGGATACCCGGTGCCCCTTGAGAGTCTTATGGACCGGCCCCAGGGAATCCCAGGGATGATCCCGGGGCTCCCTTTTGTTCATGCTTTCAAACGGTTCTCCCCCATGACCGGTCTCCCGGATGAAACAGCGGCCAAGACCCTTCACCAGATGTATCGGCTCATGCTTCAGCAGGTTGGGATGAACCCGTTTGCGGAACGGGAAGCGACCCTTCAATCGGGTCCTTACAATCTGCTCCTCACCCGCCGGTGGATACTGCTGATTCCCCGGTCAAAAGAGTTCTTTGAATCCATCTCCATCAATGCCATCGGCTTTGCCGGCGCTCTCCTGGCACGTAACCCCGAAGAAATGGATCTTATCAACAAAACAGGGGGAATGGAGATCCTGAAACATGTTGCCGTGGGCATTCAATAAGCCTCTTCCAAACATAAATGGCCCTGGATCTTTTTTGGGCTTGATCTAATGCCATCCACCAGCCGCGTAAATTCCGAATTCATCTTTATTTTCATTTGAACGATACATTTCAATATTTGGAAGTACGCCTCATTCGCGCTCATATCGCACAGTCCTACCAACACGCCTGTGCGGTTTTCATAAGCAAGGCTTTCGTTGACGGATGGGGTGTTTTGGAAAAAAATAATATCAAAGCCTAAAAAAGTACTTGAATCTCATTTTAAACCATGATACCAAAAATAGGGAGGGTGAGAGATATGAATGCGGTTCTTTTCAAACAACTACCATTGATTGAACGAAAGCAGGCGCGTTGCCGACTTGCCTTGCTGGATGCAACGCTGGACTATCTGTCCAAAAAGACGTTTGCAGAGGTGACTGTGGAAGAACTCTGCGCTGTCGCTGAGATATCCCGCAGTTCCTTTTTCCGTTATTTCAACCACAAAAGCGACATCCTGCACTACTATGTTCGCCTTTGGAGCATCCATGCCACTTGGCATGCCGTGATGGAGGCGAAAAGAGCTCCCGGATTGAAAATGATTGAAGAAATCGTAGAGTGGAGTGCGGGCCAATTTTGCATGCACCCCCGCATGTTCATGGAAGTCATGGCCCTGCGTGCCTCGGATCCAGAAGCAATGAACAGGATGTCCGATTCGGGGGAACCCATGGTGACTCTTGCGGAGCGTCTATTGCGCTTTCCCCATCACCAGGGCATCGAGAACATTTCCGAAGGCACTTTTTTTTCTATTTTCCGTTCCAACCTGGAAGCGGCCGTTTCCAAGGGCGAACTTCCGCGGCAATGTGATCAAAAGAAAATCATGCTATCGCTCACATCGATGATTTATGGTGTTCCAATGATGATGTCCACCAATGATCATCAGCGTTTGGCGACGGCCTACAAGGAACAGATGGAATTGTTGTGGGCAGGAATCCGTGCCACGGACCATGGGGAGGGGTCATAAATCGAATTGAAGGAGCAACAAGCGTTCGTGCACTCAAAAGACTTTGATATTGCGGTTAAAAACGCCGAGATACTGGATGGGACCGGAGCCTCGGCAACGCGCGCCGACATCGGGATCGTAGCCGGGAAAATAGCCGAGATTCGCGATCGGATTGATTTCAGTAGGGCTCACCAGGTGATTGATGGGGTTGGAAAAATCGTCAGCCCCGGTTTCATTGATACTCACAGTCATGATGACATCTATGTTTTGGTTTGTTCCTCCTGCGATCAAAAATTGTTACAAGGTGTTACTTCACTTGTGATTGGAAATTGCGGGTACAGCATGGGTCCCATTTCCCGGAACTTCCGCCAAGAGTTCATTAAAGCCATGTCCTTTCCGGGGGGCAAATATCTGCCCTCCGAATCCTGGAATTTTTCCGCTCTCGGTGAATATCTGACCATGGTGGAGGAGGCCAAACCTTCGGTCAACATCATTCCTCTGGTTGGTCATGCAACGGTCCGCATCGCGGTCATGGGTAAAGAACGGAGAGCTCCCTCAAGCGAAGAGCTTGAGGAGATGAGAGAACTGGTCACACAGGGAATGGAGGACGGGGCCTTTGGCATGTCATCCGGACTGATCTATGTTCCGGCGCACTACTCCGAGACCGAGGAGATTCTGGCGCTGACAAAGGTAGTGAATGCCTATGGGGGAATCTATACCACCCACATCAGAAGCGAAAGCGACCGCTGTATGGATGCCATAGAGGAGGCGCTGAAGATCGGCAGGCTGGCCGGTGTGCCGGTGGTCATTTCGCACCTCAAGGCTTTGGGCAGGGCCAATTGGGGAAAGAGCCGGGAGATTCTGCGCAGACTGGAAACGGCCAGTCAGCATGAGGGACTGGAAGTGGCATGGGACCAGTACCCGTATTCAGCCATGAGCACTTTCCTTATCGCCACATTGCCCCCTGATGCCCAGGAAGGAGGTGAAAAGGTACTCACGGACCGGCTTCGGGACCCGAAATTCAGGCTTTCCGTCATTGAGCAAATCGAGGACAGTGACGGCACTTGGGAAAACCTTATCAAGGCAAGTGGGTTTGACAATATCGTCCTTGCCATTGCACCCAAACACGCCTCTTTTGTGGGGCGAACCCTGGCAGAGATTGCGGCCCGTGAGGGCAAGAATCCCTTTGATCTGGTTTTTGATCTTCTGATTTCCGAGGGCCAAGCTGCCGGTATCATATGCCGCGCCATGGAAGAGGGAGATATAACCAGAATTCTGCGTTCTTCGAACACTATGATTGGCTCAGACGGCGTACCCGACTTTGGCGGTTCAAAGATCCATCCCAGACAGACCGGCACCTTTCCCCGAGTATTGGGCCGTTACGCCAGGGAACGGAAAGTGCTTCCCTTGGAAGAGGCCGTTCGGAGGATGACCTCCCTGCCCGCAAAGGTTTTTGGGTTAAAATCCAAGGGCCTGGTGAGGAAAGGCCTTGATGCGGACCTGGTGATCTTCGATCGTCAGAAAATAGCTGACGGATCAACTTTCGAAAATCCCACCATTCCCCCTCTGGGGATCGAATGGGTTTTGGTTAACGGCGTGGTAGCTGCCAAGGGCGGGACGGTGACGAATGCTGGGAGCGGACAGGTATTGAGAAGGTTCAGACACTAGATTTACTAAAGGAGAGTTGAACATGAAAGAAAAAGTAAAGTTCTTTTTGGCCTGTTTCTTTGTGAGCATGTTGCTGTTGGTTGGCGTCCCCATGGCCGCTGACAAACCCGCGGAGATCAAACTGGCCCATATCGGCGGTTCCGATGCCACTCGCAGCTTGATGCATGCGGCGGCCTTGTCTTTCAAGGCGGAATTGGAGGCGAGAACGGCGGGCAAATTAAAGGTGATCGTGTATCACTCCGGCCAACTGGGAAAAGAAGTGGACCTCATGGAAGCCGTAGGCAGCAACGTTATTCAGCTTAACATGGCCTCACTGGGCGGACTGTACAGAATATTCACGCCGTTCTACCTCTATTATACCCCCTACGCCTTCAGAAACGCGGATGTCGCCCAGGCTACCATTGAGGGTCCTTTTTCAGAGAAACTGTTTAAAGCGTTTGAGGAAAAGACCGGTCTGGTGCCTTTGGATTTCCTTGACACCGGTACTTTCGCGGTCATAACCAATAACAAGCGGCCTCTCTTCAAACCTGAAGACTTCAAAGGCCTCAAGTTCAGGGGTATGGATCAACTTCAAATCCAGATGTTCAAGTCCCTGGGCGCCAGTGGGGTTCCCATTGCTTTTTCCGAGCTGTACACATCACTTCAAACCGGCGTGGTCGACGGTCAAACCAATCCCGACTTTGTGGTGGAATTCCTGAAATTCGATGAAGTCCAAAAATATCTCACTGTGGCCTATTCGCAGTACGCCTACCAAGTATTAATCTGCAACAAAAAGTGGTTCAAGAGCCTTTCGAACCGGGATCAGAAGGCTGTCCGGGCCGCAGCGCGGGCAATGCGCAAAACAGGCCAGGGCTGGGGGCCGGTACTCTCTTTCCTGGCCCAGGAAAAGCTGCAAAAAAGAGGCATGAAAATCAACTACCTGAACCAAGAGCAAGTTGATGCGCTCCAGAATCTCGCCCGCCCGGCGTGCCTGAAGTGGTTGAAGACCAAGATGGACCCCAAATGGGTGGATGAATTCGAGGAGGCGATCAAAGCTGCCGAAGCTCAAGCTGCAACAAAATACAAGTGATCCATTATCCATGAGGATGGTGGCAACCAAACGGGATGTTCAACCACGCCATCTCCCTGGCGGTTTGGTGCCGACCGCCTCTTGGAAGTCCTTAGCGGGTGACTGATGGTAGCACAATCTGGCGCGGCCCGTATTGAAAAAATAGCTGGCAGGGTGGCGATAGGAGTAGAAAAGTTGTCAGGAGTGGTGAGCGTAATCGTTTTCGCCATTATGGTTGCCGTCATCCTGCTCGGGGTCATTTTTCGATACGTCATGAAAAGCCCTTTTGAATGGACAGAGGAACTCGCTCGTTTCCTGATGCTGGCAATGGGCTTTCTGGCCATGAACATGTCGGTAAGGGACAACGGGCACCTGTCAATTGATGTAATCGTGGACCTTTTTCCCAAAAATATCGTTGCCCTCATTGGCTATCTGGTCGATTTGCTCTGCTGCTTCTTCCTGGTGTTTCTGACATGGAAAGGCTGCAACATGGCTTTTGGCACCATTATGACCGCCGCCTCAATGGATATTTCAATGTTTTGGCCATACCTGCTGGTTCCGGTGGGTGCAGGTCTGGTCCTGCTGCAATTCATCCTGAAAATCACCGGTAAAATCTGTCGCAGCTTGATAGGTGTGGAGAACCCCGGCCGCTAAAGGATGTCTATGGCGCTTTTTCTTCTGATACTGTTCCTCTCTCTCATGGTCATAGGCACGCCCATTGGGATTGTCATGGGGCTAACCGCCCTGTTAGGAATCCTCAAGCTTGACAACGAAGTTTTTTTGAACATGGTGGCCCAGAAATTCTTCACCGGGATGAACAGCTACGTGCTCTTGGCCCTGCCACTGTTCCTGTTGGCTGGCGAGATCATGAACAAGGTACAACTCACCTCGCGTCTTGTCGGTTTTTCCAATGTGTTGCTTGGCTGGGTGCGAGGCGGTTTGGCCCAGGTGAATATCATAACCAGTATACTTTTTGGCGGCATCTCCGGTTCTGCGGTGGCCGACACGGCCGCATTGGGAGCAATCTTCATTCCGGCCATGGAAAAGGAGGGCTATGATCGGGAATTTAGCACGGCCGTCACGATTGCATCTTCCATCATAGCACCCATTATACCCCCTAGCATGATCATGGTCATCTACGGCGCTATAATGGGTGTTTCCATAGCCGGATTGTTCGCTGCCGGAATAGTGCCCGGCTTGCTGATCGGCGTGTGTCTCATGTTACTTACCAGGTTCCGCGCACGCCAGCGCGGATATCCCAGGCATGAGGGCAGTTTCACTGTTAATGAATTTTTTCTCTCTTTAAAGCGTGCTGCTTTAGGGCTGGTGCTGCCGCTAATTATTTTAGGAGGCATCCTGGGTGGGGTTGTCACGCCTACGGAGGCTGCTGCCTTGGCGGTTGGTTACGCATTGTTTCTGGGGCTGATCGTATATCGGAACCTGAACCGAAGGGTTTTGTACGACCTTTTTTTCAGGACAGCCAAGTTAATGGGGATGATCACCCTCATCATTTCCTCGGCCGCGGTTCTGGCCTGGTTGATGGCCAGCGAGCAGATACCTCAAGCCGTGGTCCAGGCCTTTACCAGCGTCAGCAGTAATAAGTACGTGCTTCTAATACTCGTCAATCTATTCCTGATCCTGGTCGGGATGTTCATGGACATCATTTCCTCACTGATCATATTGGCGCCCATTCTAACACCTTTGGCCCAGGCCATTGGGGTGGACTCCCTCCATTTTGGCGTCATGATGTGCGTGAACCTCAACATCGCTTTGATGACACCACCCATGGGAGGCTGCCTGTTCATGGGTATGATGGTTGGCGACCTAAAGATGGGTCCTGTTGTCAAAGAACTGTGGCCATTCATGCTGGTCGAGTTTTTGGTGTTGTTTCTTGTGGTGTTTATTCCGGAAATCACTTTGATCGTTCCTCGTCTGCTGGGGCTGGCCCAATAATCGGTCACGACTTATTGTCCGATCTCAAACTTGTTGCTTTAGCATCAATGCCTTTAGCTTAAAAAAGAACTCGTTGCGTATTCTTTCGATATACAGAGCTTCCTCATAATCAATGATGGCCTTGTCCTGATGCTTGAACCGGTCCGGTTCCACCTGCAGGGCATAAGAATTGACCTGTCTTTTCCAGAACCATTTTGCACAACAGAATTGAACGTTATCCGGATCCATGGCCGTGATTTCTCCTAAGGCGTTAAACAGCCCTTCCCCCGAAAGACTCTTCTCAATACAGAAGGCAATGTAGGCGATTCTATAGGCCACCTTGGAAGTGCTGTCTCTTGCCGGTAACGGTTCAAGGTTCTTGGGGTCTTTTTGAGCGCTATGGACAAAATGGCCGTAACAGCTCTGCAGGGTAAAGCAATGAGGCAACGCGTTAAATCCGTTGATGATGTCAACCATGGGCGCATCAAGAGCAACATGGGCGAGACCGGCCAGATGCCTCTCCCTTTGATCCTGATAATGCGGATTGTCCACTAGATCTTTAATTCCCGTGAAGGTCTCCAAAGATGCGTTCCTCAATCACCCCTATCAATCAATTCCCGCGGAACACTGAATTCTTCTTCTGCCATCTGGCTTCATTCCTTTCCTGCTTTTCCTAAGGGGGCGCGTGATAAACGCCGGTAGCACACGCCCCCCTTTAAAGGTTATGCCTTTATTCCTGCCGGCATGTGATGCTTCATTTGGCGGGCTTAAGAGGAATACAGATATCGAATATCCACTTCCCTTCGGGATGATCTTTGGCATCCTTGTGATAGCGCTCGTAACACGGTTTTTCCGCACACTCGTATCCGCTGTTGACAAGCCATGTGAAGGCATCATCCCACGCCTCCTGAAAACTGTCGGACTGAATCTCAAAATGGCAAACCCCGTATGGTCCGCCTTTTATGGTCTGTAATGCAATCTGTCCCCCGGGAGCAGTACCTTTGGGAACGCTGACACATGCATCCACCCGGCATTTTTCCGGCGGCGTAACATCCGGATTGTCCCAATAGACAAGCAGCATCACGCCGGATGCCAAATACCCCCTCGGCCCTGCCCACCGGGTCAATTCGGCGAATGCCTCCTCACATGTCTCCTTTCCGTAGGGTCCCATCTTGCGCACATACGCCACATCGTACTCCGGCATTTCTTTTACTTCCGCGTTCATTGTCGTCCTCCTTTCACTGTTTGACTGGTTCATGAATGCAGTGTCAGGATCATACAATGCCTCAAGGGACAATGCGTTTTCCCAATTGCGGACTTTGTTTCCAATCTTGCTTTTCCGAAACTGAGAAGGTGTGGTATGGAACCGTTGCCGGAACACTTTGGCAAAATTCTGCGAGCTTGAAAACCCACATTCCATGGCTACGGTGGTAATGTCCTCGGAGTCATTGGATAAGAGACGGTTTGCGGCCATCTCAATGCGTAATCGCCGGGTGAACGCCGCGACGGTCTCCCCCACCACCGCCTTGAAAATCCGGTGAAAATGGAATCTGGAGAAGGCGGCGGCCCCTGCAATCTCTTCAAGGGATAGATTTCGATCCAGGTTCTGACTGATATAGTTCATGGCCTGGCAAACCCGCTTTCTGTATTCCATTGCGGTCTGCCGCATTACGTTATTTGTGCCCATATGTATTCGCGATGAGGATTCTCGGTTCTTTCCATGGAACGTCCGGCTTCCGCCGCTGGGGAACCGAATCCCGCTGTGAACCGTTTTTCCGCAAAAGGATCATATCGGTATACGGAATTCCGTTTCGCCAAACGATGCCATGAGGTCGCCAAAATAGAGGCAGAATAACTCGTGGCTGTCACCCAGGTAGAGCTTTTCGCGCTCGTGTTCCGGGAGAGTGCCAAACTCCCGCACATCCATATACGGGGGGAGCACCATGGCGATGTTTTCCGTTATTCTGAAAATCCGGTTAAGAAGCGTATCAGCGGGCGGTTGTGTATTGGAATTCTTGAAACGGTACACGTGATCCGGACCCGTCACCGCCCAGTCCGGATCAATGAACGCCGCCTCCACGGAGGGCAATTGATCCAATACCCTTTGCGCCAAGATGCTTCCTTCCATAAACGATACTTTGGATGAGAGGCCCGCTTTCAGAACATTATGGATGGCCTGTTTCCGGATCGATGCATTGATCTCAACGGTGAAGACATGTCTGGCGCTTTTTGCCAGTGAGAGGGTGGTGAAGCCACCCCCCGTACAAGTCTCCAAAACGGTAAGGCCTTTAAAACGTTCGGCGAAATGGGCAGTGAAACGATGGTCGATACCCATCACGAAGGTACGCTCATCGGCAACATAATCATCACCAAACTTTTCTCGAATTGCAGTCGGGTTCATTTGTGAACGTCTCTCGATGCCATCACTTACCATCTAAAACTTCGCTGAGGGCCCGGGAAAAAGGTTGTCCTTGGTCGTTAACGCAACGACAATATCATTTTGATTTCCGCGGCCAAAGCCTTTCCAAGGGCCAAATGCTGATCCTCATCCAGGTGAACACCATCGATTCGGCTGGTCGTCGTAACCGAACCGGCATCAAAAAAATGGCACCCATACTCCTCTGCCACAGCCTTAATTGCTGAAGGCAAACCGACTGCCTTGGTTTCGGCCCCTTTGAATTTTGGTGCAATTTTGCCTTTTGCCTTTTGGATTTGCGGGGGCGCGACGAGCAGGATCGGGGGAACAGGCATCCCCGGTTCAATTGGCGCCCGGCGAATGGACGCGACAATTGCGGCAAGCCCCTGGGACGACTGCCAGGCATTGAAATTGTGCACGGACTGAAAGTCGTTGGTGCCGAGAAAAACAACAACCAGGGATAAAGGGGAGTTGATTTCGATTCTCTGTTCCAGACCTTCAAGACCCTCGCGTCCCGGCTTGAAGGGATCATTCCAGACAGTGCGCCGGCCGTTCAGACAGTCTTCAATGACTCGGACCGAAATGTCCTCCTTTCGAAGCTCGATCTCAACAATTCCAGGCCATCTTTGATCAAACCGAAACCGGGAACGGGTGTCGGGTATGATGCCCCAGCTCAGGGAATCGGCATAAACCAGAATCTGATGCATTATTAGTGCCTCTCTTTATCATAGCATTTCCATTTGGAACAGCCGTCCTGCCAAGGTTGGCTGCCCGCCTTTAACGGTCGGGCGGCAATCCCTCTATGGAACGAAGAACGGACCGTGTTATTTCCACACGCTTTGGGGAATCACCTTTCTTTGGCATGTCAATGTTAAGTGCAAAAAACACCGGACCGTCGGGCCACTCAACCCAGCCCACATACCAACCAAGCGCTGGATTGGAACGGACATAAGTGCCTGTCTTCGAACGGAGTATCCAATCCTTGCCTGCCTCGACAATCATAACGCCTTTAACCAGACGCTGATCCGCCAAACGAAAGGGCAATTGGTTCCTGTACAAACGCCTCAGAAAAGCGACCTGCTCAAATGCGGAAATCTTGAGATCTCCGTCCAACCAGAAGGCATCCACGTTACCGGAAACATGGCCATTGCCATAGTCTATTTTGCGCAGATACTTCTTTTCTCCCTCTTCACCAATGGACCGAGCGATTCTTTGAAATACCCATACCACCGAATTCCCCATTGAAGACCTTAACGTCTGGTCCCTGTTCCAGGAAGGGAAGTATCGTTTTTTTCCGTCCCACGGTATCACCTGAAATTCATCGCGGATCATACCGGCATCGAGAGCAAAAAGCGCATGTGGTATCTTAAAGGTGGAAGCCGGCGAATAGCGTGTTTGGGCACGCATCTTATTGTAAGCCCAATAACCTTTTCTGCGCTCATCAATCACCACGATGGTCCCGTCAACACCTTGATCCGAGAAAAAACGGGCCCAATCGGAGCGCTCCCGGAAATCTTCCCCAAAGGTTGCGGCAGGGGCCACAAGAATAATAAAAGCCAATACAATAGGAAACATTTTCTTCATTTCTCACTCCGAATGCGACCTTGTTTCCTGGGGCATCTCCTTTTCCGCATACCACATAAACTGCCCGATTCCATCATGATAGCCGTACCCTTTCATGATCAGCTTGCTCTTTTCCATCGTGAGATTGCCTTCATACTTTTGCACCCACTTCCCCGGCCGATGCCGATAGAATTCCACGGATCCATTTGAACTGATTTTGCCTGATATCCCATCGACCGGTTCCCGGTAATTGGTGCAGATCATTTTTCCGGAAATCTCCTGCCCTTTGATACGTATCATAAGCGTGAATTGATATTTGATATTGACAACCATCTTCCAGTTTCCCGGCAAGTATTGGGAGACCTTGTAACGGGTGACCGATTCCGGCTGCTTCAAATTCTTTGTCCCGAGGACCTTTCCGTTGCTTTTGGAGGGCACGGCGTCCTGGGACTTATTGATGGACGTCTGATATTTTTTGACGGTTTTCTGCTCAAGGTTGAAACGTAGTGTTTCATCTCTTCCCGCCGTCAATTTCACCCACACCTTTTTCGTTTCATACCCGGCACTGGTAACCTCCACCTGGTAACGTCCGGGATCGAGTGCCATGCCTTGATGAAATCTCGGACGGATATTGAGGATTCTTATTCTCGCATCGCCCGGTTCAACCTGGATGAATAACCTCGATTTTGTTTTTTCAAGTGGAATGGAACCGATGGCGTCGTCCCCTTTGGAGGATGCAATCTTCTCTCTGGCGATGGGAGCAAAAAGGCCATTGGGAAAAGCTTCGAGATACGCCTGAAACAGCGCAGGAGATTTGCTGTCTTGAATGGACTGCCAGAAAAGCACTTCCTTGTCCATGGTTTTGATCTGGTTATTGGAAACTCTCGGTATTGCCGGTTTTTTTTGGGATGCCACAAACACAAATTCTCCTCCTTGGTCGCCGGTATTGATGATGGGACGACAAAGGGGTGTCTGCTCCGAATTATTGGCGATAACCGGGGCGATCCGGGTGTAGATTTCCTGAGTGCTGAGAAAGGGTTTGTGGTTATTCTTCAATTCCTTGATGAGCTGGTGGGCAAACACGCTGTGGCCGCCGGTTCCCCGGTCGGACACCGGGGTCTTGTTGCCGGAGGTCATACCCCACCGGCTTTTCTCGTTGATCAGATTCAGGTAGTACTTATCATCGATCACGGGCGGCATGCTTCGCGCTTTGCCGAAAAGCGTACCCGAGTAACACGAATCTGAAATAAGCAAGACGTGCCTGGCTTTCATGCTCCGCATGGCCTTTTGCACCTGAACATTTTCAAAATAGGTGACGGGATTGCCCGGAATGGCATCCGCGGGAATCCACCAGCCATCATTGTAGGTACGGTCAAGATCACCGTGCCCGGCAAAGTAGATCAGTACGCTGTCATCGGGCTTTGTTGAGGCGGCCAATCTCCGCAGATTTCCGTAAATGGCTTCCCTGGTCGCTTCACGGTTCAGCAGCAGCTGAGTTTTGAATCCGTATTTTGTCTTGAGGATTTCCGCCATGGCCTTCGCGTCATTGACGGCTGTTTCAAGGTCAGGGATTTGGTCGCTTTTGTAGTCGTCAATACCGATTATCAGCGCTTTATAGTCCCCCAATCTGCCGCTTCCATGGCTGAGATCAGCCATTTGTTTCACCCTGATGCCGCGGTCTGCCGAGACCTCATTTACAATGAACACGGGCAGGATGATCAGGCAGATGATGATTATGAAGACCTGAGACCGTCTCATATCATCTCCTTTCTGTTGCGTAAGTCCCATTTCTCCGTCTGCGGATACTTGTTAGTGGCTGCATTCCGTGAGGTCGGAATCGTAATCGGATGTTATTGGCCCCGGAGGCCATAAGTGGAATTCTACTCCATTTCCCGGGAAATGACCAGAAGAAGGGAATAATTGCGGGTCACTTGCTGTATTCAAAGGCGCTAAGGGAAAAAGCAGTGGGCGGGAGGCTGAACAGCGTCCAATCCGGTCTCATGACCCGGAGCCGGGGGAACTTTTCAGTTCCACCCGGATCTGGAAAGTACGCGCATTTTTGTCTGAGCTATCTGGGTTTAACGGTTCTGAAGCACTCCCAGTTTTCAATGTAGTCGGTCATATTGTCCCAGACGATGGCTTGAATGCATGTGGCCCTTCCGAATGAATTGTTGTTTTGATCAAACTCCTTGCCAATACATCTCCCACTCATTGTGAACGTCGATCCGTTGTAGGTCCCCGACCCCGAGATTCCGATGGTCGGGTATGTTTCGTCTACGATAGATCCGGTCCCAGTGTATGAGGCACCGCCGACCCAATCCCCTTCTAACTGATATAGCATCCAGAACAGGCTTGTGGTCGTTCCATCCCGTGCGATGTTCATATACTGTATGATTTCTTGCCGAACAAAATCAGTATTGGGATCGTCCGGATTCACTGCATTGCAGCTCCAATTTCCGTAGAATGCATTGCTGATTTGATCGGCATTCGCCGATACGCCGGTAAAGAGAACCACGGCGCCCATTATAAGGAAAACCGACAAACTGATGCTGAATATCTTTTTCATCCTCTTGCTCCTTTCGTGATAAACATCGTGGAAGTGAGTTATGGCGTTAGGTGATCAAATTGACTTTGAGATTGCCGTGCCGACTGATTCGGCTCGAAGGTCTGAATTTGTGAAGATGTTTGTTGCCGCAAATGCGTCGTGAGGTCTATGTAGTTAGAAATCCGACAAAATGAACGGAAAAATCTATTCCTTCCAATACTATCGATTCTACAACACGTGGTTAGACCCTGGTTTTGAAGCTGAGCGTTGAATATCGGATTAGATAGCCAGCGAAAGGTGTGTTTCTGTATAAAAACAACAAAAAGAAGATTTTGTCAAGATATTCAAGACAAGAATGATAGATGTTGAACGAATTACTTCACGGTGTAGCCCCTTCCCTCAAGGCAGGCGCCGAATGCACGGTTGTATTCACTCCGTTGTTGCTCATAGGAAGCCGCCTGGTTTTGGGCCTGTTGTTCCGCGGCCTCCTGCTGTTTTTTGCTCTCCCGGCGCCGCTTCATGCCGCCAAGGAGTCCACCGGTGGTAGCGCCGAT
Organism: Thermodesulfobacteriota bacterium; assembly: GCA_028278625.1. Next base: position 26,626 of record JANQDY010000162.1, read on the forward strand.
GGCAGCCCCCTTGCCCGCGTCCCCTGCAATGGCGCCACCCACGGCACCAACCGCGGCCCCTTTTGCCGCGCCGCGCAACAGGCCTCCCCGCTCCGGCTCCTTCTGGGGTGCCGGCACGGCGGATTGGGGCGCCGTTGCGGGATCAAAACCGGTTTGTTCCTTGGCCCACCCGTAGCACTCATACTTGTCCTTATCCATCTGCTCCTTGCTCTGTCCCTTGTTGGGGTAGATGAACAAGTCCTGGGAGAGAACCGGATCCGCAATAAGCAGGGTAACAAGGAACAACATCCCGAGGTTAATGATCTGTTTCATGGGTCTTTCCCTCCTCAGGTTAAAGTTTGTCATCGCGGAGGCTTGATCATTCGGGAAAAAGCTCCTCGGTTAGGCAGGGCCGCCAATTCCATCCCGCTATTGAACAGGGACTACGGAATGCGGGAAGACCTTTGCATCCCTCAAACATCCGCATATTCCCTGTTCGCAATCCATCACTCTTTGTCTTTTTCTTTCTGCTCACTTGCCAGGTGCGTGGCGGCCTCCACGGGGTTGGTGGCCTGGAGCCGCTCTTTGGCATCCTGTACCTCTTCTTCGGTACCGTGAAAAATCACGAGGAATTTGTCGGCTTTCACCGCCGTCTCGTATTTCAGCACACTGTTCTTGGGAATACCGATGCTGTAGAGACCGGCGCCCAGAGCACTTAAGCCGCCAACGATGATGGCGTTTTCAAGAGCCGCTAAAATCATGCCGCCCACGGGCCCAAGGGCCACCACGTGCCCCACGCCCGGCACGAAGAAAAGGGCGGATCCGAACAGCAATCCCATGATGCCGCCCCAGAAGGCGCCCAGCTTCCCCCAGAACTTCATTCGGTCCCCGGCATTATAATATCCCACCACATTCTCTTCAGCATGATAGTCCTTTCCCAAAATGGAGAGCTTCTTCATGTTAACGCCGGCCTTTTCCAGTTCCTTGATGGCGGCCTCCGCCTCGGTGTGTGTGTTGTAAACCGCAACTGCTGCACTTTCCTTTCTCATCTGCATCCTCCCTGTTCGATTTTTACCAGCACTAGCTTACTTTCCAATCACATGTTTTGCAATAACGGTCCTCTGGATCTCAGAGGTTCCCTCATAAAGGGTGAATACCCGTGCATCCCGGTAGTATCGCTCCACCGGATATTCCTGAATATAACCATACCCCCCGTGTATCTGAAGGGCCTGGTAGGCCACCCTGTTGGCCATTTCAGAGGCAAATACCTTGGCCATGGAGGCGGCTGCCGTATAGTTCTCCCCCCGGTCCCGCATGGCCGCTGCATTGAAGGTGAGAAGTCGGGCCGCTTCGATCTGGGTGGCCATGTCGGCGATCATCCATCTGAGTCCCTGAAACTGGCTGATGGCCTTGCCGAACTGAACCCGCTCCTTGGCGTAGCTCACCGCCGCATCGAGACAGGCCTGTGCCACCCCCAGCGACTGGGATGAAATCCCGATGCGGCCCCCGTCCAGAGACGTCATGGCAATCATAAACCCATCCCCTTCCTGCCCAAGAAGGTTCCTTTCGGGAACACGGCAGTCTTCAAAAATCAATTCCACCGTGTCGGACGCGCGAAGCCCCATTTTTTTTTCTTCCTTGCCCACGGAAAACCCTTTGGTTCCCTTCTCGATGACAAAGGCGCTGATGCCGCGATGCTTCTTGCCCGGGTCCGTGTAAGCGGTGGCCACGGTCACGTGGGAATTCTTGCCGCTGGTAATGAACATCTTGTTGCCGTTGATGACGTAGCTGTCCCCATCCCGAACCGCCTTTGTCTTCTGACTCACGGGATCGGAGCCTGCACCCGGCTCCGTGAGGGCAAATGACCCGATCATTTCCCCCGTGGCCAGTTTTCTAAGATAATGATCCTTCAGATAGTCGGAGCCAAACACATTAATGGGGCCGCATGCAACGGAATTGTGCACTGACATGATCACCGCCGTGGACGCACAGGCGTAAGCGATTTCCTGCAACGCCAGGCAATAACTCACCGTGTCCACGCCGGCACCATCGTACGCCACCGGCGCATTCATGCCAAGAAGGCCCAGCTCTCCCATTTTTTTGAGGTTTTCGGCGGGAAATTCGCCGGTCAAGTCCCTTTGGGCCGCGGTGGGCAAAACAGTGTCTCTGGCAAACTCCCTCACCATGGCACGGATCATGCGCTGTTCTTCGCTCAGTTGGTAGGCCATATCTCCCCCCGATCACGGTGTATAGAGCACCACCAGAAGTTCCGCCTTCTCCGAGCTGATGTTTTTCAGTTTGTGAACAATAGAGGAGTTGAAATGGAGGCTGTCCCCCGGTCCCAGTATATTCTTGTTTTCACCCACCATGACTTCGATTTTGCCTTTCAGGACATACTGGAATTCCTCGCCCTGATGCTGGTATCCCACGGGCTTGTGTTCGCTTTTGGGGTCGATGAAAACCTTGAATGCCTTCAGATGCTTATGTCTGGCTTCAGGGGTAAGGGTCTCATAACTGTAGTCTTCGGTGCGTTTCTGATATCCTTCGGCGGATTTTTCGCCGGCCCGCTTCTTCTCTTCTCTCAAGAGAATGCTGGAATCCACTTCCAGGGCCCTTGAGAGTTGAAGGATCACTGACACCGGCGGCATCACCTCCCCTTTTTCCACCCTGGAAATAAACCGGGGGTTTAGCCCCGTTTCATTGGCCATGTGTTTGAGCGTCAGTTGCTTCTCTTTCCGCAACTTCATGAGCCGTTTTCCGATCGGTTGACTTTTCTTGGTACCGGGCATGCATTCCTCCTTCGATTTTATTGGTCTTCACTCCCTTTTGAAAGCTTGTATGCTTTCACCATTCGAAGAACAAACCCCAAAACCAATGTGGCGCTGATGAGAATCATAAGGCTGGCCCCAAAGAAAGCCATGATGAAAGAATAGGGATCCTTTTGATGGTAAGCGGAAACCAGCAGGAGAATACCAAAAGCGATGAAAAAACAACCGACCAGGATCAGGAGGGCCTGGCGCACCCACCAGAAAGCACCGAACATGAAACGCTCACCCTAAGCGGGGGACCCTTTTTCGGGAAGCCCATCAATTGCCGGCAGCACCAGACCTTCACAGGCTGAATAGGGGTCCAAAGTCCCTTTCACAATGGCGTCAACAGCGCGATCGAACTCACCGGTCTCCGTCAGATTGTCAAGCACCTCCTCAAACAAGCGGGCCTTAATCATCTCCACCATCTCCTGCCGCACCCTTTCG
>JANQDY010000183.1 GCA_028278625.1 Thermodesulfobacteriota bacterium
AACGCGTGAGATCGGAGAGAGGCCTCCCAAATCGCCCCTGACACCAGCGCTCCATGGCCTCGAAATACATTTCGTCCGTTGCTTCAAGAAGCCCTTCTAACATTCTGTAATAAAAAGAATAATCTGTTCCTTTCTTATCCAGACAATAGGCCACATAGTCTTTATAACCCAAATCATCTTTCAGCATCTTCAGCAGAATATTCCAGTAATTGACCGCAAAGGGCTTCAGGAATTTGCAGAGAGACGTGGTTTCCTTCTGAAGCATCTGACGCTTTTCCCAATTGCTGGAATTCTGGCACCAAGGAATGACTTCTCTGAAGTAGATTTTTTCATCACCCACATGGGCCGCCGCACCCCTTGTCCAGGCTTTCATCTCATTTTCGTGGGGCAGCAGGGCCCGCTGCAGATAATGGTCAATCAAGGCAAACCGTAACCTTTTGGTTTCAGGCGTGGGTTCAAAGGCGTCGATTTGCAGCAGGGTATCCAGGCTGATGAAATCGTCATATCCTTCGTAGAGTTCATAGGCTTTAAAGGGAATCGGATCTCCTTTCCACATGGCCAGGGCCTGGAGGTTCCATCGGTAATTCAGATGGTAGAGCGTATTTTCAATTTCAGAAAGGGTGTATTGTTTCATTGTGTTTCCAATAGATCGGTTCATTCGGCTAATGGTCTCCAACTAATTCGGCGTGAGAATATATTAATCATGAAACCCGATCATTGCCACCCTTGTGAACAGCAACTCTTTTTCCTTTGGTTTTCTCAAGAGTTCGTCTATATTATTTCACCAGAACGAACAAATCTCCATCAAAGGGAGGGTAACGAATGCAGGATATCATCGCTCAAATTCAAGAGATCCTTGCCATTTACGGCATTCGTGTCATCGCGGCCCTGGCCATCTTTATTATCGGCCGCTGGGTTGCCAAAGGGGTTCGGAATCTGCTCAACCGCGTCATGACCAGAAGTAAGGTCGATAATACACTCATTTCATTTATCTGCAACATTTCCTACGTGGCCATGCTGGCCTTTATCATCGTTGCTGCCCTCAGCCAAATGGGCATTCAAACAACGAGCCTCATCGCCATACTGGGGGCCGCGAGTTTGGCCATCGGCCTGGCCCTGAGAGGATCCCTCTCCAATTTCGCCGCCGGTGTTCTCATGATCATTTTCCGGCCTTTTAAGGAGGGTGATTTGGTTGAAGCGGGTGGCACTTTCGGTACGGTGGAATGGATTCAAATCTTCAGCACGCAGCTCAAAACCGCGGACAACAAAACCGTCATCGTGCCCAACGGCAAGATCTACAGCGACAACATCATCAACTACTCAACCAAAGGGACCCGCCGGGTGGATATGATCTTCGGCATCGGGTATGACGATGATATCGATAAGGCGCGCGCCGTCATTCGGGAGATTATCGATAGTGATCAGCGGGTGCTGAAAGACCAGCCAATTGTGGTGGCGGTTCACGAACTGGCTGACAGCAGTGTCAATTTTGCAGTACGGGTCTGGACCAAATCAGGCGATTATTGGGGGTTTTACTGGGATACCACCGAAGCCGTCAAGAAGCGTTTCGATGCGGAAGGAATCTCAATCCCCTACCCGCAGCAGGATGTCCACCATTATCAGCACACAACAGAGGCGTGAAAGACATCCCAAAACCGAGAGAATTTTCTCACAGGAATTTGATGGTAAAACTTTCAATCCGGTCTTTCAGGATGCAGATTTTCCCCATTGCGATCGGCAAGCTGAATCTTTTTGGCCCGGCAGCCCCCGGATTGAAATAGAGGACGCCCTTTTTCCAGTAGCTTTTGGGGATGTGAGAATGGCCGTATATGACGGCGTCAAAACCGTTTGCCGGATCAAGATCCAGATCCGCGATATCGTGCACCATATAAAAGCACAGGCTACCGATTTCAATCACCTCTCGTATGGGCAGGCTTTGGGCCCAGGGATCTCTGTCCACATTACCGCGAACCGCGAAAACCGGCGCAATACGCTTCAGTTTTTCAAGCACCGCTTCCTTGCCGATATCACCCCCATGGAAAATAGCGTGGCAACCGTTCAAATATTCCATGGCCTCGGGACGAAGCAATCCGTGGGTATCGGAGATTATTCCGATTTCAAGCCTGGCATCTGAAGGATACAGCCGTTGGCCGGCATTCATTTTTCTTCTCCCCATGGTTTTCGTTTGACACACTCCAGACTGGGGCCTATTATTCCCACATAATATGTGCTAAAGTGGAGACCGATATGAAACGAAATCTAACCCTTTCGCTGGACGAGCAACTCCTCCGCTTGGCCCGTGCAGTGTGCCAAAAAAGGAACATGACCCTGACCCAATACATTAGGGATCAACTGGAGACCATGGTATCTCGCGATGAGGAATACCAGAAAAGCATGGACAGAATCGCCGCGCTGATGAAAAAGAGACCGATTCGGGTTGAACCCAAAACCTGGACCAGGGAAGAGCTTCATGAAAGATAGGACCTTTTTTGATACAAATATTCTCGTATACGGCTTTGATAGTTCTAACCGGGAAAAATATGATATTGCGTCCAACTTGATCCTGGAGGCCTATCAAGAAAGGTGCGGGGTTATCAGCACACAGATTCTAAAGGAATTCTTCGTCACGGTCACTCAAAAAATCCCTCAAAAGATGGACATGGATGAAGCGGAGCAGGCAATCCGGTACTTCGCCATTTGGACGGTCATCGAAACAAATGTGTCATTGGTGTTGAAAGGGATTGAAATCCAAAGACGCCATCACCTTTCCTTCTGGGATGCCTTGGTCGTAGCGGCTGCTGAGCTTGCCAAATGCAACATCCTGCTAACCGAAGACCTATCCCATGATACAGTTCTGGATGACCTTCACATCCTGAATCCTTTTAAAAAAGCATCAAGCCTTAGAAAGGCAGAGAAATGACGCGGGAAAACAACCAAAGACTGTCATTTCTGGAAAAAATCCTGGACCACCTGAAAGTGGCGGTCACATGCGTTGATGCCGATGGAATCATCCTTTACGCCAATCCCCCCGCTAAAAGGCGACCTTCCAAAACGCCGAGAAATGTGGGCACGGACATCAAGGATTGCCACAGACCGGAAACCAATGAGAAAATCGACGCCATTTTTAAGGATTTTAAGAACGGCCGGCTGGAACCCCACCATTATGTTTCAACCCTCGGGGGAGAAAAAAGCCTGGTCACCATGATCCCCATGTTTCAAGACGGCGTTTTTTCCGGTTGCGTCAGCCAGGTGCACCCGTTAAACATAAAAGGCCCTGAAAAAAGTTTTCTTTAAATTCTCCATGATGTTTAATGGCTAACTTTCTGATTTTTTAGTAATAATCCCGGAATCTGAACAGCGTCCCCCCCCCTTCAGAGGGAGGTGCCCGCAACCCGGGGATGACGCGTGGGAATTGCTATTGGCTGGGGGAATGGGACGAGTTTTCCGATTCGTCGTCTTCGAAAGCGTGTTTGAGTATTTTTTTAATTCGGTTTTCCTTGATTTCTCTTTCCGTTCGTGCGGTACCATTTTCAATCGTTTCTTCGATTTTCTCCGGAGCTAGTACGTGGCCTTTTCCCTGTAATTCCTTAATTTCATTTTTTGTAAATGCAATGCTCTTTTTCCGAATGGAATCTTCAATATCGTCGACCAGCGCTTCAAGTGAAAACCAAAATACCGGATCATGTTCGATAATGAGGCCGTAGTCGTCCGCGGTTTCTAACGTGCCGTGTTCAGGGAAACCGTCCATGAAGTGTTGTGTCTCCTCGAGCATAGACTGCCCATTTCAAACCTGGTATCTGAGTGATCCGACGTTTTTCATTTGATCCCTGTGGCAAATGATCCCATCGATCGTTCTATTCGGTAATATTTCGCTGGTTTCGTTCCTTCTGTTTTTTCCTCGCTTGATCCACCAACTTCATCGATTCTGACCAGGATTCCGAGCAAAACCGTCTGAACCGGTCCAGTTTGTCCATCATGGGCAAGAGTTCGCTTCTCTCGGTTATGGTCCCTGCGGTAAGATGATATTCAGACAGGGCCGCAATATATTCCCGGCGGCGCTCTTTAGGGATGATAATTGGAGGATAACCGGCACCCAGGGCGGGAACATTGGCAATGAGACGGGTCATCCTGCCATTTCCATCCCAGAAGGGATGGATCCTGACAAAAGAAACATGAAGCCGCACATAGGCCATAAGGACTTCCTCCCTGTTCATTTCCGTTTCCGGACAGGTGTTTTGCAGGAGGCCAAACCAACGGTTCATAAGCTTCGGCACATCCTTCGGCGCTGCATATTCGAATATGACCTGATCGTTTCCCGAGACGATCACAGTGGAATTCGGTTCAACTTTCCAGGCGCCAACCGGCCTGTAAACATCCACCACCTGCTCCGTTTGCACTGTCTTATGCAGATCAAAGAGGTCTTTGTCCGTAAACCGTGATTCTCGTCGGATAAGCCCGTAAACAAGGTCGATTGCCCGGGCATGTCCTACGACCTCTTGATGGTCCTTGAGGGGCTTCCCAGATATGGTAAGCCCCTCCTCAAGAACAAACGCCGTCTCCCCCAGGGTCAGGGTATTGCCCTCTATGGCGGTCGATGTGTGGGTCCAGAGATTGCGCAACTGGATCAACAAGGCATCCCGGATATCGTTATCCAGGTCTTTTAAAAAATCAAACATGCTCTCATCTCCGTTCCCTTATTTCGGAGCAATTGGCCGCTAAAAACCTGAATCGGAATATCAAAGTGTCCACCATATTTCCACGTTTACGGATTTCAAGTGCCCGCGACCCTCCATAGGGGTTCCACGATCCCTTTTTCCACCATTTTCATGGCCTGAAGATACGCCTCCCGCCATTTCTCGTAGAGCCCCAAATAGGCCTGATGATTTTTCCGGTCCGGCTCAAAGACCCGGTCCCATGTTACGATCCCCTCGGCTGCCTGGCGAAGGCTTTTGTAGATGCCGACCCCCACGCCCGCACAGATGGCGGCCCCGAGTGCCGTGGCTTCTTTGACCACCGGAACCTTTACCCGCTTTCCCGTGACATCCGCCAGAATCTGGGGCCAGAGAAAGCCTTTGGACCCACCACCCGCAAAAACGATTTCCGTGGAAGGTGAAGGATGAACATCGGCGACATCCCAGATACTCTCCAGATTTCCGAGACTCTGAAACGCGGCATCCTCTTGGATCCTTCGAATAAATTCCCTTTTGCCGAATTTCTGGGGAGAAGTGACGTCAAACTGCATGAAGGCCGATGGGCCGTGGACCCAGGTTTTGGCATTAAAGAGGTTGGCAAACAACGCCATGAGGCCATTTGATCCCACCGGGGCCTTTTCGGCGATTTTTTCCATCAGATAGTAGGCATCCACTCCCATGTTTTCGGCCAGATGCTTTTCCGCTTCACAGAAGGCGTCCCTGAACCATCTCATTGTAAGCCCGATAAACGGGGCGTTGGTTTCAAACATCCAAAGATGGGGGACCATATGGGGAGAAACCCTGATTCGGCCATGGGGGTCAATGACCGCCTTTTTATCGAGGAATGTCTGCTGCCAATGAGTGCCTCCCAGTACCGTTGAAGCCCCCTCTTCGAAGTGTCCGGTACCGATGAGACCGGCCATGGTGTCTCCGCCGCCGACCACCACCGGTGTTCCCGCTTCGAGACCGGTTTCCTTGGCTGCCCGGGGGATGACTTCCCCGATCACGGATCCCGATTCATGAACAACGGGACAGATTTCGAGGGGTATTGAAAAGAGAGCCGCGATCTCTTGGGACCAGACCCGTCTTTTAATATCAAACAGGCCCGAACAGGCGGCTATGGATGGATCGGAGACAAAGTTACCGCTGAGCTTGTAGAGGATCCAATCACTGATCAGCGTAAAATGCCTCACCCTCTTCCACGTCTCAGGAAGGGTCTCCTTGACCCACATCCACCTCATCAGGTCACATAAGGTGAATCCATCTCCCGTTATCCCATAGAACCGGTCAAAATGGCCCTGTTGGATCGCCGCTACGACCTGGTCCCCGGACCGTGCATCCGTATTGGGTGCTGCCCATAGGGCGCTTCCACCTTCATCATAGAGGACCGAACCGAACCGCATGCTTGTGGCGCTGACCGCGGCGATCTCCTTGGGCCGGACATGGGCTTTCAAAAGGGCTTCTCTGATACTTTCACAGATGGCGTTCCAGTTCTTCCTCGTCTGGAACACCTGAGATCCCGGGTATTCGGGAATCGTGGGATGGAGCCATTCCCTGCTTCCGGAACCGACTTCCGTTCCGTCAGGGCTGAAAATGATGCTTCTGCAGCTTCCGGACCCCGCATCCAAGGCCATCAAGTATTTCATGTCACGAACCCCCTTTCTATTCCCCTTATGGTTTTTGTTTGACACCCTCCGGATTGATTCCTATCATTTTCATATAATATGTGGCAAAATGGAGACCAATGTGAAACGAAATCCAACTTTTTCGCAGGACGGGCAACGCCTCCGTTTGGCCCGTACAGTGTGCAAAAAAAGGAACATGAACCTCACCCAATACATTTAGGGATCAACTTGAGACCATGGTATCTCGCGATGAGTAATACCAGGGTAAAGATCGATGCCATTTTCGACGATTTCAAATACGGTCGCTTGGAATCCCGCCATTATGTTTCAACCCCTGGGGGCGAAAGACATCTGGTGACCATGATCCCCATGTTTGAAGACGGCGACTTTTCCGGCTGCGTGAGCCAGGTTCACCCATTAGGTGGTAAAGGTCCGGAGAAGAGCTTCCCATGACACTTTTTTAGTGCTCAAAAGCATCAATCTGACGAAAAGGCCCCTTATGGCAATATGCCCAAGGCTGTTCGAAGAAAAGACGTTCCACGCTAAAACAACGCCCTTGACTCTACCGGCGCAATTCGAATATAAAGAGTTGGGTGAATATGATTCATCTCAGCTCCCCAGAAGGCTTCATCAAACCGCCATCCTTTTCTTTTCAAAATTCAATTCCAACCCCATCACGAAAGGGCAAAAGCAATGATACTATTTCAGAACAGTCCTTTATCGGTATGCTTCTTCTTGCTGTTCCTTATTTTGAACTGGGGGTGTGATTCCTCTAATTCCATAAGTGGGGGCTCAGCAGCCCCGGTCTGTAGCCTAACTTACAACCTGCCTGCCGACATGAAAACCTCATGGCAGTGTACAAATTCTTACGATCAAGATCAATGCGATTTCGACCACTTTTCCTGGCAGACGTTCCTGGCCCTGAACGCACCTGACGTAGGCGATCAATTAAGCACTTCCGGTGACAATCCGACCCAGTGGAACCGATGGTCTTCCACAGCCGATCTTCTGAATCAGGGGTCAACCCCCGGGGCATCCGGTTCCCGGTATTATCCGGAGGCATGCCAGTCCGTCCCCGAACACCAGCGATACAGAGTCATTCAACAAATAGGCAAAATCGATGACTCATTCCTTGAGGCACAAACCGGCGGTCTCTCCTCGGACCCTGTCATCGCCGCCAATGGTAGGTTTGTGCGCTACGAAATTCTATTAAGCCCCGCAACTTACGATTGGGTGGTAACTCAAGGACTCAATACCGTGACCACCCTAAAGGCCTGGGCCGAAGCCGGGATAGATGTTACTTTCATCTGCGGCGATGGCGCTTACGAGGGCGGCGATCCAGCCGATTCCCGGATGGGAGCCATTGTCATGAAGAATGCTTGGATGGATATTACCGGATTCAACAGGGAAGACTACCATATTGAGGAATTGTTGGTCTACACCCCCGGCTTCAGGAATAGCACGGGACAAGAAACCTGTGAAATCAAAGAGATGGCCCTGGTGGGTATGCACATCGCTCACAAAACCCTGAGCCAGCCCAATTGGATTTGGTCAACCTTTGAGCATGTAAACAATGCCCCGGACTGTACCGCGTTGCCGGAAGACGGGAATGAAGATGGGGACAACGGGGCTTCCGTTGCATGTGGGGATTCCGAAGGCCGTGAATGGAACTTCTTCGGCTCCGTCTGTGACGAGGGCAATGCCTGCCAGGTCTGCAATACAGTGCCGGAATCCAACGCCCCAACCGGCCAATGCATCAACCCTTCAAACCCCGATGCAACCGCTTGGTGTGTTGATCAGCCGCCAAATCCTGTTTTGGGACTGTCCAGAATATGCCGCCAGTTTCCGGTCAGTTCCATCTATTTTACCGCTGACGACTGGAACGCCGGATGCCGGGATATCTTGAGGGGTGGCGTTTGGGAGAACTATGCACTTATCTCAACCCAGTGGATCCCCCAGGAAAGCGGCACCGCCTGCATCAATAATCAGACGGCGGTTGAGGCCACCGATCCTCTTCCCAAAACCCCCGTTAAGGGCAAAGACGGCAGTGAAAGACCATTTTTGGGCAATACCTCCATGGAAAGCTATGGGCGACCCAATTGTGCGGGCTGCCACATGAAAAGCAACAACACCACTTTCGTCATCGACGGTGAAGATTTCAGCATTGCCAGCGATTTCATGTATTGGCTGGTACTTGAGGTGCCGGCCGCGAATAACCCGTAGCGGAAAGCCTGGAGAAATCGGAGGGAAACATGGAAGGGGAAATCAGGGTCAAGAGACCATTGCTTGTCTTTTCAATTGTGGCGATCACAACTTTCATTCTTGGCTCGGCGGTAGATGTTTTTGTCCCATCGTTGCCACACATTGCTGCCTATTTCCACGCCAACGCAGCCGAAACACGATTGGCCGTTACCGTCTACCTGATCGCATATGGCATTTTTCAATTGGTCTACGGCAGCATATCGGATCGTTTCGGTAGGAAGAAAGTGCTGGTTTTTTCCTTGGTTGGATATTCCCTTTCCTCATATCTGATCACGCTTACAACCAGCATTACCCTGTTTTTAGTTATAAGGTTTCTCCAAGGCATGTTCACGGGCGGTGTGGGTGTGGTAAATCGCGCGGTATTGAGCGACAGTTTTTCCGGTAAAACTTTGTCAAAATACGCGAGCTATGTACTCATTGCCTGGGCAGCCGGCCCTATCATCTCACCCTTTATCGGGGGCTACCTGCAGGACTTTTTCGGCTGGAAATCCTGCTTCTATTTCTTGACCATTTATACGGCGTTCTGTTTCCTATTGGTTGCCCTTTTCCTTCCGGAAACCTGTTCAAATTGTTTTGGCACAAAACTGACACAATTGGCAAGGAGCTACAAGGACGTTTTCCTAAACAAGTATTTTGTCTCAGGGGCACTGATCTGTGGAATGATGTATGGATTCATTACCGTATATAACGTTGTCGGTCCTTTTCTCATTGAAACAGAACTGAAGTATAGCGCCGTTGTCTATGGGCATGTGGCGCTGGCACTTGGGATTTCGTGGACAATAGGAATTATGATCTTCCGCTACCTGCTCTCAAAATCAAAAACCAAAAACAGTACCAACATATTCCTGGCAGCAGCTCTCGCCTTGAGCTTTGCATGGCTGATTGTGGGGATAAGCACACCCATGAATCTGGCCACCACCTTTACACCAGCGCTTATTCTGTTCATTTGCGGCGCCGTCGTTTTCACCGGCATATTTGCAAAGACGCTGGGTCTTTTCCCTCATGCGGGCGGTACCGCCAGCGCAGCCCTAGGGAGTCTGTTTTCAATCGTATCAGGGATTTGTTCCGGTATTGCCAGCTTTCTTGAATCAGATTCCCTTGTCCCCGTGAGCGTTGCATTTCTGGCATTAGCGCTTCTGAGCCTTATCCTCTTCAGATATGTCGTCAATCGTGCCCAATAGAGGATGGAACAACTCACCGAAAGGTCCGTGAACCTGGAAAGGGTGAAACCGGTTTTCCAGTGGACGACTGTGGATTTGTCAGTTGCTCCGAAAAACCAGTTCGGCAAGTACGTCATTAAATGCTTCGGGCTCCTCGAAGAACGGAAGATGGCCGCTTTGTTCCATAACCTTGAGGCGACAATCGGGGATCTCATTTGACACATAATCGCCGGTTTTAGGCCCGAAACAAAGATGTCCCGAATTCCCATAGACGGCCAGACTGGGAACCGACACATTCTTGAGCACTGACGTGTAGTCTCCCATCAGGTAATCGCAATAGGCCGCAATGGCCGCCGGGGTGGGCGTTTTCATGTGCTCTCTGAACATCCACTCCAAAACTTCGGGACTTGCGTCTCCCTTTTTGAACATGGTTTTGATAAACGCCCTGCCAAAGGCGATCCGATCCTGCTCCACCGCACCGAAAGATCTGTTCATCCCTTCAAAATTATAATTCTTTAAAGAGTGTATGTTCCATTCCTCTGGGGAAAATGGAAACGGCGTCACTTCCACCAGCGCCAGTGCGGAAAGCCTGTCACCACCGAACCGCCGCCAGTATGCCAGCACAACGGGGCCCGCCAGAGACCATCCCGCCAGCACAACTCCATCGAGATTTAGCGCCGTGATAACCGCGCGAACATCGGTGGCATAACCCTCAATGGTGTGTCCTTCCATGGTTTTTGATGAATTCCCGTGGGCCCGAAGGTCCATTGTCACCACCTGGTACCGATCCCTCAGTCCCGCCATTTGATGACGCCAGAACGCCCCGCTCATGGTCCATCCATGCACCAGCAGGATGGGGGTCCCAGACCCCGCCGTTTCAACGTAAATGCGACACCCGTCGAGAGCCGTCGCAAGACCGGCTTTCTTTCCGTTTGAATCTTCATGGATCAGATGAAACCCGTTCCCGTTCATGATGGTGTCTCCCTAAAAAAAAGGCAGCACGCCCCAACAAAAGCGCCCTGCCCCATGGTCGATGTCTTCAGATAGACAAATAGAAATTGATCACGCCATCAACTCTGCAGGCGTGACAATGGCTCCGAATTTCCCTTTAAGGGCCATTAATCCTTCCCGCTGCTCATCCAGAATCTCAAAGAGACGGGCCGGCACATCCGCCTCTTTCCCGTAGGCCTCTTTCTGCAAATCAATGCGGGCAACGATATTGTCAATGTACAGGGAAAACTGCTTCACATACAGCTCTTCCGGGTATTCCTTATCGATGATGTCTTTAAAGAGCGCCTTTAAATCCTCATATTTGGGCAGATAACCGACGGGTGTCAAAATGGCGTCAACATCCCCGTGAAAGCGCCTTTCAAGCCACCCCAGCCACACCTTCACATCTCTCTTTTCTCCCAGTAATTTTTTGGAATCCCCGCCTCTGGCCTCATGGGTCAGAAAATAGTTGAGGCCGGCCAGCACGGGTCGTTTATCATCGTCGATTTTGTCGCTGTTAAAGAATTTGAACTGTGCATCCATGTAGTCCGCCAGCGCACCCGGAATGAACGGGGCATTGGCCCACGGCGCCCGTTTCACACCGGTAGCCCCCACTTCCGTGGCCGTTGCCGCCGATACAATGGAAGCGCCGATCACCACTCCGTGATCCGGTGTGGGGGCCAGCCAGACCGGCGGCATGGTATCGCTGTCCCGGCCGCTATAGGTAAATACGCTGGTTTCCACACCCTGCGGGTCTTCTATGAGGGGAGAGCAGTTGGCAAGGGCCGATGCTTTCAGAGTGCATCTGGAATTGGGGTGGCTCATGGGAACGGGCTTGCCTTTTTCATCCACCATCCCCTCTTCCCAGGGTCCCTGGAAGTTGAATCCCTTTTTCGGATGTGTCTCACCATTACCCACCCAGTGGGGCACCTTGTCATTATCGATCAGCACATTCGACCAGATCACCTCGGTACCGGGCTTTCTCAGACAATCCATCAGCAAGGGATCCCCCTCGCGGTTCACGTCCTCCACGATCCCGAAAATACCCGATTCCGGATTGATGGAGCGAACCGTGCCGTCATCCGCAATCCACATCTGTGCCAGATCATCACCCAGGAAGTGGGCGCCGGCCATTGCCGTGGTGGTCTTGCCGCAGCCGCTGGGGGCCGCCCCAGCAAACCAGGTCACCCGCCTTTTGTCGGGTCCCTCAATTCCCGTGATAAACATATGCTCGGCCAGATCGACACCCCGGTTGGTGTAAACGGACCTGTCCACTGAAAAGCGATGATTCCCTTTTTTAAGGAGCAGTGTATTGCCCGCATAGGTACAATTCATGCTGTAGGTGGTCTGAAAGCTTCGATCCATGAAAACTCTGGCATTGGGAAGGTCTTCGGTTCGATTCAACCCCTCGCTGTGGATGTTTGAATAGAAATGGCCCAACCGCTCAACCTCTTCATCGAAGTGATCAAAGACATTCCGATAAAGTAGCTCCGCGCTGTGACAAACGTACAGAGAACTGGTCACCTCAATGGCCGGATTGGAACCCGGGGAACCGATGGGACCGCGGTTGTAAAACCCGATGATCATGGTCTTGTCCTTCATGATGCCGCTCATGGTGTCTCGAACGACTTCAAGGGCTTCATCGCGATCCATGCGATTGGCCAGGGAGCTGATTTGCTCATCCGGATTGGCGATGTAGAAGGTGCGATCGATGATTCGTCCCTGTTCGGCAGCCAGATCAAAGTGAATGGTATGATCCTCCATTGCCAGTTTCGTTTCTTCCCCTTTTTCGAGAGACATCCCGCGCACCTTCTGAACATGCTCATCCGACCCGGTATTGACAAAAATATCGTCGGGACCACAGACCACGATGGCATTTGCGATCTTTAAAAGCGCCTCCGCATTCTTGATTTTGCGAATATTGACAAGGTTCTCCGCATCCATGTGTTTTTCGAAAATATTCTGGGCCTCATCGATCGTCGTAACACCGCCGAGTTTTTGAATAATGTCGTAACCTACCTTGTTCTGCAGCATCTCATACATCTCCTTTTCTGGGAACATCTCCGAAAAAATGACAAAAGCGTTGCCAAGAGCTCGCTCAAGAATAACGTCATTTTTGTTCGTCTGAGCGTCAATTCCGGGAAGCTATTTCTGAGTAAGGCCTAGGCTTTCTATGAAAAAATATGGAGTTTATGTGAAATGATCTTTGGAGTCAAGAAGTAAAAAATCGGCATCCACCTAAAATTTTTAAACAATTAGTACAATATTGTTTAATATGGAGGTTAAGAGAATCGTCCTTTTTGAGGACCATTGGGATCTCCATGAACAGATGGCAGGAATCAAAAGCGATATTGACAAAAAAAACGCTCACCGGATACTCCCGGCGAGCGCTTCATTTAAAAAGTTGATGATCCGGTTATACCAAAAAGCTACTTGGCGGCTTCGGACTGATAGTAATCCATCAGGATCTTGGCCACTTCCGGACGTGCAAACTCCGTGGGCAGATCCTGGCCAGCAGCCAGCATTTCCCGAACTTTGGTACCTGACAGGAAGACCCAGTCATCTTTGGTATGATCGGTGACGCTACCCATCATGATAACCTTCCCCAACTTCTTGGAATAAGCGGTGTGATCGCCGCGGTAGATGTCGATGAGCAGATCGTCTTTGGTAATGTCGTCAAAGATTGTCTGGGCATCAAAACCGCCATAATAGTCGCCGACACCGGCGTGATCGCGGCCGACGATCAGATGGGTGCAGCCCATGTTCTGGCGGAATACCGCGTGAAGCACGGCCTCTTTGGGTCCGGCATAAAGCATATCAAAACCGTATCCGGTGATCAGACAGGTGTTGGGCTCAAAGTACAGCTCAACCATCTTTCGGATGGCGGCGTCACGGACGTCAGCCGGAATGTCGCCCGGTTTCAGTTTGCCCAGCAGCATGTGGATGACTGCGCCGTCAGCATTGACCGCTTCCATGGCCATCTTGGTCAGGCCCTCATGGGCCCGATGCATGGGGTTACGGGTCTGGAACGCCACCACCGTTTCCCAGCCCAGTTTGCCGATTTCGTCGCGGATCTGCACGGCGGTTCTGAAGGTTTCGGGAAATTCCTTGTCAAAGTAAGAGTAGTTCAGTACCTGGATGGGGCCGGCAATACCGATTTTACCGACAGTGTTAAAGGCTTTGACACCAGGATGATCCATATCGAGGGTGCGGAAAATACTCTCGGTCATCTCTTTCATCTCTTCATCGGTATATTCCTCGATGGCTTCAACATCCTGAATGGCGATCACGGGATTGCCTTCCACGTTGGGGTCCAAAAGGGCGATGCGTTTGGCATCTTTGATGGCACTGGCATCTTCCACCATGTTGAGCACGGGGGTGGGCCAGAACAGGCCGTTGGTCATATGCATGTCTTTGGCCACGGACAGGGCATCGGCCTTGTTCATGAAACCGGTCAGCGGGTTGAAGTATCCGGAGCCGAGCATCACGGCGTTACCGGCGGCGGCAGAGCAGATAACGATTGAAGGGAGCCCTTCGGCTTCCTTTATCAGCTCGGCGCGCTTGGCGTCGTCTTCAACGTACAAAGGGTTCAGGGTATCGGATCCATGGGGTTTAATCATTGTTTCTTCTCCTATTTTCTAATCTTAATGGGTTAACAAAAACTATCACACTTCCAACAACATGGCCGCGCTTAAGTGCAGGCCACAGGGCAACTAAAATCTGTTCCGGAGGATCTTTTGCGGCACACAATACATAACTCGCCCGCATAAAACAAAAGTCAACTAGCATGTTCTTAAATACATGTCAATAATAACTTTGTGCAATTATTCACGCCATGGCATCAGGAAGCGTTCCAGTCTGCTTCCTCGCGTTTTTTTTTAAGAAAACACTTGTCAACACCGACGACAAGGATTATTGTTGACCAGGTGGTCACCCAGATCACTGTCAACAAATAATTTTTGTCACGGTGCAAGGTCACGGCAGAATCGGATATCATGAAAACAACTCATACGATCAACGATTATCTTTCAGATGATCTCCTTTCAAGCATCATGGATCCCCGCATTCGCGCAATCGGGGAAAAACTGCTCCTAAATGAACGGTTAACACGGGAAGACGGCCTTGCCTGTTTCAACACAATGGACCTCAACGGTCTTGGAACGGTCGCCTCGGCCGTTAAAAGATCGTTCCACGGTGACAAAGCTTTTTTCATCTCCAATCACCATCTCAATTATACCAATGTGTGCGAAAACCGGTGTCGTTTCTGCGCGTTTCACCGCTCTCCCGATGCGAAGGACGCCCACACCCATACCCACGAGGAAGCAGCTGCGGTCATCGCACAAAGCCCTGTGGCGGATTTGAGAGAGGTCCACGTGGTGGGCGGATGCCATCCCCACCTTCCCATTGATTATTACACGGGCCTTTTGGAAACCCTCTCGCAGGCCCGGCCCGGCCTTGAACTGAAAGCCTTTACAGCCGTTGAAATCGATCATATGGCCAATAAAGCCCGGATCTCCTCCATGGAATGTCTGAAAGCGCTCAAGGCGGCGGGCTTGGCGGCCATGCCGGGAGGGGGCGCCGAAGTCTTTTCAGAGCGTGTCCGACAGGCCCTCTTTCCCCGGAAGATCCCGGCAAGCCGCTGGCTGGAAATTCATGGGGAAGCCCACGCCTTGGATATCGGTACCAATGCAACGCTGCTTTTCGGCCATATGGAGACAATGGAAGAACGGGTTGAGCATCTCTTTCGGTTGCGGGAGATGCAGGACAGGACCAATGGTTTTAAGGCATTCATCGGACTCCCCTTTCATCCTGAAAACACACCGTTGGCGCATCTGCCGGGCCCCACGGGTGTGGACATCCTCAAAACCATTGCCGCGGCCCGGTTGATCCTTGACAATATCACCCATATAAAGGCTTACTGGGTGATGATGGGCCTGAAACTGACACAGACGGCCCTTCATTTCGGGGCCGATGATCTCGAAGGGACCATTGTAAAGGAACGGATCGCCCACCAGGCAGGAGCCATGACCGCAAAGGGACTAACCCGCGGGCGCCTCATAGAAATGATTGAAGAGGCCGGCCTCATTCCCGAACAGCGGGACACCTTTCACCAGCCTATCCAAAACACTCAGCAAAATGACGCCATCTTCGCTCAGAGAAATCATTGACCTGGCATGGGAAGGCCGACGGCTGAATAAGAAGGAAGCCCTGCTGCTGTACGAAAAAGGGAATCTCCTGACCTTGGGCCGGCTGGCGCAAAAGGCCCGTTTTGTCCATAACCCGGACCCCATTGCCACCTATGCGGTGGACCGCAACATCAACTACACCAATGTTTGCACTTCTGAATGCGCTTTTTGCGCTTTTTACAAATCCCAGGAGAGCCCTGATGCCTATGTCATGGATGAAGAAACCCTTCGCGCAAAGTGTCGTGAAACCCTTGATCTGGGCGGCACGCAGATTCTCTATCAGGGAGGGCTCAACCCGCATCTGGATTTGCGCTGGCACGAAGAGCGATTGGCGCTCATGAAACAGATGGGACTCCATGTGCACGGCTATTCGCCGCCCGAAGTGGTGTTCATGGCCCGCCAGGAGAACATGGAAATTCCCCAGGTCATCCAGAGGCTAAGGGACGCCGGCTTGGGGTCCATACCGGGCGGGGGTGCGGAAATCCTGGTGGATCGGGTGCGGCGGAAAATTTCTCCCAGGAAAGCCACAACCGCCCAATGGCTCGGCGTTATGAAAACGGCCCACCATCTGGGGCTCAAAACCACGGCCACCATGATGTTCGGTCATATTGAAACCCCGGAAGAACGCATTTTGCACCTGTCTGCCATCAGAAACCTTCAGGATGAAACCGGCGGATTCACGGCTTTTATTCCCTGGCCCTACCAGCCCGGTCAGAACACCCTTTCAGGCAAGCCCCTGGGCGGCATCCCCTATCTCAGGATGCTGGCCATTTCTCGGATTTTTCTGGATAATATCCCTCACATTCAGGCTTCCTGGGTCACCCAAGGACACCACATCGGTCAGGTGGCCCTTCATTTCGGGGCCGACGATATGGGCTCCACCATGATTGAGGAAAATGTCGTGGCTTCCGTCGGTGTCAAAAACCGAATGACCCAAAAAGAGATCATACGGCTGATCCGGGCCGCCGGTTTTAATCCCCTTCAGCGGGACACCCTTTATGTTCCCGTTCAAAACAGCCACGAGCCAACCCCATGACACCCGTCACCCACCGGGCGCGCTGGATCATGATCGAACCAGGGCACTTTGTTGAAAACGGCCGTGTCACGGTTCATGAAAACCGGATTCTGGATATCGGCAAATACAATCATGCCGGATCCGGCGGCGCCACCATCGATCATGGACCGGGGATCCTTATGCCAGCCCTGGTAAACGCTCACACCCACATTGCCCTTGACGACTCGGCCAGACCCCTTGCCGGGGACGGTTTTATCCCCTGGGTAGAAGGGGTCATCGACCACAGGAACCGCCAGAGTGCCGAAGCCGCCCAACGGATGGTCATAAGGGGAATCCATGCGCTCATGGCTTCAGGCACTGCCCTGGTTGGGGAGTTCGGCCCCCACATTGCGGTGGATCGGGCCCTTAGAACGGCCGGTCTTGGGGCCATTGTCTGGACGGAATGCCTGGGCAATGACCGGGACCTACCCCCTCTTCCGGAGGACAAAGGGTGTGTTCAACATGCCTGGGCCGCCCACGCGCCACACACCACCAGTCCTTTCCTGCTCAAAAGGATTCAGGGTGCCGATGCCCGCATTGGGCGACGGTTCTGTCTGCACCTGGCCGAATCCCGGGAAGAAGTGGCGTTTCTAATGAACGGAAAAGGGGATTGGGCCGACTTCATGACCGGCAGAGGGATCAACTTTAGTGGATGGGACTGCTTTGGAAAGGGGCCGGTCCAATTGGCCCTGGATTTGGGGCTTTTGGACCGAAACACCCTGGCCGTGCACCTTCTGGAAATGTCTTCCTCTGAAATGGATGCCTTGGCCCGGACCGGCGCCCATGTGTGTCTGTGCCCCAGGTCCAACTGGGCACTGCACCGAAAACTACCGGACATCCCCGCACTTATGAAACGCGGTGTCAACCCGGCCATCGGCACCGATTCCCTGGCGTCTGTCGGCAGTCTCAGCCTTTTTGACGAAATGCGCTTTATTCATGAACGGTATCCGGGGCTTCATCCCGACACCCTATTGAGATTTGGAACAATCAACGGTGCCCGGGCTTTGGGATATGGGGACATAGGTTCAATTCGGCCGGGAAATCGAATCCCCATACTCTATGTGGATCTGGACATTGCGGCTTCAGGGTCCATTTCGGAAGCACTGGTTTCAACGGAAATGGTGACTCCGAAACTGGTTCACTGATCCACCTGCATCGGGAGGCGTTCATGCCCTTACAAACCCTTTTCGCCCTGGTCAAGATCGAACACACCCTTTTCGCCCTTCCCCTGGCCTTAACCGGAGCGGTTCTGGCGGCGAGAGGCCTGCCGCCCATCACGGTACTCCTCCTCATGGCAGTGGCCTTTACGGCGGCAAGGGCCGCGGCCATGGCATTCAACCGCATCGCCGACCGCCACTTGGACGCCCGGAACCCGCGCACCGCCGGACGCGAAATCCCTTCGGGGAAGCTTTCGGTATCGAGCGTATGGGGCCTCATCCTTGTTTCCGTTGCCGTTTTTCTATTGGCTTCATGGGCCATCAATCCCCTGTGCGGCAAACTGGCCCCTATGGCCCTGGTGGTCCTTCTGGGATACTCCTTTACCAAGCGGTTCACGCACCTCTGCCATTATCTGCTCGGTCTGGCCCTGGGCATGGCGCCTGTTGCCGGATGGATCGCGGTGACCGGCGGTGTTGCTTCGGCACCCATTGTCCTGGGCCTGGGGGTTATCTTCTGGACCGCGGGCTTTGATATCCTTTACGCCTGCCAGGACGTTCTGTTCGACCGGCACATGGGACTTCATTCCGTTCCCGCCAAAATGGGGACCCAAAAAGCGTTAAGAGTAGCGGCATTGAGTCACGTGGCGGCCTTTGTGCTCTTTGTGGCGGCAGGGGCCCTGGCATCCCTTGGCCTGGGCTTTTACCTTCTTTCCATCATCACCGGGGGTCTTCTGATCTGGGAACACCGGATCATCACGCCCGATGATCTCACGCGCCTGGACATGGCGTTCTTTAAGGTGAATTCCATGGTGTCCACCAGCCTCCTTGTGGCGGTCATCGCCGGTTTGATCCACTTTTGATGCCTTCAAGATTTGCCCCTCCGAAAGGCCCATGAGCCTACTCCCGGGCCGGGAAAACGCCCCTTGACAACATGGCCCAAAGGGCCTTTTACGGATGGAAACGAATTGACTGAGGATTGGACCCTGTAATATAGTTGAAACACTTCTTCCACATGCAAGCAGGAGAATGGGCATGAAGATGAATGGAACCCTTTTGCTTTTGCCGGTTTGTGTGTTCGTATTGTGCCTCTTTTGTGAAACCGTCTATTCTCAGGAAGAAGCGACTAAACGGCAGCCGCCTTTGTTCCATGACGCCACGCCATGTGAGAAAGTCCATCTCGAACAAATTAAAGTTCCCGAAGATTTTGCCATTAGTCGCTCGGAAGGGCCCACCCATGCCGATTGGGGGGCCCATCGTTTTGTTTTGGTCAGGGCAAACGGAAAGTATTCGGTCAGAGAAACCCGTTGGGCAAGGGATCAAAAACCTGAAAGTGGTGATGCACGGAAAAATAAGACTTTGCCGGCCGTAATTTGACCTTTAAGAGAGAGGAGGGAAATTATGGGGTTCGCATTGCTCTGGATGGAAAGCCAGGCCTTGGCACTGCTTTTCATTGCCGTCGTTTATGCTGTTTCCGGAAAAATCGGGAAACGGTGGGGACGCGTTGTCCTTCGCGCCATTGCCTTCCTTTTGCCGCTTTTTTGGGGAGGCGCTTATGTCCTTGCCGCCGGCCTTCTACGTTCCAACAATATCAAACCCGATTGGTTATTGGCTTACGCGATTTCCTGGACCATCTGCTTTCTGTGCGGCTTTTTCTTGATTCGACGATTTGCCCTCAAGGAAAAGGGAGCGGTCCTGGCCTGCGGATCGTGGTCACGCCCGGTGCTTTGCTGCGCACTGGGAATCGTTCTCACTTTCCTTGTCATCACATATCTCAAAATGGATTTGGATGCCCGGGCCCAACTGATGTCCGGACAGACCCGGGGGCTGGCAAAAGCCGTGCGGGTGAAACCGGCACCCATACCCTATGATAAAAACGGCGCCCGCATTTACCAGCAGGCATTCGATGGGATCCATCTGCCCCATTGGGCCTCTCGAATCGAGAGCCCCGGATTTGTGCCGAGCATTGGGAATACCAAGGCCGTGCTAAAGAAAAATCAACCGGCCATGTCATCGCTCAATCTTGCTGCTCAAGCACCAAATGTCTCTTTCATGCCCGATCCCGCAACGGACCGTCATTGGCCATCCTATGAAGCCCAACTCCCTCCGGTTCACGGCGCCATTTTGGCATCGCGCTTATTGGGCCTTGACGCCTTTTTAAAAACAGCCAATGGAGACACAAAAGCGGCATTGGCCAGTATCGGGGCTATCGGCCGCATGGCCCTTCTTTTCAGCCGAACCCCCTATCTTATTGCAAATGGGCTCAGCGGACGTTTGATAGAAACCCGGAAGGCGGTCCTCGAGCGGTCCTTGGCTTTTTCGCCGGAAATTCATAAGGAACAAATGCCTGTATCGACCAAACCCGAAGGATTTCTGTTCGAATCTTTTTTGCGTGCCCTGGTCATGGAACAAGCGATGTTTCTCTATTCTTTCTCCAGGGATATCTCCACAAAATCATTGTGCGATCTTCTTTTTATGGGGGGAAATGATGCATTCGAGTATATCTTCTGCATTCTTCCCTACCGTATATTCATGCTGGATTCCGAACTTCGATTCCATGATCGTTTTTGGAAAAAGACCTACGATTTTCTTTCCCAACCGGTTTATCAACGATTTCAGAAACATCAAGAATGGGAAAAGGAGATGATGAAACACCCGGGCGGAATTATTTCCGCTCTCGCCCTTGCCCGTTTTTCCAAGGTATCCCTCTCTCCATTTGTGGGAGAAGCCAACTTGCGCCTGTCGGAAGTGGCCGTGGCCGCGGCAGCCTATCATTGGGATAAGGGGGCTTACCCCCTCCGGATCGATAATCTTGCACCGGACTATATGGCGCACATCCCAATGGATCCTTTTGACGGAAAGCCGCTTAAAATGACAGGCAACGCCCTGGGGGTCACTTTCTACAGTATCGGTCCGGATTTTAAGGACAATGGAGGAGCCGTCACATTCGAACGCCCCGATGGTCAAAAAGCTTCGGGGGATATCGTCTTCAGGCTCGGGGCGGCCTACGACCAGGCCTTTTTAAAACCGGCGTTGCCGCAGTTGGCCGCCAATGGCAACATGATGATGGTTCAAAGGGCATTGGCAGCGGGCGCCGATGTCAATCAGAACTTTCCGCTGGTGGCCGCGGCCGCGGCCGGGCACTCTGACATCGTTCGCCTGCTTCTGGAAAAAGGCGCTGATATCGATGTCATGACCCGTGTGCCTAAAAAAACCGGAAAGAGAGGGAAGGAGGAAGGAGAATTTTCCTTCACGGAGGACGACCGCATTATCGGCGGAATGACCGCGCTAATGGCGGCAGCCGTGAACGGGCGGGAAAAAACCCTTCTACTTCTGCTAAATGGCGGCGCAAACCCTCGAATGGCCAATCCAAAAGGGCGGAACGCCTTGATTGTGGCCCAGGGAATTGGGCTCCTGAAAGCGGGAGAGTGGATGAGCGGCAAGCTGGAAAACATCAAAAGAGCAAAAATGGAAATCAAGTCGCTCGATGTCAGGGTAAAAGCGCTTAAAGCGAAAGCCGATGGGCTCTTTAAGAGCGATGAGTCGCTTAAGGCACTCACCTTGGCCGAGTCCAGGCTCTCAAGGACCAGGCGCCATGTGGAAGACTGGGAGGCGCCAAATGGGCCTTTGACACACGTCCGCGGTGAACCCGCGGCTTCGGAATCCTTTGGCCCCCGCACGGATATCACACAACGCCTGCTGGCAGCCGGATCGGATATCCGTGGAAAAGACAAACTGGGTATCACAGCACTAATGGCGGCGGCCTTTGATGGGGACATGGAGAGTGTTCGGTTGCTCATTTTTAAGGGTGCCGATATCAACAGCAGAAACCATTTTGGTTGGACCCCGCTGATTGTTGCAAGAGCCCGTGGGAATCTCGCAATTGAAAAGCTGCTCATTGATGAAGGCGCAATTCCCGGTGCCAAAGACGATGAAATTGTCAATCGTCTGATGTGGGGCCTTGAACAAATGAAGACGGCGCCGCAACGAAAGCGAAAAAAATGATTGTCAAATGGACGGGCGGTCTCAACCGTCCGCCCCTCTATACGGGGAATCCAACTGAATGTCATGGGAGATGAAATCTCCCATTGGCTCTGTGACAGCATGGAAGAAGCCCTTGCGGAATTGGAAGGGCATTTCACAAAGACGGTCGAGAGCTGACCCGGGATGATCATGTTTTTGACTTGACGCACCATACGGAATTGATCGTAACGGATTCACCAGCTGCTAACCAGACAGGGTGGCGATGATGAATTTATTCAGGTGGAAGGGGAATGGCGGATTGTAAAGGTGGATCGCCGGTTTGCCTGGGCCAAAGCAAAGGATCCCGATCAAGAACACCCGTCCGTGGGCTATAAGGCAATTATCAAGAACCTGCGTACAAAAGACCGCTCCGAATTGTAATCATCAATCACACTTTTTACTGAGCGACCAGATGTTAGGTCAACTCAACAGTTTCCAACAGCGTCCTGCTGCCGACCATCGCCGGTTTGATCCGACCCGGTGAAATGGGGCGTTGATTCGGCACATCTTTTATTGAAGATTTGCCCGAGATTTTGGTATTGTGGCTTTTAGACCTCTTTTCCAGCAGGAATGTCCCATGCTCAAAATGCAATTTAAGCTTATAGCTTAAATTATTGTTTATAAGCCATTTGTTTTACAAATGCACAAAGAACAGATGGAGAAGTAAGGAGAGGAACAATGAAAGAAGTCATCACTGCAATCGCCGTTCTTTTTGTTTCCCTGAGTCTTTCAACACAGACCATTGCCGAAACGAAGTTAGGTCCGGACCAGATCAGCATGGTGGGTGCCGTTGAAACAGGTTCTCCTACCACGCACGACCCCAAAGGGGCCGTTGTTTCGGCCATCAACGGCTATATCGGTTTTAACTATTCCTATGGCGGATATTTTGCTGCTTCCGGCACCGGCGCCATGGGCGTTTACGGTTCTTCCTCCGGCAGCAACGGCATGGGGATCTATGGCACCGCCATTGCGGCAAACGGCTGGGCCGTTTATGGGGATGCGACAGGTATCAGCGGCCGGGGCGTTTGCGGCTATGCTTCCAATACCGGGCCAGGCACAAAATACGGCGGATACTTCACCTCCGAAGGGCAAAACGGCATCGGTGCCCGGGGTGAGGCTTCGGGAGAGGACGGCACCGGCCTGTTCGGCAGGGCCACGGGAACCAACGGCAATGGTGTCGTGGGTGACGGCTTGCTCTACGATTTCTACGCAATCGGTGCAGGTGTCAATTATGGGCCGTTTACCGGGGCCCACGATGTGAAACTGGATGAAGCGATGCCTTTGGAAGTCCCTGCCGGAATGATCGTTTCCATAACGGGCAAGACAGTTACAAGAAAGGATGAAACAGGAGCCGTATCCATCTCTTCCACCCTGCCCACCGTGACCCTCTCTGACATTCCCAAGGACAAAACGGTCTTGGGCGCTTTTGTTTCCGAAGTTCCCCTTCCCGGAAAGCATTGGTACAAACCTTTAAAAGGAGAGCGGTTCGGCGTGGTCAACGCTTTGGGGGAAGGCCGCGTCTGGGTGACCGATCGAAACGGTGAAATCGCTGCCGGGGACTACATTACCACTTCCGACATTCCCGGTTACGGCCAGATGCAGGATGATGATCTGCTCCATTCCTACACCGTGGGCAAGGCCATCGAAACCGTGGATTGGAATGCGGTGACCGTTACCCTTAACCACAATGGGAGGATCTACAAGGCGTATCTCATCGCCGTTGTGTATACAGGCGGCTAATTCATTCTAATGATTGGCCGTTTAGAATGGAAACCTGTTCGTTTATGGTCCAGAGGTCAAAAAGATATCCGAGGCCGAAGATCCCCCCGGTCAACAGATAAATGATTCCCGAAAGCCATTTTCCCATGTAGAAGCGGTGGATGCCGAAAAAACCCAAGAAAGTGAGCAGTATCCATGCGACCGTATAATCCAGATCTCCTTCCTGATACCTGAAATCAGCCTGACGGTCCATGGCGGGGATCAGGAAAAAGTCGACAATCCAGCCGATCAGGAAAAGCCCGAAAGTGAAAAACCAGATGGTCCCTGAAATCGGCTTTCCATAGTAAAACCTATGGGACCCCGTAAAACCGAAAAGCCAGAGAATGTAGCCCACAGTCTTTAAATGCGTGTCCCTTGAACGGTCCATTTGCCCCTCCGGTCTTTTTGTTATCGGGGGGCTTTCTGCAAAAGAAAACCCCTGTGCCTTCTGGTTCCTTATTGCCGGGTCCCTCTGATCAACCTGCGAGGCCCTTCAATGTGCCATCAACGGCAGGTTTGAGGGCACGAGCAGTCCGGCGGACTCGGCCCGCTTAAACAACACCGCGACTGCCTTTTCTCCTTCATCCCCCAGATCCCCGGTAAACCGGTTTACATAGAGATCGATGTGCTGACGGATCACCTGCGGCGCCATCTCCTGGGCATGGGACCGGACATAATCCCTGACCATGGGCGAACCGCTTTTTGCCAGGGCAAGGGACCGGCGGATTCGTTCATCCACTTCTTTTGCCACAGGGGTTCCGAGACGCCTTTGAATGGCGATGCCGCCCAAGGGAATGGGGAGTCCGGTCTCCTCTTCCCACCACTCGCCCAGATCGAGAACGGCCCGAAGACCGTAGGCATCCAGGGTAAACCGTCCTTCATGAATGACCAACCCGAACTCCGCTTCGCCGTCTCTCACCGCCGGCATTACCTCTGAAAAGACCATTTGACGGAACTTGGGTTCAGTTCCCATAAAGAGGGTCAACAGAAGCCGCGCCGTTGTCAAATTCCCCGGCGCCGCAATGGTCCCTTTTTTGAGATCCGTCAAACGGGTACCCGGCCGGGCCACCAGCACCGGTCCGCAGCCCCTGCCCAGGGCGCCTCCCGAGTGGAGCAGCGCGTATTTCTCCCGGACCTTGCCGAAGGCGAAAAAGGAGAGCTTGGTAACATCCAGCTTCTCTTTGAGGGCCCATTCGTTCAGGGTTTCCACGTCGGCCAAAACGGTCTCGAAAATGGGCGAACCAACCTTTGAAGGCGGATTAAGCCCCGCGAAAACGTAGGTATCATTGGGGCATGTTGAGTACCCGATCGTTAGTTTTTTCAATAGTTTTTCCATAAAAATTCAAGCAATGCCTTCTGCGGCGCCAGATTTGCCCGGTCAAAATCCCACCGGGACTTTTCGCGATCACCCGCCTGGTTGCTGATGCCTCTGATTTCAACGGCTCTGTAACCGAACCGATGCCCTGCCAGGGCCAGGGCATACCCTTCCATGTTTTCAGAAAGCGCTCCAAAATGCGCGGCCCGGTCCCGGGCCTGCCGGAGATCTCCTGAAACCCCCACAACCGTGAGCGACGGACCATGGACGGTCCGGCCCGCTTTCTCGGCGTGATCAAGCAGTCGGGCTGACATCTCATTATCCAGCGAAATCTCCTGCCTGATTCCGCAAAGCCCCATTCCGCCTGCATCGCCGATTCCCGGGGCCATGGGGATGCCCAATTCCGCCAGGATCTCCTTATCCGCGATCACCATATCCCCTGTCTTCAATCCCGAACCCGGCAATGCGCCGGCCGATCCCACCATCACCATGACATCCGGCGGTTCCATTTTACAGAAAGCACCCAGGGCCATGGCGGCCGCCGCAACACCCACCCCGGTAATGCCCAGATTGATTTTGTTGGGACCCACTGCGCCCTCAAACCATGGAAAACCGCCCGGACGACCGCTTAACCGTGCATCGGCCGTCTTTAGCAAGAGTTTCAGTTCATTTTCCACTGCTGCCAGGATCCAGATTTTCATCGGCCCATGCCGTTTCTCAGAATGTCCATAATCCCGTCGATTTCTCGATTCGCTTCCGTTGAATGGTCATGTGTGCCGCTCCGGCGCCTGTGTTGAAACCGGGAATGGTAGGTATGAACGAAACGGTCCACCACCGCTTCCACCATAAAGGCCGAGGTCCCGGGATCGAGGTCGGGTCTCAAATCCCCTCTTTCGATCCCCTGTTCTATCAGTTCTTCAATGAACGCCAGGGATTCCCTGTGAACCTCGGCCACAATCTCCCGTTTGTAGGGTGAATCCCCGGTAAAAAGAATGCGGTAATATATGGCCGCCAGGCCCGGATGGGCGCTGATGAAATCGAGACCCGCCAGCATCACTTTCCGAAGACGCGAAAAAAAATCGTCCGAAGCGCTTTCATCACGCACCTTTCGCAAGTAATCTTTCACACGGCCCAGGGCCATTTTGTACACAAAAGCGAACAGACCCGCCTTGTTTTTAAAATATTTGAAGAGTGCTCCCTTGGAAATACCCGCGGATTTCACCACCACGTTCATGCTGGCATTGTTATAATTATTGTCCGCAAACTCGTTGATGGCGGCATTTAAAACCCTTTCTCGCTTTTCTTCGTCCAGTTGCAGGAACATCTTGGTGGCGGTTGTGGGAATGCCCATTTCTGATACTCTTTTATGAAGGTTAAACCGTCTCTTCTTTCGATTGTGCATAGTGTGCTTAGCACAATTGCGCCGATTCAGCAAGGATCGAAGACCGTAGGGCTCCCACGGGGAGAAGCGGATTTAGACCGTCAAAAGAACGGTCTCAATACCGTATGCTTGATCTCCAGCCTTTTTTATGCTAGTGCCAGGGCAACATGGCACGGTTCTTCAGATCTTGATCCATCTTCAACAGGAGATCGAAATGGCAGGAAAGAATCAGAAGGAATGGTACAAGAAGTTCTACGAAGGGACGTTTCTCATCAAAGGCTGGAAAGACCGCATGAATGAAATCCTGAAAGGCCTTTCGCCCGAAGATCGGGAGGAAATGGCGGATCTGCTGGAAAGCCTCGGGAAAAAGATCGGAATGGAGTGGGCCAGGGAGAACCATGTTCGCAAAATCAACACGGTCCAGCTTCAAAGTTGGGGAAATGACCTTCAAAGTGCCAAGCGAAAAGGCGCAAAGGCCCTTGCAGGGCGGATTCACAAGTTGAATGAGGAAGTGGACAAAATGCTTGCGTGAAAATGTCCATTTTCCGTCGTGTTATCACCGTTTTTTTTGAAACGGCACACAAACACACCTTTCCGAAAGAAAAGGAATATTGACAAAATGACGCTATGCGTTATATTGCAGCAAGTGAAAATCCCCGGAAGACAATCTTTTATGGAATCGTCCACAAAGCAAAGCAATCGTCCGATGGCATCCTATGACCCCCTTGGGAATCCCCAAGCCGTCATAGACCATGAAATGATCACCATGGCGCTCGTGGGTATTCTAAAACCTTCTAACGGCGGAAAACCGACCCTTAACCGGATGCGACGACGGGCCATGGAACTGCTTAAAATTGCCAAATCGAGGGGCCAGCTTCAAAACCTGGTGAGACAGGTGGTTATATCCACCGGCATCGAGTCCTTTTTGCCGGAGCGCTACGCCCGATATCAGCCGGTGGTGAGAGAAGGGATGGTTTTCATGATGTCTGAAATGCCCCTTTCGCGCCTTGCCCCCAAGATCGTCGATCAGCTGCTGCTGCCGGAAGACGTCTCTTTCGGCAAGCGTCTCTTTATGTTGATCAAAGACATGCCCACCCTTCAGAAACTGGGCCAGATCATCTGCCGAAGTCCGGGGATTGATTCGGCGTTCAAAAAAGAACTGGTCGATCTGGAAGACAATATTCATACCGTATCGTACGCTCAGATTCGTCCTTCGCTGTTCAAGGAAATCAAAAGGCGTTCATCAGAGCAAGATGTAATCCCGGAAAAACGCATTCTGGCCGAAGCATCCGTCTGCGCCGTGGTGCCGGCAAAGATCGCTCCCGGTAACAATGAAAAACCGATTCATGCGGTACTCAAAATCGTCAAACCCAGAGTCAAAAAAGATATGGCGGCGGATCTGGCGCTTCTGGACCGGTTGATGGTTTTCCTGGACAGCCATAAAGCCCGCTGGGGCCTGGGGGATTTCAATTTCAGTGCCACCCTTGCCCGGGTGGGGACAATTTTGGCCAATGAGATCGATCTGGCAGCTGAACAAAGCAACATCGATCGTGCCGGCCGCCATTTCAGGGGCAACAAGACAGTGCTGGTCCCTGAAAGACTCCCCATGTCGACCAAGGGAATGACGGTTATGGCCCGGGTGGAGGGCCAGAAGATTACCTGTGTCGATCACCTGACGAAAAAGGAACGCCGAAAACTGGCCGGTGCCCTGGCAAAGACTTGTATTCTTCGTCCCATTCAGGACATACGGGAAGGGGGCCTGTTCCACGGGGATCCCCACGCCGGGAATGTGGCCTATACCTTTCTAAGAGGTCGCCCTCGCCTCATTTTTTATGATTGGGGAATGTTGGGGCACTTAAACAAGCTGGAACGCCTGGCCATGATCCTGCTGACCCTGGGACTCATGGCGGGGAGTGCAACCTTGGTCTTTTATACCGCCGACATCATCACAAAGGGTCAACTTTCACAAAACTCCGCCAGGCGAAAAAGAATTGAGAGGGTTATTGCGGGCGCCATGGAAATAGAGGGCCGCGGCACCGGCGGGGTTCTTTCCTCCATGGAGTATCTCTTTGAGAGATTTACCCATGAAGGGGTGGTCTTTTCAGCTGACCTCATGATGTTTGAAAAGGCAATGGTCACCCTTAAGGGCGTGTTAAGAGACGTGGATCCCACCTTCAACCGGGACGCCTACATGACCTGGGCCGCCATTACATCCCTGATAGATGATGCTGTCCGTTTTCGTTTCGTGACGCTTTTCATGAAAGAAGCCTGGTCCCTTTACCGGCACAGCCTTGCCCTTTTTCTGGACCTGCAGAAAGTGGTCTTCTGGTTCCTGACGGACCTGACACGGGTTTCCCTCAAAATGCCCGAAGTTTTCGCCAACAGGCCGGTACCGGTTTTCGCCACCTACGGCGGCAACGATTGATCCTTTGTCTCCGGCTGTTGTTGCAAAGGGTCCTCTCCGGGGACCTCCTTAACATATGACCAGAAGCGATCAAATGTCGGCCGGTGATACAGCATGGCGGTATGACATAGGGGTGCTGTCTGCTCCTTTTTCCATCCCTTTGGGGGCACCGCAGACTCGGCGGGAAGTACCATGTTATCTACAGGCGAGTAGAAGGCCACACAGGGAAGGAGGGTAACGGGATGATATTGCGCCAGTTCTCTCACTAAAGCGCCCTGATATCCCAGGCTTTTGGCCAGCGCGCCAAAGCTGAACACCACCATTTTGGTTCCCCTGAAAG
Organism: Thermodesulfobacteriota bacterium; assembly: GCA_028278625.1. The sequence goes on from JANQDY010000183.1 coordinate 29,344, forward strand.
GTAGTCCAAGGGTAATGACCCTTCGAATCTTTGAATGTCCTGATCCGCCGCGCTTCCCTGCATAGGTCTTGGCCAAAAGTCCACCCAGACTGTGACCCACCAGCACCATATCTTCTCCAAGGGCATCCCTTTCGATCCCCTTCATCCATGTCTCCAGTTCTCGGTAGATATCCCAGAAACTTCTGTTCCAGCTTCCGTAGCCAAAAGTGTAAATTCTCCCGCATCCTTTGGCTTTAAGGCGCCACCTGAAATAAACCCATGCACTGGGATTATGGTAAAGTCCGTGTATCAACACCACCGCGGGGCCGCTTTGTTTCCTTTCCCCGTGAGGCATCATGATTCTCCGACCTAAACCGAAGGGAAAGAGGCACATGACAACGATATTGGTGCTGATACTGGACAAAACGCCCCTTAGTAACCACGGAAAGGGCCTGCCGTTGGATTCGCGGTAGAGGGCCGGCCCGTAAACGGAATTGGCTGCCTCATACCAAAATATCAGATAAGTGAAGACCGGCAGCATGAGAAATAGAGTGATCAAGACTGTCAGTATTAGGCTTGTCATGGCGGACCTCAAAGCAGATATAAGATATAATTTTCAACTTGTTAGGTAAAAACGGGCAACAGGATCAAAATTGCCCATATGAAAATCTTTCAGAAAAAATTCGAAAAATTCTTGACAAAATGACGCATCGCGTTATATTCAGAATCAACATCCCGGATGAATGAACCGATAACAATGATTTTTAGAGACCATTATTCCCAAGGAGGAATTAAAAAAATGGCTACCGCAAAAAAGACTACCAGAGCAAAGACCAAAAGAACAGTAAAAAGCGCTGAAACAGGCTCCCACACGGTCCGGTCACTCAAAAACACGAGGGACAAGTGGATTGAAACGGCCAAGGAGTATAATGAGAAGTACATCACAAAACCCTTTGATAGCAGCAAGGATTTTGTGCTGGACATGCAAAAGGATCCCGCCAAGACCATTGGCCATGTTTTCGATAATGGCAAAGGCTTTGTGGAAGATGTCAAAAAGGACCCCCAAAAAGTATGGAACAGCCTTTTGGACAATGGAAAGGACCTGGCCGAAGGGAGCCACAAAGATCTTCGAAGGGTTTTCGATAACGTCATGGATGGCGGCCGGGACTTTTACTCGGGCATGGAAAAGGATCTGCGAAAGGTGATGGATGACCTTCTGGACAGAGGCAAAAGAATGACTGAGCAAATCCCCGGCAAGAATTCTTTGGAGAAAGGGATTTCCAAGCGCTTAGAGTCAATCCCGGATCGCTTGAACCTGCCGAGCAAAAAGGACATGGAAAAACTCTCAAGAACCGTGCGCACCCTGAACTCCAAATTGAACACGCTGGGCAAGCAGTGGGCTGCCTGATCACCCTTAAGATGTCTCAGGCCGCTCCTGCCACCAGGGACGACCTGAGACAATCTGCTGTTTATTCGTGAGGAAATCCTGAATACGCATCCAACCCGGAGGGAGACATGCACCAAATTAAACGATACGCAAATCGCAAATTGTATGACACCAAGATTAAGCAGTATATTACCCTGGACAAAATATCAAAGCTGTTAAAAGCCGGTGAGGAAATCTCGGTTCTGGATAATAAGACCGGCGAAGATATTACTGCCGCCACGGTCTCTCAGATACTTGCTCGCGCCAAGAAGGGACAAACGGACGGCGGGGCATCCAGTGTCATGATACAGCTCCTGCGAAAGGGGCCCGGCACCTTGGTGGACTATGGAAAAAAATACATTTCATTGTGGGATAGAGCGCTTACCATGGCTGACGAAGAGATCGACAGACTCGTGGAAAGGCTCATCAAGGATAAGGAAATCACCCCATCCGAAGGGAACAGGTTAAAGGGTGATATGTTGAAACGGGCCGAAGATTTAAGGAAATGGATCGCTGAAAAAATCGACCAGAGAGTCAATGAGGCCTTTGATCTCATGAATCTGGCCAGCAAGGAACAAGTCTCCCAGCTCACTGACAAAATCGAAAAGCTGTCCCGGAAAGTTCAGCGTCTGGAAAAAAAACTGGCCAAAAAAGCCAAAGAAGAGGCCAGCCGTAAGGCGGCGAAGGCTCTGAAGAAAGAAACGAAAGCTATTGGAAGTGAAAGCCGGGCGAAAGTGGTCCCGCTAGCCAAAGATGATCTCAAACCGGTGAACCGGCCTGAAACCACCGGGGCAAAGACACCCGATATTACCGCCTGATAAGGGGCACCGGGCTGAAAATATCCGAAGCCCGGTCCAGCCCGTTTTTAAAAAAGAATCTTACCTTTTCTTTACCGCCGTTTTCCACTATGGTGTCTTTTATTTTGCTGGATGATCCTGATCGGAAATATCATATTGTTTTGGAAATGGAGGACTGTCATGAAAATTGTTACCATTTTGGGAAGCCCGAAAAAGAAAGGGAATACGGCTACGGCACTCTCACTGTTCGAAGAAAGGATCGCAAAGGACCATGAGGTTGAGAGGATCCATATCACCAAGTACAAAGTGGGTGGCTGTCTCGGATGCTATACGTGCCTTGAAAATAAGGATGAACCCGGGTGCGTACAGAAGGACGATGCACTGCTCATATTTGATAAAATGATTCAGGCCGACGCCATTGTCTATGCATCACCCCTTTACTGCTGGAGCTTTACGGCACAGATGAAACCGCTCATAGACCGCCACGTCTGCCTGGTGTCCGACTATGGCACACCGGAACATGATTCCCTTATCAGCGGCAAACCCACGGCGCTTTTGGTCACCTGCGCCGGTCCCATTGAAGCCAACTGTGACGCCATTCAACACATTTTCACCGGACTCTCAGATTACACCCGGACCGCACCCAAAGGGAACTTCATCCTTCCCTTTTGCACGACACCGGACGCCATCGGCGATGAAGGTGGCGCATTGGCGGCAAACCTTGCCATGGCCATCACCGATTAACAACCGAACCGCCATTGAAAGAAAGCCGTCTATGAAACCCGGACAATTCCGAATTTTTCTTGTTTGAGGAAGGCACCATGGATTTAACCCAGACCCGATACGAAATCGATAACGGCATCGGAAAAATTACGCTTCAGCGGCCCGAACGATTGAACGCATTTAACCCCACCATGCGCGATGAACTGATCGCACTCTTTAATGCGGCAGACCTGGACGATACGGTTCGGGCTGTCGTGGTAACAGGTGCGGGGAACACCTACTGTGTTGGGTCGGACCTTTCGGGCGGGAGTTCCAGCTTTGATCGATCCGATGAAACAACCATCAGCGATCATCGGGACGGTGGCGGGCAGGTGGCATTGGCCATATTCAAATGCCGAAAGCCCGTCATTGCGGCCATCAACGGACACGCCGTTGGCGTGGGCATCACCATGACCCTCCCCATGGATATGCGCGTGGTTGCCGAAGACGCCAAAATCGGTTTTGTTTTCGCCAAACGGGGTGTGGTTATGGAAGCCTGCTCTTCCTGGTTCCTCCCCCGTATCGTCGGCATCAGCAAAGCCGCTGAACTGGCGTATACTGGGCGTGTTTTTAGGGCGGCGGAAGAAGTCGGTTCCGGGCTTTTCAATTACGTTTTGCCGAAAGAGAAAGTGCTCCAAAAGGCCATGGAGATCGCAGAGGAAATCGTCACCAACACCTCGGCCATCTCCGTGGCCCTCAACAAGGCACTTCTTTGGCACGGACTGGGAGAAAAGGATCCCCAATCCGCACATCTTCTGGATTCACGGTGCTTTTACTGGGCGGGAAAACAAAGGGATGCAAAAGAAGGCATAGAGAGCTTTCTTGAGAAGCGCAAACCCACCTTCACAATGCGCCCCTCAAAAGACCTGCCCGATTTCTACCCTTGGTGGAAAGAACCGAAGGTGTAATGGATTTAGACAACACAATAAATCCCATAAAATGAACGTGTTATAATATTTTATGGCGGTTCTTTTTGCAGCCAGTCTCCACGTTTCCCACCTCTAACATCAAAATGGAGCGGGCTTCAATTGTCCGGTGGATCGCCTTTCTAATTCTCGTATCCGGGCGGCGCCTTGAAGCCCCCAAGGACCTTGGCCATTTCCCTGGCAAAGGCTATGGTGGTGCGGTCCTTGAACCGGTCGCCGATGATCTGCACCCCCAGCGGAAGCCCCGACTGGCTGAACCCCACCGGAACGGCGGTGGCGGGCAGGCCGGAGGTCACGGCCATTAGACACCAGCCCAAATTGCTTAAATAGCGCACTTTTTGTCCGTTGACCGTAACTTGCCGCTGTTTCTTGTCCAACTTGTTGTTGTGGGGGAAAGCAAGGGTACGTGTCACCGGAGCCAAGAGTACATCGTGGTTCTTGAAAAAGGCCGCCCATTTGGCCTGCTGCTTTTTCTGGCGGGCGTACAGGGGCTCGTCGGGCAGCTGTCTGGCCATTATCTTCTCGAAAAAAGCCAGGAACAACTGACGGTCCTGGGCCAGATCAAAACCAGGGCTGGCTTCTTCCACCTTGACGCCTGCGGCTTTCAGCTTCTCAACCGCCTTTTTCAAGCCGACCAGTACCTGATCGTCCACATAAATACCGCCGCTCTGATCCTTGAACCACACCGCCACCCGATAATCGCTCAGTTTTTTCTTGGGCGCGGGTAGCAGCTTTGGCCTCTCAAAGCCTTCCGATAATTTACCGGCCGTGGTCAAAACCTCCAGGGCCAGTCCCAAGTCCCCGGCGGTTCTGGCCATGGGGCCTACCACAAAAAGCGCCAGCTTGGGCACTATGAATGGGGGTACGGTTCCGGGCGTGGGCGGGATGTGCCCCAGTCTGGGAACCAGGCCGAATGAGGGCCGGTGACCGTAGACCCCCGTGAAATGGGCCGGCACCCTAAGGGATCCCCCCAGATCGCTGCCCAATTCCAGGGGAGTGAAACCCATGGCCAGGGCCGCCGCTGATCCGCCCGAGGACCCGCCGGGAGTCCTGCTAAGGTCCCAAGGGTTGTTGGTGACCCCGTACACCTTATTGTAAGTCTGGTGGTCAGAGGCAAAAAGCGGCGTGTTGGTCTTTCCAAAGATGATGGCGCCGGCGTCCTCCAGGCGTTGGACCGCCATGGCGTTTTGCTTGGGCATGTGGTTTTTCAGCTTGGGATTGCCGGACGTGGCCGGCATGCCGGTTACTTCGAACACATCCTTCACCGTCATGGGCAGGCCATGCAGAGGCCCCCAGTTCTTACCCTGCGCACGGGCCTGATCCGCCGCCACGGCCCTCTTCCGGGCAGCCGCTATATCCATGGCCACCACGGCATTGATTTTGGAGTTATAGCGCTCTATGCGCTTCAAATAGACATCGAGAAGCTGGACAGAGCTTATCTCACCATTTCTGAGGGCTTTGGCCAATTGGGTGGCGGATTGGTAATAAACCGGCTTGGCTCTAAAGCTGGCTTGGGTAGTGTGCTTTCCACTGCCCAAGGATATCCCCGGAACCAAGACCAGGCTTAACAGAAGAACCGCTTTGCAGCATTTCATGAATGATCCTCCAGCAATAATGGGTTGTCTTTTGGCCATGATTGATAAACCGGAGGAGCAGTGCAATTGTTATGACGCGGCTGGGGTGGTTTTTGTCGTGAGTGGGAACTGTTACCATAGCCTCTCGGAATAAAAAAGTACTTGCCCAGTGGGGGGTTGGCTGTTTGGGCGCCCAAAACCCGGGGGGTGTGATTACCCGGCCTCTTTGCCTAGGGCATTTTCCAGTCTGGGGCGCAGGTGGGGCAGGCGATGGCGGCTCACCGGCAGGGTCTGGTCAAAGGAATGCAAACGTAAGTGAGTTTCCTTGCCGTACTTTTCAAGTCCCGCCACCTGGCGCAGGTTCACCACGTGGGACCGGTGAATCCGCAAGAAGTGCCGTTCAGGGAGTCGTCTCATTAGTCTGTTGAGGGAATGGCGAAAAAACACATTTTGGGTTGAGCCATCGTTGCCGTGGAAGATGCGCAGATAATGATCCTCCACGGTGATGTGGCTGATCTCAACATGGGGTATGGCCAAGGCCTTACCGCCGGCATTGATCCGCAGCACCCCGCTAGGCCCAGGACGCCCCTTGGCAGCAGGTGAGGTTTCCATCCGGCTTGGACCAGCCATTTTGCTTTGCCGGTGCCAGACCCAGGATATGACCAACCCGGCCGTAATCAGCCATACGGTTAACCCGCCCAGGAAAAAATACAGATCCAGGGGCAGATGAGGGTCGGGGGGTGATGTCCGGTACCAGATCTGGGAAGGGGCATACAGGGCGACTGCCTCCTTTACCAGATGCCGGTGCAAAAGCACGCCCAAAATATAACCGCCCAGCCAAACTGCCCACTGACGGCCAACAGTACGGTATTTGTAACCGGCCCAGGATGGTTTGGCCCGGCTGAATATTACCTCGGCGAGCCATACACCAAAAGTATAGGCAAGCGCTGCATGCAGTGTGTAGACGGTTATAAAGGCGATCTTGGCAAAGAGAATATCCACCCCCCGAACGAGGGTCCAAGTGGTTAGGCCGAGCAGAAAAAAGCAGCTGAAAAACAGGAGGTAAGACAATAGCCGGTTGTGTATGTCCCGGTGGAAACCCCTTAAAGCCCCCCCCATAAAGCCTCGCAAGGCCTTGCAAATGGAGCCAAGCTGTAAGTGGCGGTTGGTCATGGTTTGCCCCTGCTGAAGAGACTTATATTTAAACAAAACCAGCCATCTCCGTCAAGCCGGGGGGATTTTCTGAAATTTTCTTGACAAATCACATATTCGAGATTATCCTTGGACCAAAATACGTTTTCAGTCGATTAAAACAAAGGACATTTCTTCATGGCAGGCGACAAAGAACAGAAAAAAACCATCATCGTTGCGGCAACAAAACTCTTTTCCCGTTTCGGTCTTGAAAAAACAACCATGGAGGACATTGCCAAAACCGCGGGGAAAGGAAAAAGCACGCTTTATTATTATTTCAAAAGCAAAGAAGATGTTTTCGCGGATGTCATCAGAACCGAAATCGCAGGACTTAAAACGGCCATTATTCATGCGGTGGAAAAAGAAGATGACCCTTACCGGAAATTCAAAGCCTTTGTGGATGCAAGGCTTGAGTATTTGAATGAAAAGGCCGATCAATACACCACCATAAAAGACGAGTATCTGAAACATTACCGGTTCATCAGAAATCTCACATCCGATTACTCCGACTGGGAAATATCGACACTTCAGGCCATGGTGATATACGGGCGCGACAAAGGACTTTTTCTCGTCACGGACACCGTGGCTGTTTCACGGGCGATCTTTTTTGCCCTTAAGGGGTTGGAATATCCATGGGCCACCAATTTAACGACGGATCAAATCAGAATCAGCGTGAATGCCCTGGTGGATATTCTGCTGAAAGGGATCAGTAAAGCATAATTTTTTTAAGGTAATTTAGACTGAAATACGTTTTTAGTCCATTTATTTTAAAAACACATAGGGAGACCCTCATGAATATCCTGCTGGCTTACCCCAAATATCCGGACACATTTTGGAGTTTCAAACACGCCCTGAAATTCATATCCAAAAAAGCGCTGCACCCGCCCCTAGGGCTCTTGACCGTCGCGGCCATGCTTCCTGGCCAATGGGAAAAGCGACTGGTGGACATGAACGTGAAAAAGCTTGATGATGAATCGCTAAAATGGGCCGATTTCGTCTTTATCAGCGCCATGACGGTTCAGAGCGCGTCCGCCGAGAGTGCGATCAACCGGTGTAACCAGCTGGGAGTGAAGGTGGTGGCAGGAGGCCCCCTTTTCACTTCTGGCCACGAAGATTTTCATGGGGTGGATCATTTGGTGCTCAATGAAGCGGAATGCACTTTGCCGCTCTTTTTAAAAGACCTTGAAAACAGCAACCTGAAACCCATATACCAATCAGCCCAGTTCCCTGATTTTGAAACAACACCGGTTCCCCTGTGGCAGTTGTTAAACATGAAAGATTACGTCTCAATGACCATTCAATACTCCCGGGGATGCCCTTTTGACTGTGAATTTTGCGACATTACGACGCTGTTCAGCAGGAAAGCGCGCACAAAGACAAAAGACCGTATCATCACAGAACTGGAAAGCCTCTACCGAACGGGATGGCGGGGAAACCTCTTTTTTGTGGATGACAATTTCATCGGCAATAAGAAAAAACTCAAAAATGATGTGCTCCCGGCCATCATTTCCTGGATGCGCAAACGAAAATACCCTTTCAATCTTTCCACCGAAGCCTCAATCAATCTGGCAGACGACGAAACACTGATGCAGATGATGATTCAGGCAGGCTTTGAGGGGGTCTTTGTTGGCATTGAAACCCCTGATGCGGCCAGCCTGGCAAAATGCAACAAATTTCAAAACCAAAACAGGGACTTAGTTGAAAGTGTTAAAGTAATCCAGAAATTCGGCCTGCAGATTCGCGGCGGTTTCATTGTGGGTTTTGACAATGATACGGCATCCATCTTTGACAGACAGATCGATTTCATCCAGAAAAGCCGGGTCATCACGGCAATGGTGGGCATTTTAAACGCGCCCCGGGGCAGCAGATTGTACAAGCGCATTCACCAAGAAGGCAGACTGCTCAAGGGCGCATCGGGCGACAACACGGACCTTTCAACGAACATCGTGCCCAGAATGGGTTATCAGAATCTCATAGATGGCTACAAACGCATTATCAGGGGCATCTACGCCCCAAGGCCTTACTATGAACGGGTAAAGACCTTTCTGAAAGAGTACCGGCCTTTGGAAAAAAAGGCCATTCATGTCCATTTCGGCCATATTCGATACCACTTTGGGTATGCCGGCGCCTTTTTCAAGTCTGCGTGGTCTCTGGGAGTGGCGGATCATGCCAGGTGGCATTACTGGAAACTCATTCTATGGTCTTTGTTCAAACGGCCCAAACTCCTGCCCATGGCCGTCACCTACGCCATTTACGGCTTCCATTTCAGGCGGGTTTTTGCTGATTGCTTTTAAAAAACGGGACGCTGTTTACATTTTAAAATTAAAAAATAAAGGGCCCGCTTCTCAGTCTTGTTCCGTGCCGGGCAGTTCATTTCGCAAAATGACGTGAAATCCCATGCGCTCAAGGCTTTCGATCCACTGCTTTGCATCATCCATCTGCTCATAGGTTCCTGTAACAAGAAGACAACGATCCATTTCATCCCAGACCCAGCAATATTCCAGGAATCGGATACCGTTGGATTCGATTTTTAGCCTCAGCTGTTCCCTCAAGTGCTCCCGATCATCAAAATCGAGATCCCCATAGGAACCACCGCACACACACACATACACCATGTTTTCCGCTTAAAAAAACATGCAATTACAAATAATCAAATGGCTTTATTGAAGCAATGACATGAAAGGGACACTGTTTATGTTTTTATGTTTAACAGATCTGGCAAAGAGTACTCGTTCTTGCAAACGATCTCGGCGCCTCTTCTGGCCGCCACGCTGGCTGTCGGCACAGAAATCCTGAGAACTGCCGCCATTTCGGTCATGCTGAAACACAGTTCCTTGGTTCCCCAATAGCAGATAAGTCGTCTGGCTTTAACTTTATCCCGTGATTTATTGGGACCCAAAATCTGTTCCGATGAAAGGGAAACCAGGCGGCCCGCCAATTGAATCAGCGAATCGATATTGACACCGTGAGCTTTCAGCTTAGATTGCTTTCCCATTGATTCACGGGTTTCCTCCAAAACACTTGCCACAAAATCGCCGTCGCCCAAAATTCTTTCGTCACCCCTGCAAACGACGTTCTGTCTCCTGGCGGACTTGACTGCGTCCCAACCCCCAGCGCTTCGAATCAACCCGCCTCCAACAAGATCGGGGCGCTTTCCCTGATCAATGCCCGCCGCCATATAGTCCCGATAAGCCTCTCTGGCAACATTGATCCAGGGATCAAACAAGGAAAGCGCTGAAAGGACAGACTGCGACTGCCATTTGCGCTTGCGGTTGCCCATGATGGCACTGTGGCCTGAATGCGGATGCGAATCCAGTTCATCCAGACCCTTTACGATACCGGCCCGCAACGGATTCAGATGAATATAACGCATCAATTCCTTGAGGTAGAGATCCTCCTGGCATATGATTGATTTATAGCGGTTCTGAAAAAGATGACCGGTTCGTCCGTGGCGCCGGTTAAACCGAATGGCATAACCGGTCAGTAAGCGGCGCATGACCGTGGCGATCGGTACGCTTCCAGATTTTAGTAGTAGATGGAAATGGTTACCAACCAAACTCCATGCATAACATGAGGTTTGGGAATCCATGAGGATACGTCCCAGACGCTCCAGAAAATCATCACAATCCGCGTCGTCCGTGAATATATCGCAACGCTCGATCCCCCGCGCAATGACATGTTGCAGGGTCCCTGGCGTGTCTATCCTGGCTTTTCTCGGCATGAAGCGTCAGTAACACACTGAAGCAGGCGTGTAAATATAAATATGTAAAGGGCGTCCCCCTTTATGGGTTCCTGTGGTGGAGTTATGAAAAAGGCGAGCCGAATCAGAAGGCTTTGAGCTTTTTGTAATTGATGCCGGATGCGTAATCGATCAGGTCCTCTTCTGTGACGCCCTCACCCTTAATAGAGATCATGCACCTGTTCTCAACCATGACGGTAATCTCTCCATCACGGGCGTCCGGGACATATTTGACGATGGCCTTCTGCCCTTTGATTCTTCTGAGCCTGCCATCCCCGATCGTTGTGAACATGAAACTGGAAAGCATGGCCATGAGATTTTGAAACGCCGGTGAATCGGTAATCTCGATTGTTACGCGGCTTACGCCCTTCTTATAGATCCGTTTTGCGGTGAGTATTCCTCCGAGCATTGCCAGGCCCGCCGACTCCGATGAGGCATCTTCGGCTGTCCATTCGGGCAAAGGTTCCGGAAGCAGGGTTTTCAGCATCTCGGCCCGTTTCTGCCGGATCAGGCGGGATGCGTAATCGAGACCCTCCACGGCCTCGGAGTAGCGGCCCTCCTTGTAGGAGATGATGGCCTCATGGATTGCATCCGTCACTTCGTCGGCCCAAACAGTACCTGAAAGGATGCCAAAAACCAGCATCAATATCAGAACCTTGAAACCATGCTTTCTGCCGGATCCTGTCACGATATTCCTTTTCTCCCTGAAAACGCTTCTCATACCGTATAAAGCATCACCAGACAGCGGGTGGGCTCATTTGAAAGGCTCTTCAATTTGTGGGGAATGTCCGAATTGAAATGAATGCTTTCCCCTTTCTTGAGCACATGGACCTTCCCCCCCAGAACGAATTCGAGATCCCCTTCCATCACATAGATGAATTCCTCCCCTTCGTGGCGGTATTCCACCGGTTTGTGGGCGTGATGGGATTCGATGGTTATCATGAACGCACGGAGATGGCTTTCCTCCGCACCGGGGGTAAGTGTCTCGTAGGAATAGCTGCGGGTTCTTTTGATAAAGGATTGGGCCCGCTGGTCCCTGATGGCGGTCTGCTCTTCTCTGCTCAGAAATGTCCCCGGATCGACACCCAAAGCACCGGCCAGACGAAGCAGAAAGCTGACGGGCGGGGACACCTCGTCCGATTCGACCATCTCCAAGAACTCCGGCGTCTGCCCGGTGGCTTTTGCCAGTTTTTCCAGGTTCCAATCCCGGGATGTTCGAATCCTTTTGATTTTCGCCCCGAAACTCCCTCCTTCGCCCGTGCCCCCTTCGCTTCCATTGGATGTATCGGAGAGGACATCGGCCAATTGACGCATGACCACCTCTTTGGCCCGGGCGGTCAAAAGGGGCAAGAAGGATTTGGCATCGGCCACCACCCCCAAATCCGCCACTTGAAATATGGGTGCATTGGCATCACGATTAATGGCCACGATGCTCTGGGCTTCCGTAATGCCAGCCGTGTATTGAATGGCCCCGGATGTTCCGATTGAAAAGAGCAGTTTCGGAGAAACGGTTTTGCCGGTCTGCCCGATCAATCGGTCCTCATCCACCCAGTGGTGCAGTACGGGAGGCCGGGTTGCCGCCACCTCCCCGCCCACGGCCGCCGCCAATTCCCGGACCAGGCCAAAACCTTCCACATTGCCCATGCCGGCGCCGCCCACCACAACGATGTCCGCCTCCTCCAGCCTTCGGTGTTCCACCGGCTCCTGGGATCGTAAAAGCAGTTTCGGACGGCTGACGTTAGGGTTCACTTTCAGGGAAATGCGTTCAATCTCAACGTCTTTGGCACGCCCTTCTGTTTCGTCCTTGGAAGCCCGTATCTGGGGCTGGACAGTGGCAAAACAGGTACCATGATCCTCCGCATATGTAATCTCAGCCATGATTTCTCCACCCCAGGCGGGGCAGAGGCCCACTATCCGGTCACCTTTTCTCTCCAGGTCCATGCAGTCTGCCATTAAGCCGCCATTACAGAGGCGCGCCGTCCGGGCCGCCAGTTCACGGCCGAAGTCGGTCAGCGCAAACAACACCAAGAGAGGTTTGCGCGCTTTCACCAGGCCCGCAAGGGCTTCCGCAAAAACATCGCACCGAGGTACCCCAAACTGCGCATCTTCGAGAACAAGAATCCGGTCCGCTCCTCCGGCCCCTGAGGCTTCCAGGGCCTTCTCAAGGGGCACGGTCTCCTTTAAGTCAGCAGCCTCTATCGTTTCCCCGGAAGCATGTGCCAGCACCATCAAGGTCTCTTCGTCTGTTTCCAAGGCAAGTTCCCGCGACTTGGCGAGCACGTTCAGACTGAACGTGAAAAGCCGCTTATGGCGCAAATCACCCAGTATCCAGATCTCTTTATTCATCTTTTCATTCATCATCGATCCATCAAGACCCGATGGCCCCCGAATCCGAAAGCCGCCGCATCAAGGCCTCGGCCTGTTCCCAGGCGTCTCCCTTCAGAAACTCGCATTTTTTGGTCTTTTTTACCCGCTTCATGGATAGCACCCGGGTTGGAGAACCGCTATCGCCAACCATGTCCCTTTGAAGTCCCAAGTCCGCCAGGTCAAAGCGCTCAGTCCGATCCGATTGAAACGCCCCGCCAATCCCCTGAAGGGCCAGATCCCTGGGCACGATGGCCCCCGGATGAATGGTAAACGCCGCGGGTGCGGGCACTTCATATTCTTCCACGAAATGATCCGCGGTCCGCTTGACCGTGAAGACCCCCTGGCGCCACTCCATACTCTGGACCATTCCCACAAAGGGAACGTTTAAGGCCACCGAAGTCTGGGGACCAACCTGTCCCGTGTCGCTGTCCGCCGTTCTCGCGCCGAAGAGCACCAGATCAAAGGGCACAAGCTTATTGAGCGCAGCCGCAAGGGCCGTGGAGGTGGCCAGGGTGTCCGATCCGGCGAGGGCCGGATCAGAGACTAAGACTTCCCGATCCGTTCCAAAGGCCCGGGCTTCCCGAAGTGCCGAAAGGCTTTCTTCCGGCCCCATTGAAACAACGGTTAAACGGCCGCCGTGAGACGCTTTAAAACGCATGGCCGCCTCCAGAGCCGGCCGGTCAAAGGGATTGAGCTCCGAATTGTCCTCGTTTCGGAGTACCTTTTCTTCAGGTGCCGTCAGAATGACCGACTTGATACAAACCACAATATGAAGCGCCATCAGTACTTCCCCATCACCCCTCTTGCAATCACCATTCGATGCACTTCGGAAGATCCTTCATATATTCTTGTCACCCGCGCATCGCGATAGTATCGTTCCACCGCATAAGATTTGGAATACCCATAGCCGCCGTGAATCTGCACCGCCATATCGGCGACCTTGCAGCAGGCTTCCGAAGCAAAAAGCTTCGCCATGGCCGATTCCTGCGAAAAGCGTTTGCCCGAATCACGAAAGGCGGCGGCCCGATAAATCATCAGCCTGGAGGCTTCCACAAGCGTGCCCATGTCCGCAAGCATCATCTGAATGGCTTGGTGTTGGGAAAGCGGCACCCTAAACTGGCGGCGCTGTTCCGCATACAGAATGCCCTCTTCCAGGGCGGCCTGTGCAATCCCGAGGGCCTGGGCCGCGATACCCATGCGCCCCGTGTCCAGACTTGCAAGACCGATCTTGAGTCCCATCCCCGGCCGGCCCAGCAGGTTAAAAAGGGGGACTCGGCAGTCATAGAGCCTTATGGAGCTGACCGGATTGGCCCGCATCCCGCACAGGTCTTCCAGGTCTCCCACCACAAAACCGGGGGTTCCTCTTTCAGCGACCACCACGCTGATCTCCCGGGGATTGTCCGATGGGTTCGTTCTGAGAAAGAGAAGGCAAATGTCCGCCACGCCGCCGTTGGTCACAAATACTTTGTTGGCGTTGACCACATAATTGTCACCGTCGGTCACGGCGGTTCCCTCAACTCCGGAAGCGTCTGATCCGGCATTGGGTTCCGTCAGGCAGAAGGCACCGATCTTTTCGCCCCGGGCCAAAGGCGTGGCCCATCTTTCTATCTGCTCCTCCGTGCCGAATGCCAGGATGGGATAGAGGGCCACGCTGTTGTGAACCGTCACGCAGAGCCCGAGGCTCCCGCTGGCCCTGCTGATCTCCTCCACCACAATGGCGTAACTCACGGTATCAAGGTCCGCGCCACCCAGTTCCACCGGCGCCTGGATGCCGAAATATCCCAACTTTCCCATTTTTTCAACCACTTCCCAGGGAAAGCGGGCTTCACGATCGATCTCTCCCGCAATGGGCTTGATCTCCCGCTCACAAAAGGACCGGACGGCCCCCCTGACAATACGATGCTTCTGAGATAAAATACTATCCATTCTTCTCTACGTACACACCCTTACTTACATTCTCGATCTTATCCTGCTTTCTGAGCCTGTAAAGGATGTTGCTCAACTTCTTTTTATCGTAGCCGGTCTTTTCGCACAGCTCGTCCATACTGATGGGCCCGTCTGCGGCAACAACGGTCTCATAGACCGCCTCTGTTGCATTTATGGCAGGCTTTTCCGGGATATCCGGGGCCTCAGCACTTTCTTCTTCCTCCTCAGGCATATAGCTCTCTTCGGCGGCCGGTTCACCCTCTACCCCCGAATCCGGTTCCTCCTTTGAAGCGTCCACGTAACTGTCCAGTTTGTCTGCGATGGCATTCACACCCTGGGCCAATGTCCTCAAACCTTCACCAAACGTTTTCATGAGTATTTCCAGCTCTTTCATTGCCCCGATCCTCCTTCCTTCCCATTGATTCATATGTTGTAGGTCATAGCAGGTAAATCTTTGCTTTTCAATGAAAAAAACGGTATCCTGACAATTATTTGACCCCAAACACCTGCCCCGTTGGGGCAATGTCATTGAGGACGCAAAAATGACGAAAGACATTGAAATTATATCAAAAACCCTTATTTTCGAAGGGCTTTCCCGACAGTACCTGGAAAAAATAGACGCGCTGGCCGTATCCAGAAATTATCCAAAGGGTGAAACCATTTTCATGGAGCAGGATGAGGGAATCGGTTTCTATCTGGTAGCGGAAGGGCTGGTGAAGGTCTTCAAGGTATCGGCTTCGGGAAAGGAGCAGATTCTTCACGTATTCGGACCAGGAGAACCGATTGGAGAAGTTCCGGTGTTTTCCGGCCGAAGATTCCCTGCCAACGCGGAAGCCATTCAACCATCGCGCCTTCTCTTTTTCCCAAGAGCAGCCTTTCTTGAATTAATTACGGCCCACCCGTCCCTTGCATTGAACATGCTTGCGGTATTGTCCCGGCGCCTTCGACAATTCACCCAGCAGATTGAAAACCTTTCCCTCAAAGAAGTCCCGGCCCGTCTTGCAGCCTACCTGCTTTACCTTTTACAGGAACAGGGGAAAGAAGATGTTGTGGAATTGGGAATTTCAAAAGGTCAGTTGGCAAGCTTGCTGGGAACGATTCCAGAAACCCTGTCCCGAATCCTCGGGCGAATGAACCGGCAGGGTCTCATCGAAACAAAGGACCGCACCATTTGGATTTTGGATGGGGAGTCCCTTGAATCGCTGGCCGTTGAAGGAAAAAAAACAGACTAAGTGGAAAATCTCTTGCTATTCTTGAAGAAATCGGTTAGAAAGATGGATTATAATAATGTCCGTTCGGGAGGAAACATTCAAATGTCAAGAGTTTGCGATATCTGCGGCAAAAAACCGCTTGTCGGTTATAACGTCAGTCACGCCCATAACAAGACCAAAAAACGGTGGTACCCCAATCTCCAGAGCGTCAAGACCATGAAAAACGGTCAGGCAGTCAGAATAAAGGCGTGTACCAGTTGCATCAAATCCGGACTTGTTGAAAAGCCCGTAAAGAAGACTTCTCAAGCTTCCTGAAGGCGTTCGACCGCCAACACGTTTCTCACCCTTTTGATGGACCGGATAATGTCCTGAAGCTGGTCATAATCCTCCACCTCAATCGTAAAAAGAGCGATGCCTTTATTGTCCACCGTGGTTTTGGCTTCCGCCTGGATGATATTGGCATCCTTCTGGCTGAAGATAGTGGTGATATCCGCCAGGATACCCTTTCCCTCCACCGTGCTCACCCGCAATCTGGCCGGGTAAACGGTTTTTTCCGGAGGCTCCCAGGAAACCGCCACCAGGCGGTCGGGATCAGCTTCCATGACATGACGACAATTTTTGTTATGAATGGCCACGCCGCTGCCGCGGGTAATGTATCCGATCACCTTTTCACCGGGAATCGGCTGGCAGCACTTGGCGAAATGGAGGAGCATATCCCTCACGCCGTCCACCTTGATACCCGTGTCCCCTTTTGGGCGGGTTAACCGGCTGACCATCTTGCTGACCAGCCCCTGTGGACCTTCCTCTTTTTCCGTCAACTTGGGTCTTAAACGCCCCACCACCTGATTGGCGGAAATCTTCCCGAAACCGATCTCCGCAATCAGGTCTTCTCCCGTCTGAAAAGAGAATTCCTTCGCCACCGCATCCACCTGCTCGCTTTTGAGCAGATTGGGAACCGTCAGCCGCTCCTGCTGCAGGGCTTTTTCCAGAATACTCTTTCCCAAACTAATGCTCTCTTCCTTCCCCTGGGTTTTAATCCACTGGCGGATCTTGGTTTTTGCCTTTGGGGTTTTGACGAAATTGAGCCAGTCCTTGCTGGGGTGCTGTTTTGGTGAAGTGATCACTTCAACGATATTGCCGTTTTTCAACTCGGCCCTAAGTGGCACCATTCGGCCGTCTACCTTGGCCGCGGTGCACTTTTCACCCACCTCCGAATGGATGCTGTAGGCAAAATCGATCATGGTGGCCCCCTTCGGAAAGGATTTGACTTCGCCCCTAGGGGTAAAGACATAGACCTCATCCGGGAAAAGGTCCATTTTCACGGTATCCAGAAACTCCTGAGGATCTTCAAGGCTTTTCTGCCAGTCCAGCATTCGTTTAAGCCAGGCAAACCGCTTTTCATCCGCCTTTCTGGCCCCTTTTCCTTCCTTGTACTTCCAGTGGGCCGCAATGCCGCTCTCGGCGACCCTATGCATCTCCCAGGTTCTGATCTGAACTTCCATTCTCTCTTTCATGGGACCGAAAACGGTGGTGTGCAGGGATTGATACATATTGGCCTTGGGAACGGATATGTAGTCCTTGATGCGGCTGCTGACCGGTGTCCAGATGGAATGGATATGACCCAGGGCCTCATAGCATTCTTTGATGCTGTTGACGATCACCCGGAAAGCCAGGATATCATATACCTGGTTCACTTCCAGGTCCTGGGCCATCATCTTCTTGTATATGCTGTAAAAGTGTTTCTGCCTTCCTCTGATGTTGGCTGTGATATTGGCGTTGGCCAGTTCTTCGGTCAGGGTATCCTGAACGCGCTTCATGAAATCTCCCATCTCGCTTTGACGTCGTGCCGTCAGGCTTTTGATGCTGGCATAGATTTCAGGCTCCAGATAGAACAGGCACAGGTCTTCGAGGCTCGATTTTATCCAGTGAATTCCCATTCTTCCGGCCAGGGGCGCATAAATGTCCAGTGTCTCGGTGGCGATTGTCTGCTGCTTTTCCTCAGACTGGAATCCGAGGGTGCGCATGTTGTGGAGACGATCAGCCAGTTTTACGAGAATGACACGAATATCCGTGCTCATGGCGAGAATCATCTTGCGAACGTTTTCCGCCTGACGCTGCTTGGAGCTTTTGAAATGGATTTTGCTGATTTTCGTGACACCGTCAACGATATTGGCGGTCTCTTCCCCAAAAAGCGCCTTTATTTCTTCAAGATCCGCATGGGTATCTTCAATAACGTCGTGGAGCAGCCCCGCTGCGATACATACCACATCCATTCGCAGCTGGCTCAATATATAGGCGGCCTCCAGGGGATGGGAAAGATAGGGCTCTCCTGACAGACGGATCTGGCCCTGGTGTACCTTGGCAGAGTACACATAGGCCTTTTCGATCAGTTCAATGTCCGCTTTGGGATGGTAGCTGAGAACCTGGGAGGTAATGTCATTTAAGCGAATCATACAGATCCTTCACCGCATCGTGAACCGCAATTCCGGCACTGTCCAGGGGGACGGTGAAACTCTCTTTTTCCGACCGAAGCTTCACTTCCACTTCCCCGTTTTTAAGGCCCCGTGAGCCCACGGTGACACGTACCGGTATTCCCAAGAGATCGGCATCGTTGAATTTGACCCCTGCCCGTTCATCCCGGTCATCCAAGAGCGCATCGACACCTTTTTTCATGAGATCCTCATAGATGCCGGTAGCCGCTTTCACCACCGCTTCATTATGCATCTGCAGCGGCAGGATGGAAACTTCGAAAGGGGCCACCGGAATGGGAAAAACGATACCCATGTCATCATGATTCTGTTCAATGGCGGCTGCCACGGTCCGGCCGATGCCGATGCCATAGCAGCCCATGATCATGGGAAGCTCTTTTCCCTGTTCATTCAAGAAGACCGCTTTCATGGCTTCGCTGTACTTGACACCCAGTTTGAACACATGCCCAACCTCAATGCCTCTCCCGAATGCGATGGCGGCGCCACAGCGGGGACACGGATCCTCCGGCAGGATGGTCCGCAAATCACCAAAAGAGGAGACGCTGAAATCCCTTTTGAGATTCACATTGATCAGATGAAGGTCTTTTTGGTTCCCTCCCACCACGAAATTCTTCATGGTTTTTATCGCATTGTCGGCCACAATCCTGATCTTCAACGCCACGGGTCCCGCAAAGCCCATGGGAGCACCGGTGGTCTCTAAAACGATCCGTTCAGGGGCCATTTCAACGGACTGGGCGTCCAATGCGTTCTTGAGCTTGGCTTCATTGAGTTCGTGGTCGCCGCGAACGAGCACCGCCACCGGTTCATCATCCACCAGATAAACAAGGGTCTTTACCAGATCCTGGGGTGTAACTCTAAGGAAACGGGCCACTTCTTCAATGGTTCGCTGATCCGGCGTATCCACCCTCGCCATCGCCTCAAAACCAGCCGGATCGGGTTGGGTCGTATTCGTTTCTTCGGTCACTTCCGCCCGTTCAAGATTGGCCGCATAATCACAGGCCGTGCAGTTGATGATCTGATCCTCACCGGAGTCGGCCAGCACCATGAATTCATGGGAATAGCTGCCGCCGATGGTACCGGAGTCGGCCTCGACGGCACGGAATTTCAGACCGCATCTCTTGAATATTCGCTCATATGCCTCGCACATGGCTTCGTAGCTTTTGTTGGCGCCCGCTTCATCCACATCAAAGCTGTAGGCATCTTTCATGATGAACTCGCGGCCCCGCATAATGCCGAACCGGGGACGGATTTCATCCCTGAACTTGGTCTGAATCTGGTAAAGGTTGATGGGCATCTGTTTATAGGAATGGATCTCTTTTCGCACCAGATCCGTGATCACCTCTTCGTGGGTGGGCCCCATGCACGCATCCCTGTCATGGCGATCCTTGAAACGCAGCAGTTCCCGGCCGTAATATTCCCACCGTCCACTCTCCTGCCATAATTCGGCCGGTTGAACCGCCGGCATGAGCACCTCGATGGCACCGGCCCGATTCATTTCCTCCCGCACGATATCTTCCACCTTCCGAATGGACTTAAGCCCGACGGGAAGGTAGGTGTAAATACCCGATGTCAGTTTTTTTATCATGCCGGCCCGAATCATTAACTGATGGCTGATGATTTCGGCATCCGCCGGCACTTCTTTTTTTGTAGGAACAAAGTAATTGGAATATCGCATAATCCTTTGATTCTCTCCTTATTTCCAAGTTTTCAGGGTGCAGTAGTCACTGCCCCCTGCCCCCTTAAATCTCATTTCGCAATCCGTTTCACTTCCGCAATCAGCACTTCGGCCAATTGGCTTTCCGGGATTTTTCTCACAACTTCCCCTTTTTTGAACAGAATCCCCTGCCCCCGACCGCCGGCAATGCCCACATCCGCCTCTCTGGCTTCCCCCGGACCATTGACCACACAACCCATGATGGCCACTTTAGGGGAGGCCACGATACCGGACAATCCCTTTTCCACCCGGTCTACCAGGGAGAAAAGATCGATTTCACACCGCCCGCAGGTGGGGCACGATATGATTTCAGGACCCCTGGACCGCAATCCCAGGCATCTCAGGATTTCATATGCCACCCGTACTTCTTCCACCGGATCACGGGTAAGGGAAACCCGGAAAGTGTCCCCGATCCCTTCCGCCAGCAAAAATCCGATACCCATGGTGCTTTTGACGGTGCCGGAAATCAATGTCCCCGCCTCCGTAACCCCCAGATGAAGGGGATAGTCCACCCGCTCACTCATTAATTCATAGGCTTTTACGGTACTCCTCACGTCTGAAGATTTGAGAGCGATTTTGATTTGGGAAAAATCGAGGTCTTCAAGAATCCTCACGTGTTCCATGGCGCTTTCAACCATTGCTTCAGGGGTTGGACCACCGAATTCTTTCAGAACATCCCTGTGGAGGGAGCCAGCATTTACCCCGATACGTATGGTAGCATCGGACTCACGAGCGGCATTCACCACTTTTTCCACGGCCTTGGCCCCTCCAATATTGCCTGGGTTGATGCGGAGGCCGTGGGCACCGTTTCTCAAAACCCCCAGGGCCAGCCGATGATCAAAGTGAATATCGGCGATGAGCGGAACGCTTACCTGTCCTCTGATTTCGGCAAAGGCATGAACCGCCGCTTCATCGGGAATGGCCAGACGGACAATCTCGCATCCCGCTTCGCTCAAGCGTTCAATCTGCCGAACCGTCTCTCTGACGTTACGGGTATCGGTATTGGTCATGGATTGGACGGCAATTGGCGCGCCACCGCCGATGGGCACATTACCGACATGGATCATTCTTGTGGGTCTGCGAGTACTTAGAATGGGCATGAAACGATTTAATCTCCTTGATCTTCTTTGGGATCAGTCACTTTGGTCAAGCAAGAATTAATTCAAAGATGATTTGGACCGGCGTGATCATTTTCGGCATTCACCAAATTATGGGAAGCCAGAGGTCCTGTCAAGCTGAATGCGTCTAATCGGAAAACCATTCCTTCTTCATTTTGACGGTCAGGCCGTCCGTTTGCATCAAACGCTCCAGCAGACCTTCTGTCTTCGGGAGTTCATATCTGAAAAAGAACTGGAAAGCGTGGTATTTGCCACAGTAGAAATCTTTCTTCGCGCCGGACAATTCCTCTTTCAGCGCTTTTCTGATGGCAATGGCCTGGAGGAGCCACTGCCATGCCACCGAAATAACCCCGAACAACTCCAGATAGAGGGTGGCATCGGCGAGGGCGATTTCAATCCCTTTCTCTTTTTGGATAAGCATCAGGCGTTCTGTCACCTGTTGAAGGTTTAGAAGCCGTTCCGACAGCTTCTGACCAAATTCCTTCAGTTCCTTCTCTTCCTTGGCCCTAATAACGGCCGTTTTCACTTCGCCCAAGAACAGGTGAAAGGCCCGCCCCTCACGCATGGAGATTTTGCGAGCCAAAAGATCGATCCCGTGTATGGCGCTGGTTCCTTCATGAATGGGATGAATCCGGGCGTCGCGATAATACTGCTCCATAGGGTAATCATCGCAATAGCCCGAGCCGCCGAGACACTGAAGTCCCTGGCTGACGGAAAGAACGCCGTTTTCCGATGGATACGATTTGGCCACGGGTGTCAAAAGGTCCAGCAAAAGAGCATATCTCTCATTCTCCTGGCCATCTGTTGTTTTCATTCGGTCCACATAAAGGCTGCACTGCATTAACAGCGACAGGGATCCTTCAACCACGGCGCGCTGATACAGCAGCATGCGCTTTACATCCGCATGTTCGATGATGGGAACGGGGGGACCGCTTGGATCTTTCTCCCCGATTTTTCGGCCCTGTTTTCGGGAAATGGCATAATCCAGGGATTCATAGTAAGCGGCTGAGGCCATGGCGGTGGCACCCAGACCTACGCCGATCCGCGCTTCATTCATCATCTGAAACATGTACCCGAGACCCTTGTGGGGCTCACCCACCAGATAACCGCGGCAGTCATCTCGGTCCCCGATGCTCAGTTGCACGGTGGGAGCACCCCGATACCCCAGTTTATGGAAAACCCCGGAGACCACCACATCGTTGGGAACCAGTTTTCCATTGCCGCCGATCCGGCTCTTCGGTACCGCAAAGAGGGAAATGCCCTTGACACCGGGGGGGGCTCCGTTGATCCGCGCAAGCAACAGGTGCACGACGTTTTCCACGGCATCATGGTCCGCCGCCGTGATGAACACCTTCTGGCCGCGAAGATGGTAATATCCGTTTTCCGCGGGTTCGGCGGTGGTTGTGATATCGGTTAGCGAACTCCCCGCCTCCGGTTCCGTCAGCGCCATGGTCCCCTGCCACCTGGCGCTTCGCATATTGGGCACAAACACTTTGTTGAGTTCTCTGCTCCCGAAATTCTCGATCAACCGCGCAGCGCCGTCTATGAGCCCCAGATAGACAGCCGCCGAATAATTGGCAGCAAAAAAAATGAACTGGCAGCTGTCCGCAACCACCTGTGGAAGCTGCTGCCCCCCAAGTTCCTCCGGCACGGTCATGGCACTCCATCCCCCCTGGCCGAATTCCTTTAGAATTCGACCCACGGAAGAATGAACTCTTACGCCCTCATCCGTTAATTCAGGTGGATTCTGGTCCATTTCCCGAAAATTGGGCCATAACAGTCCACGGGCCAGTTCTTCCGCAGCCTGCAGTACCATATCCAGCATCTTTCGGTCATATTCCCCATAATAGGGATGCCGTGTGAGCGTTGCCGCATCAAAAACCTCATAAAGCAAGAATTTGAGGTTTCTCATGCTTACGAATTTTTCCGCCAAAACGTCTTGCTCCTTTAGTACAGAAACATCGGTTTTCCGCCCACATGCATCACTTTGGGGCGATAAGCCTCCACATCGTAGAGTTCTCTCACATCGACCCGTTTCTGGCCGGTGCTGATGCTTCCAAGGGGAATATCCGTGTACACGCCGCCGCTCAAAGCGACAAGCCGGCCAAAAACCCCTTTCATAAAGAGGTCGATGGCCATATTGGCGTAATTGACCGCCACCATCAGATCCAGAGAATCCGGCGTACCGCTTCTCATCAAGTATGAAAGCCTCTGGTTCAAGACATCCTCACCCGTCAATTTTTTGAGGATTTCCCCGGTCTCCTCACCGATACCGCCCAGCCTGCGGTGTCCGTAGGCATCGGACTCTCCCGAGAGTGCCATTTTGCCGCCCACGAACCGCGCCCCTTCCGATATGGTGATCATAACGTAGTTCTTGGGATTGGCTTTTTTGTCTTCCATGATCAGTTTGGCCAGCTTTTCAGGGTCAAAAGGGACTTCGGAAATAATGGCGCGCTCAACACCCGCCAGGTAGGCGCTGATGAGCGACGTTTCCCCGCAGTAGCGGCCAAAAAGCTCTATAACGGCAATCCGTTCATGGGAACCGGCACAGGTTCTGAGGGCGTGAATGAAACCGACCCCCCTCGTCACTGCCGTGGAAAACCCGATGCAGTAATCGGTTCCGAAAACGTCGTTATCCATGGTCTTTGGAATGGCAATCACGGGGAACCCGGCGCTTGACAGTTTGTCCCCAAAACTCAAGGTATCGTCTCCGCCGATGGGAATCACCGCATCAACCCCCAGATGCTCCAGATTCTTAATGCAGTGGGCGGTGAAGTCGATCTTTTGGTCATCGGATTCAAAGCTGTCTTTCAGGAAATCGGGCACATCTTTTTTCCTCGCCGCTCCCGGATTCGTACGGGAAGTGTGCAGATATGTGCCGCCGTCACGATCAATGGTTCGCACCTCCGCTTTGTTGAAATCATGAACGCAATGGTCCGCTTCCGGGCCTGTAACATCCGGATGATACTCCAGGAGGCCGGCCCAGCCCCTGCGAAAACCAAGCACCTTAATCCCTTCATCAACCCCTCGGCAAACCAGCGTTTTGATGCAGGGATTGAGTCCAGGAACATCTCCGCCGCCGGTCAAAATGGCAATCACCGGCTTTTTCCCAGTCTTCTTTTCCATAGCCCCCCCGTACAACCTTTCCCGGCCTAAGCATCGGCATCTCATGTATCAGAGTAAGTAACGTGCTTTAGCGTGTCAAGGTGAATTCATCACTCAAAAAAACCCCGGAACCCGAGCCGCCACCAAATGCGTTTTATATTGACAACCCGCCGCGAAAAGCTATGCTTATAGGTTAAAATCACCGAATCAGGAGAGCAAATCATGCCCGTATCAGAAAAAATTCAAGCCACTCTGAAAAAATCTTCCTTTATAAGAAAAATGTTTGAAGAAGGCGCCAGACGAAAAGCGGAATTCGGGCCGGAAAACGTATTTGATTTCAGTCTCGGAAATCCGAATCTGGAACCGCCGTCCAGACTGAAAGAGATCTTAGGGGACTTGATCGAAAACCCCGCTCCCGCAAGGCACGCCTATATGCCCAATGCCGGGTTTCCCGGGACCCGCAAAGCGGTGGGCGATTTCTTGAGCTCTTACAACGACGCAACTTTTTCGGCGGATGATATCGTCATGACCGTGGGTGCCGGAGGCGGCCTCAACGTGGTCTTTAAGACGATTATCAATCCGGGAAATGAAGTTATCATTCCAAAACCCTATTTTGTGGAGTACGATTTTTATCTGGACAATCATCAGGGATTGGTGCACCGGGTGCCCACAAAGGAAGACTTTTCCTTTGACATTGACGCCATCGAAGAAGCCATTAACGAACAGACAAAAGCCGTTTTGATCAATTCCCCCAACAATCCCACAGGCAAGGTCTACGGCAAGGAAGACCTCCGCCAACTGGCCGAATTGCTGACCCATCACAGCCAGAAAAAGGGAAGCCCCATTTATCTCATTTCAGATGAACCTTACCGCAAAATCATCTATGACGGGATCCAGGTCCCGAGCATTTTTGATGCTTATCCCGAAAGCTTTCTGGTGACGTCCTTTTCAAAAGACCTTTCACTTCCGGGGGAACGGATCGGTTATGCGGCGGTGCATCCCCGTATGGCTGACAAGGGGACCATCATGGCCGGCATGATTTTTAGCAACCGCACCCTGGGTTATGTGAACGCACCGGCCCTCATGCAGCGGGCCATCGCACAACTGCTCCATGACAGTGTGGATATCTCACCCTATAAAAGGAACAGGGACATTCTGTGCGATGCACTGGGAGGTTACGGTTACGAGTTTCAGAAGCCGGAAGGTGCCTTTTATCTATTCCCAAAATCCCCCATTCCAGACGATGTGGCCTTCATCGAGGCCCTTCAGGAGGAGAACATTCTGACCGTCCCGGGAAGCGGTTTCATGGGCCCGGGGTATTTCAGGATTGCCTACTGCGTGGATGAATCATCCATTACCCGTTCTCTTCCGGGATTTGAAAGGGTCATCAAGAAGATCAGGGGATGATCCAAAAGGAGAGAAAAAGACATGTATTCAAAAACCATTTCACTGAGATTTCCCAAAAACATCGTTGATGAGCCCATCGCTGCGACCCTCGTCAAAAAGTTCGATCTCTCTTTCAATATTCTCAAAGCGATCATCTATCCGCGAAAAGAAGGCTTCATGGTGCTTCAGCTGAGCGGCCACAAGAAGAACTATTCCAAGGGGGTCAGATACCTGAAAGACCTGGGCATCAAGGTGGAGAGGATCGGCGATGACATCAAACGCAATGAGGAAAAGTGCTACCAGTGCGGTGCCTGCACGGCGGTATGCCCCACCGGCGCTTTGAGTATCAGCAGGCCTGAAATGGAAGTTCTTTTCGATCAGGAAAAATGCAGTGCTTGTGAATGGTGCGTGGTCGCGTGCCCGGCACGCGCCATGGAGGTCAAATTCAACAAAGTCCTTCTCAGCTGAATTGCGGAGTGCGGATTGCGGCATGGGGCATCCATCTGATCCCGCGAGCAGTTCCAAACCCCTTAAAATTCTTGTTGCGCTGAGCGGAGGGGTTGACAGCGCAACGGCTGCCGCCCTTCTTCTAGGGGCCGGACATGAGGTTTCCGGACTCCACCTGATTCTTCCGTCTCCTGAGAAGATTTCCCGAAAACGGATCCAAAAAGCCAAGAAAATCGCGCGGCATCTTCGGATTCCCCTCGACATCCTGGATTTGTCGCGCCGGTTTGAAAAAGAACTGATTGTTCCTTTTGTGGATGCCTATTTGAGGGGACTCACCCCCAATCCATGCGTCCGCTGCAACCCGCTCATCAAGTTCCAAGAGATGTACCGCCACCTGAAGTCCCGTGGGTTTGATTTTATGGCAACGGGTCATTATGTTCGTTTGGGACGAACGGCTAAAAACCGTTCCGTTCTTCTCTTTAGAGGGAAAGACCGCCGGAAAGATCAGTCCTATTTTCTTCACCGCTTAAGCCAGCAACAGCTTTCAAAAACCGTTTTTCCCCTGGGCTCCATGACCAAAGATCAGACCCGCCGGGAAGCGCTAAGCTTCGGCATCCCCGGTCACGAAGACCCTGAGAGTCAGGAAATCTGCTTCATCCCCAATATGGATTACCGGGTGTTCATCGAAACACGAATAAAGGATTCCGCTTTTGAAAGGGGCCCCATTGTAAATCTGGACGGGGAGATACTGGGAGAACATGATGGCATTCACCGCTACACCATCGGTCAGCGGCATGGGTTGGGCATTGCCGCGCCAAGGCCCCTCTATGTCAGAGCCCTAGAACCTGAAGGGAACCGCGTGATCGTCGCACACAGGGAAGACCTGTTTTCCAAAGAGGTACGGGCTGCCGATTTTCACTGGATCGGCGAGCCAAAAGAGGGGCATCGGCAACCTTTGAGCGCCCAGATCCGCTATCGGCACAAACCTGCTTCGGGACGTCTGGAAATGGGGTCCGGCGGCCGTGTCACTTTCTTTTTCGACCAGCCGCAGATGGCCGTAACGCCCGGGCAGGCCCTGGTCTGTTATGAGGAAGACCGGGTTCTGGGTGGAGGATGGATCCTTGGGAACATTTAAGGTTGTCACCCTTGGCTGCAAAGTGAACCAATATGAATCAGCCTGCTTTGAAGCATCCCTGAACCGCGCGGGCTGGCAGCGTGTCACCGACGGATTAAAAGCCGACGTCCTGGTGGTGAACACCTGCATTGTCACCCATAAGGCGGCGCACCAATCGCGGCAGGCCATCCGCAAGGCCATTCGAGAAAACCCGGAGGCCAAGGTTGCGGCGGTGGGTTGCTACGCCCAGCAGTTCCCGGAGGAGATTGCATCCATCAAGGGATTGGCACTGATCGCCAATAACCGCGCGAAAGCGGAAGTTCCCCGCCTTCTGTTGGAGCTCAAGAACGCTCCTGAAAAACGGGTACTGCTGCCGTCCTTTGAATCTGACACCCCCTTTGACGGGCTGACCACCAATCGGTTTCCGGGGAGGACCCGGGCCTATTTGAAAGTGCAGGACGGTTGCCGCTCTTTCTGCACCTATTGCATCGTCCCCTATGCCCGCGGACCTTATCGAAGCCTTTCATCTGACAACGTCCTTCGGGCGCTGGAAGGTTTTTCGGAACAGGGCTATCTGGAGGTGGTGCTGACCGGCATTCATCTGGGAAAATATGGTGTGGATCTGCCGGGGGGAACGGACCTTAAAAGACTCCTTGAAATCATCGGCAAGGAAGGACTGCCCCTTCGGGTGCGACTCAGTTCACTGGAACCTCAGGAACTGGAATTTGAAATCATTCAGATGACCGCCTCGGAATCATGGCTCTGCCCCCATTTTCATATTCCCCTGCAAAGCGGGGACGACAGAATCCTTAAGAAGATGAACCGCAACTACAGTATAGGGGAATTTGTTAAGAAGATCGAAATCATCCATTCAGCCATCCCCACCGGCGCCATCGGTGTGGATATCATGGCCGGATTCCCTGGCGAAGACGGTAGGGCCCACAAAAACGCCCTTTCACTCTTAAAAGATCTTCCCGTCTCTTATCTTCATGTGTTTCCCTTCTCCCCCAGAAAGGGAACTCCCGCATGGCACTACAGAGACCGGGTGCCCATCGATACCATCAAAGAACGGACCAGGGAGCTGAGAGCCCTTGGCCGGAAAAAGCGTCTGCGCTTCCACGAAAGGTGCCTGGGTCAGAATTTTGAGGTCCTGGTTGAAGGAACCTATCCCCATGACAAATCCCTCATGACAGGCGCTTCTGAGAACTACCTCCCTTTCATTTTTCCATTCGACGAACCGTTGGTTGGCCCCATGGTCTCCATGCGCGCGGAAAAAGTCCTTGAGAACAGGGTATTGGGGAAGATCCCATCCTTATGACCGTCCACATTTCTGGAATTTTTCCAGGAATCTGGACGGTTTTCCCACAGAAGCGCAGAGAGGTTCCCTGTTTCTCAGACAACCCTTCGTTCACGGGCAGTGTCACTTTGAACGCCCAGGGCACCTTTTCAACCGGTTTTCCCCGAAATTGAATCACATCGTTTCATCCGGCATGCATATTGCTGTGTTTGGATTGCCACTGCATGCGTAGAGGCCCGGAAATCCATCATAAATCTACTGACAACAAATTAACGGAGGCCATTTTATGGACAGCGGTACGGCGAAACAGTCACGTTTTGGTATCTCCTTCAAGACGTCTTTGATCAGCGGTCTGACGGTTCTTATTCTGCTGGCGATCAGCAGTTTCATATTCCTTAAACTTGAATCAGGGCTGGTCACCTACTTGATCGACGAACATGCCAACAGCGTGGAAACCAACATTGACACACAGGCCAAGAGCCAGAAAGCCGAACTCAAGGAAAGAATGAAGGTGAATGCCGAAATATGCGGCGGAATCGCCTCCAATTTTCTCTACAATTTTGACGAAGAAGGGCTTGCCAACGCATTGGCCCCGTACATGAAACTGCCGGCCATTAGCGCCATAAGGGTTTTGGACAATCAGGACAAACCATTTTTGGCCATTTGGAAAGCGCCGGAGATCCAAACCGGGAAGACCCTGCCTGAAAACCTGAAATTAAATGAGAACCTGGCATATAACGCGGATTCCATTTTCGAAAAAGAGAAAATCGGCCAGGTACGGATTTTCTTTACCGAGGCATTGCTCAACAAAGAGATTCAAAAGAGCAAATCAGCCGTCAAAGAGGAGATTGCCGCCTTCAAAGAAACCGGGGATGACAGTTTTCATAAAGCCCTTATGGGACAGATCGGGGTCACCCTGGGAGTGGTTTTGGCGCTGGTTGTAACAATCACCCTCTCTCTTCGCATGATTGCCATCAAACCGTTGAACCGCATCATCAAAGGCTTGCAGGAAGCTGCCGAACAGGTCTCCGCGGCCTCCAAAGAGGTTTCCTCCTTTAGTCAGGAGATGGCCGAGGGTGCATCTGAACAGGCGTCAGGCATCGAGGAGACCAGTGCAACCCTTGAAGAAATCTCCTCCATGACCCAGCGGAATGCGGAGAATGCGTCCCAGGTCAATGAGATCATGACTGGGGAAGCTTCCGAGAATGTCGCTCAAATCAAAACACAAATGGATAGGATGAAAACCGCCATTGAATCTACCGTGACATCAGGGCAGGAAACCGCAAAGATCATCAAAACCATTGATGAGATCGCCTTTCAGACCAATCTCCTGGCGTTAAACGCAGCGGTGGAGGCGGCCAGGGCCGGCGAGGCAGGCGCAGGTTTTGCGGTCGTGGCCGATGAAGTGCGAAATCTTGCCATGAGAGCCGCCGAAGCCGCAAAGACAACCAGTGAACTCATCGAGAATTCAAGTTCCAAAATTGAGGAAACCAGCCACCTGAACGCCAAAATGGCGGAACTGATGGATCAGAACAGTACCACCGCTGAGAAAGTCACGGTGCTGGTGGGAGAAATCGCTTCAGCGTCCCAGGAGCAGGCCCAAGGCATCGAGCAAGTGAATTTGGCGGTTACGGAAATGGAAAAAGTCACACAAAGCACGGCTGCCGGTTCCGAACAATCCGCTTCCGCGTCCGAAGAGATGAGCGCCCAGTCCGAGGAAATGCAGGCCTTTGTGGCCAATCTGGCCGTTATTGTGGGCGGAAGGGGAAAGCATTTTACCAATAACGGGAACAGGCCTGTTTCACAAAATGGGCATTGGAATGTCACTGAAAGGGCAACTGAACAACCTGCCATCCCAGCGCCTGGAAGGTTGGAGCAAGGGGATCAGGGGTAATATCTGTCAACACTTGATTAAAGAAAGGAAAAAAGATGATGAACGGAAATCGGAAGAATGGCTCAGAAAAAAGACGTCCCATGAGATTGGCTGCCGTGTTGGTCCTAACCATCACATCAATGATGTTCTTTGCTTTTCCGGCAGGAGCGGCAGATATAAAGGGGAGCATCGCAAAGCTGCCCGGGCTTTCAGAAAACAAAGACAAGGGACTTCTTGTGGATCTGGTAAAGGCCATGGCCAATACATCGGGTAAGGACATCGAAATCCAGGTGGTTCCCTTTAATAAGTCGATGCATGATCTGGTAGCGGGAAATGCGGATTTCCACCTCCCCCTCATCAAGGCTGACAATATCGACGAAGCAGATTTGGATTATTCCCACTCGAAGGAGACCCTTTTTCACGTGAATTTTGTGCTCTACACCAACAAGAACAAACCTGTCGACAAAAACAACCTGAAAGATTACCGGATCGAAACCGATCTTGCCCATGTCAAGTATTTTGATTTTCCCATCAAGGGTTCCACCAGACTCGACAGCAGCCTCAAGAAGGTTAACGCGGGGAGGATCGATGGGTTCATCTTTGCGGATGTGAATGCGGACCCAATTGTCCAAAAGGAAGGGATGAAAAATATCAAAAGGGAACTGTACAAGGTTTTTGATGTCAAAATCATACTGCCCAAGGGAGAGAAAGGAAAGGAAACCGACGTTTTCCTGACGGAAACCATCGAAAAGATGCGGGCAGACGGCTCTTTTGACAAGATCATGAAACCTTTGGAAAAGCCTTATGACGATTGGCAACCCTGATGGTAGGCCATCTTCCCAAGAAAGATGTGGACGAGGATAGGGGAACTCATACCCTCAAATAGCTTTTCAGGGTCTCTTCCGCCCCGGATTCGTCACAAGCGGTGCGAAAGACGACCCTTCCCTCTTCCAATACATGGTAATGATCCGTGATGACCCGGGTGGCGGACAGGTTCTGTTCAACCAACAAAATGCCGGTCTCTTCATTTTTGATGCCCTCGATCACGGTCATGAGCTTTTGAACCATCATCGGCGCCAGGCCTTCGGTGGGTTCGTCCAGCAAAAGCAGGGTGGGATCGGCAGCAATGGCGATGCCCATTTCAAGGGATCTTTGGTGTCCATGGGAAATGTGCGAAGCTCTTTGATAAGCCGTATCCTCCAGGGATAGGCGATGGAGGATACGGTCCGTTTTCTCTTCCACCAGTCCATAGCAATGGGCCTCTCTGAAGAACCTAAAAGCAATATGGGCCCTTGATTGCACGGCCAATCGGATGTTCTCCCGTACCGTCAAGTCGGAAAAGAGACTGACAACCTGATAAGACCTTCCGATGCCCAAACGGGATCGTTCATGGACTTTGAGATCCGTAATGTCTCTCTTTCTGAAGATCACCTGCCCTTCCGAAGGCGGCAAAACACCCGCGATCACATTGAAAAGGGTTGTTTTTCCGGCGCCATTGGGACCGATCAGCGCATGCACCGTATTTTGCGCCACACGGATGGAAACGTGATCCACGGCGTATAATGCTCCGAATTTCTTTGTTAAATTAACCGTTTCAAGCAGACACACGCAACAGATCCCCGATTCTTGAGAATAAGGACAAACGGTATTGTTTAGGACGATTCTTTTTTATCCCATCCATGCCGGGTTATCCGTTTGCCGGTTCCCGGATCGGAACCGTAGTAGTTCTCTCCCCAGGTGATGTGAAGATTAACACCGCGTTCCTTTTCCCGTTCCTTGATCAATGCCTTCTTTCGGTCCGGCTCGGTGGCGTTGGCGGTATGAATCACGCCGGAGACCACTTCCGAAAACATGAAATAGGGCATGCCCACGCCGATTTCACCGTCCTTCCATCTGCAGGAGAATCGCGTACCGGAACAGAGCAGTGAAAGGTTGATCTCATTGGCGACGTAAGGTTGGGCCGCAAGCTCACAGCAGACACCCTGGTTACCACAGGATCGAATTCCTTTTGCCGGGCCGAAATGGTAGGTGTATCCTTGCAGAATTCTCATGCCGTTATAGGCGTCGGTGATAATGATGACCACATCGGGCGGCTCATCGAAGCTTTCAAGGGGCGCTACCATAACGCCGAAGACCGGCACCGGAAGAAACGCCATGGAACCGGCGACACACTTGGCTACCGCCTTGGTTTCGTAGAGGCCCAATTCAAAATACCGGCCCCCGGAGCGAAAATGATCGTCCATCGCCATCATGCGGAAGGTCCGCCTGGCACCGGGGCATTTGAAGTTCTCTTCATTGGCTTTGAGCGCCGTGCCGGCTGCCGCGATCTTAACCAGCTTGCAAAAACTGAACATATTTATTGCGGACCTGACGTGGCTCTTTTCCCAGGCGATTTCATCCTCCAAGAATTTCACGCCCACGATCCGCCGTTTTAAATTCAGTGCGCAGGCCAGTTGGTCTATCTGGTTGATCATGGCCATTTTGGACAAACTCCCCCTCTTGATTTCATTGAAACGCCATTTTACGTTAACCCAAGCGTTCAGAACTCCCTTGTCGGTACCGACCCCTCATGTTCTCGATGATGCCCCAGAGCCCGTTTTGCGCAAAGAGCACGAAGCAAACAAAAACGGTTCCCAAAAGAAAGGGCCACCGCTGCCAGTAATTGGCGGCGAGATCCGAGGTCACGGTGACCAGCACCGCCCCAAGGATGGGCCCGAACAGTGTTCCCACACCTCCCACAATCTCCATCATGATGACCTGGGCTGAAACGGCAAAAGAGACGTTGGTAATATCAACGAAATTCATGAACATGGCATGAAGGGTCCCCGCCAGTCCCATGAAAAGCCCCCCCAGCACAAATGCAATGACCTTGAAGGTTCGGGGTCTGTAACCGATGGCCTCCAATCTGGATTCATTCTCCCTCAGCCCTTGGAGTATCTTTCCAAAAGGGGAACGGGTGATTTTGCGAATCAGAAAGAGAGAAAGGACAAAAAAGAAAAAGGTCAGATAGTAAAAACCGGTCTCCGTCAGAGGGATATGGATCACACCGGGGATCTCGAGGTCAGGTCTCGGTATCCCCGAAAGCCCGTCCCGGCCGCCCGTGAGGGTCTGCCATTCATCGGCCACGAAATAGATGAGTTCATTGAATGCGAACGTCAAAAGAAAACAGTATGTTCCCTTGCGGACCGTGCTCAAATAGCCGATGATGGCGGCCAATATCCCCGTTCCCGCAAGAGAGGCCCCCATGGTGACGAAAATGTTGGTCTCATGATGGTGGATCAGAATACCGGCAATATAGGCCGCTGTTCCGAAGAAGGATGCCTGGCAGAAGATCATGATGCCCGCATATCCCAAAAGGAGATCGAAGGCGACCGTCATGAGTGCGAAGATCAGCGCTTCGGTGGCCAGGGCCGTGTACGGCAGAAAAAGCGGCAATCCCCCAAGAATGAGGACCGTCACAATGAAATCAGCGTTATTCCGGCTGTCGTTTCTAAGTCTCGACCGATTCAACTCGTATCCACCAGGATGGGGGAAACCCTGTCATGTCAGAAAAAAACGTTCCCGCAACGATTTACGCCTCATCAATCTCGGATTCCCAGAAGGCCCCTGGGCCTCATGAGCAGTACGGCGGCCATCACCAGGAATATGACAATTACGGATGCCCGGGGAAGTATCAGTGCCGTCATGGACTGGGCGATGCCCACGGCCAGCCCCCCCAGCACGGCCCCCCAAAAACTCCCCAACCCTCCGAGAATAACCACCGCAAAACAGATACCCATGATGTTTTCTCCCATCATGAATTCCACGCCCCGCATGGGAGCGGACAGGCCCCCGCTCAGGGCCGCAATTCCCATGGCAACCCCGAAAACCAGGGAAAAGACCCTCTGAATGTTGATACCCAGGGCACTGGCCATTTCGGAATTTTCAGTACCCGCCCTGATGAAAGCACCATAACGGGTCTTTTCCATGAAAAGCCACATGGCCATGATCACCAAAACCCCCGTGAAAAGAACGAAAATGCGATATTTTGGGAAGAAGATATCTCCAACGGGAAAAACCCCCGCCAGGATGTCGGGGGTTGCAAAGGACTTTCCCACCGGCCCGTAAACCATGATGATCAACTCTCTTCCCATGAGGGCGATACCAAAGGTCATCAACACCTGATAGACGATATTCGCTTTGTAAAGGCGTCTTAGAAGCGTCATTTCAAACAGGGCGCCCAAAACACCGATGACAATGGGCGCCACCATCAACCCCAGAAAAAAGTCTCCGCTTGCTGACATCACCGTGTAGGCCAGATAGGCCCCCAGGGTGTAGAAAAGGCCGTGACAGAAGTTGATGATGTCCATCATACCCCACACGATGGAAAGCCCCATGGACATCAGAACATAGATCATGCCGACCACCACACCATTGAAGATTTGAATGATAAAAAGCTGTATCGACATGATTCTGTTTCCAGTGGTCAGTTGGAGAGGGGAGAGGCTACATGTTGCATCCGGTCTCCTCACAGGAAGGAAAATTCACGGAAGCGCCGACGATTTCCGCAAAATCTTCGGGACCCTTTTTCTCGGCTTCATTCTTGAGTCTTACGGTGTAATAGGGTCGGATGCATTGGTGATCACATTTTCTGAAATACTCTTCCCCGGTAAGGCCCTGATATTGATGGTCCTCCCAGGCGTCTATTATCTTATGGGGATTTGCCGAGCCGGCCCTTTTGATGGCATCCAGGTTTGCGCGCATCTGCTGGTATCCGTAGGCCGCGGCATAGGGCATGAAGACACCGTATTTCTTGCGATAGGCGGCCACGGCTCTCTTGTTTTGCGGGGTGTCGATGGTGTGATAATAGGGAATCCCGGCCCACGTCCCTTCGAGGAGCTTGGTCCCCAGGGCCTGGAATTCCACCTGGCCGGCGCTCATGGCCATACAGATGGTGGAAACCTTCTTCATGCCGAAATTGACCGCTTGTTTCACGGAGTTCATGGTGTCGCCCGCGAAATTCAGAAAGAGCACACAATCGGGCTTGGCACTCATGGCTTTGGTGATGACGCCGCTGTATTCCGTTTCTCCGATGGGATGGTAGGAATTGCCGATCACCTTTTTGCCGTGTTCTTCAGCCACCTCCGTAACGTTTCTCAGAAATGTCTCGCCAAAAACGTATTTCGGTTGGATGGTGTAGAAGGTGTTGGCACCCACCTCCTTGATCATTCTGGGAACCACCTCACGGGCGGCGCCATAGGTGGGAATGGTCCACCGGAACGTATATGGGTTGCATTTGGTCCCGGTGATTTCATCCCCGGCGGTGTAAGCGGCACAGAGGACCTTGTTCCTGGCGCAGTAATCGGCCACGGCGTAAACCGTTGAGGCGATGGTGCCCACGTGCACCATTTTGACGCCTTCCTTTTCCACCCCCTCCTTTGCCTTGCGCACCCCATCGCTCGGTTTGAACGCGTCTCTCTCAATCAACTGGACGGGGGTTCCCAAAACCTTGTTACCGCTTTCCCAAATGGCCAGTTTCATTCCCCGCACCACGTCAATACCGGTGTCCGCGTAGGGACCGGTCACCGGCATGATGCTCAGTATTTTAATGGGTTCACCGGTGTTTGCACTGACACCGCCCACAATGCCCGAAAAATCGGCGGCCAATCCCGCACCTCCGATCAAGGCGGTTTTCAAGAAACTTCTTCGAGAAACAGATGGTAACTTCATAATCAGGCTCCTTCTATTCAGATCAATGGATCACTCTTTTCAGCTTTCCCTATTTTAAGGCGTTCATGACATCCATAGGATTCATCCCCGCCTGCTGCGGAAAGATATGAGAAGAGATTCCGATAAGTCAATCTGGAAGTTCCGATCCAAAGAGGCTGCTTTGATCGTAAGAACCGATGGGTACCAAGCCTCATGGTCAACGGACCGCTTCCATCCGTTGCTTGAATCAAGAAAGGGCGATCGGCTTATCCTCACGGGTCCGCCCCATCCATAGGACATTCCTGTTTGACAAAATGAGACACCCATTATATTCCTGCCCGTCCGGATGGATGACAGGAGAGGCAACCACAAATGATCGATTTTAAAAACAAAGACACCATGACACCCAAGGAGAGACTAAAGAAGCTCATTGCCGGAGAAAAGATCGACCGGGTGCCCTTCAATCCGTTTTCCGCCGGTTTCTCGGCCCGGGTCTGCGGCATGGATCGCGGCGATTTCTACCGGCATCCTGAACAGGCCTTCAGGGCGGGGATGGGGTTCATGAAACGGTATCCGTGGATGAATGCCCGCCCCAGCTACGGATGGGCGGATCGGGGGGCATGGGAATTCGGGGGTTCCCTTGTGTGGCCCGATCATGATGCCTATCCCACCCCCGTATCCCCTGATGCAGTGATTCTGGAACCCGAGGAAGTCGAAAGCCTTCCTGATCCTGATCCCCAATCCGCCGGCATCATCCCCCTTCTGGATCGGTTCAATGAGCTGAGCCGGAAAAACGGGTTTCCCGCGGCCCTTCCGGGCGGCACGCCCACCACCTCATCGGCGGGAATCGTGGGACGCGGCAATTTCCTTAAATGGATCATTAAATATCCCGAGGCGGTCCACCGCCTACAGCAAAAGGTCAATCGCTTCTTGATGCGATGCGCTGAAATCACCATTCATAAATTCGGTGGTGAGAATTGCGCCCTCTTTTGCGCCGTGCCCATGGAATCCAATCAGCTTATCGCCCCTAAAACCTTTGAAACCTTCTGCCTCCCCTACATCCGGGAGCTGATGGAGTACTATACATCCAGGGGAGTTCGAAACGTTCTGGTTCATCTGTGCGGAGACCACCGGCAAAACCTGCCCTTGTGGTCCAGCATACCGGTTCCCGAGAGGACGACCTTTTCGGTGGGCCATGAAATGGATCTTCTAGAGACCGGAGGTGAGATCGGAAAAACCCATATCCTTGCGGGGAACATCGACAGCACGCTTCTGCAGACGGGTTCCACGAAAGCAGTGGCAAAAGCGGTGACCCGGTGCCTGGAAGCGGGGATGAAACACCCTGGCGGCTTTTTTCTGATGCCAGCCTGTGAATTGCCGCCCGACACGCCGTTGACCAATGTGGGGGCCCTGGCGAGGACCCTGTATGAAAAGGGTTACTATGAATGACGCATCTAATGT
Source organism: Thermodesulfobacteriota bacterium (assembly GCA_028278625.1). The sequence continues at coordinate 66,934 of JANQDY010000183.1, forward strand.
GCGAACCCCCCACCTTCGTCCATATTTCTGGATCTTTTCCAAAAACCTGGACGGTTTTTTGAAGAAGTAGCAGAGATTCCTTGACTTTTTCCGCCATTCCCCTACCCTTTCCCCTCCATTGGACCCGCCCACCCACCCTTCTGACGCTCTTCATGCAATTCCATCACAGGGTTTCATTCGGCATGTATATTGCTGTTCCCGAAGGTAAGGAATTGGCTGCCTTGAGCCGTTCTACAATCAGTGTGGAAAACGCATTTAAATGGAAAAGGAGAAATATGATGAAAAGAAACCGTGAAAGAAGTCCTCTAGGAATCCGCTGGAACAAAATATCGACCATGGGAGCCTTGGCCGTCCTGACCCTGATGTTATTGATTCTTCCCGCTGGGGCAGCGGATTATAAGGTGAGCCTGGCCAAAATGCCCGTATATGCGGAAAGCACGGACAAAGGAGTCCTTGTGGACCTGGTGAAGACCATGGCCAAAACTTCCGGCAAGGACATCGAAATCATGGTGGTCCCGTTTAACCGCTCAATCCGTAATGTGGTGGAGGGAAAAGCGGATCTGCACATGCCCTTGATCAAAAATGATGTCATCGACCAAAACAAGCTGGAATACACCTATGCAAAACCAACCCTTTGGCATGTGAACTTTGTACTCTACACCAACAAGAACAAACCCATCGACAAAGACAACCTGAAGGATTACAAGATCGAAACGGACCTTGCCCATGTGGACTATTTCGATTTTCCCATCAAACGTTCCACCCGAATTGACAGCAGTCTCAAAAAAGTAGACGCAGGGAGAATTGACGGCTTCATATTCGCCGATTTTGCATCAGACCCCATCATTAAAAAGGAAGGGCTGAAAAATATTCACCGGGAACTCTATAAGGTCTTTGACAGTTGCATGGTGCTCCCCAAGGGGGGAGAAGGAAAGGCCACGGACGTCTTCCTCACCGAAACCATTGAAAAGATGCAGGCAGACGGCTCTTTTGAAAAAATCATGTCCCCCATTGATAAACCCTACGAAGACTGGCAACCTTAATCTTCAACCACCCCTCACAAACGCCGGGAACGTCCTTAAGGCTTCAACCGGTGAAGCCAGGGGCGTTCCCGCTTTTTATTTTCTGACAATTTCCATGAGCCACAGGGTTAGTGGCGGATAGAAGGTGATGATTAGAAGATCCACCAGTAGAATCCCCAAAAACGGCAGAATCCGCCGGCTGATGGCCCCTAAACTGTCCCGGGAGATGGATGCCGAGACAATCAAACAGATGCCCATGGGGGGTGTCAACATACCGATGGCCAGGTTTGTGACCACAATCACCCCCAACTGAATCATATCCACCCCCAGTGATGGTGCCATGGCCGTAATCATGGGAACCAGAAGTATGAGCGCTGCGGTGGTTTCCACAAAGGTACCGGCCACCAGCAAAAGCGCATTGATCAAAAGAAGCAGCACCACCGGGTTGTCGCTGATGCCCAGGAGAGAGCCGGCCAGGCGTGCGGGAATATCCTCCATGGCCGCCACCCAACTGAAAACCGATGCCGTGGCGATAATGAACATGACGATGGCGGACGTTACAGCCCCTTCCCTGAAAAGGGGAAAGAGGTCTTTCGGCTTGATCTTTCTGTAAACAAACATCCCCACCACCAGGGCGTACACCACCGCAACGGCGGCTGACTCCGTGGCCGTAAAGATGCCGAACAGGATACCGCCGAGGATAATGACCGGTGCGCCCAATGCCAGCAGTGCCCTTTTGAAACGCTTCCAGATCTCCTGGGCCGAAAACACCCCCGCGGCCGCATAACCCCGATTCCGTGAAATAACCGTTGCAACCACGATAAGGGAGACTCCGATCAGGATACCCGGAAGAATGCCCCCCGCAAAGAGGCGGCCGATGGATGCACCGGTCAGAAAGCCGAAAATAATCATGGGGATGGATGGCGGTATGATCACCCCGATAGAACCGCCCGAGGCCTGCACAGCCGCTGCAAAATCAGACGCGTAGCCCGATTTTTTCATGGCCGGAATCAGGATGGCACCGACAGCGGCGGCATCGGCGGCGGCTGAGCCTGAAATGCCGGCAAAAAACATGGCCGAGACAATGGTCACCGCTGCCATTCCCCCCGGAAGCCACCCCACAAGGGCATTTGCCAGATCGATGATTCTCCGGCTGATGCCGCCGGCCTCCATGATGACCCCGGTAAACATGAACAGGGGAACCGCCATGAGGTGAAAGGAGTCCACTCCGCCGAACATTTTCTGCACCACCATCATCAGTGGAGAATCGCCTGCCACCACAATGCAGAGCAGGGAAGCGGCCCCGATGGCAATGGCAATGGGAGCGTTCATGGCAAAAAGGAGAAACAGGGACAGGATAAGGATTTCAGCGGTCACGGGAATCTCCGGCCAGCGCTTCAAGGAGAAAATTAAGACCATGAATGGCAAAAATGGCCCCGCTTAGGGGGATGATCGCAAAAACGATCCATTTGGGCAGATAAAGGGCCGGCGATATCTGAAGCCGCACAAAGTAGGCAAACCGGCACCCGAAATAGATCATGACGGCAAAGAGCGCCAAGGAGATTAAGTGGACCAGTATCTTAACGGATTTCCGCAACCCTTGGGGCATCCTTTTCTCCAGCATGTCGATGCCCGGGTGGACCTTTCGGCGATAGGCCACGGAAGCACCCAGGAATGAAAGCCAGACCAGCAAATAGCGGGCCAGCTCCTCGGACCAGAAAAGGGAGTGATTGAAACCATACCGGCAAAGGACCTGAAGCGCCACCACCAGGGCCATGCCGAAGCCCATGCCGAACAGGAGATATTCGACCCACCCGTTGATGGTGGCACTCAATCTTTCAAGAGCGGACACCGTTTCATCCCGAGGGTTATTGGGTAGCTGCCAGGATTTTCTTAAGAAGGGCCTGCACCTTTGGATTGCCGTACAAATCCATTCTCTGAATGTCCCCCACTTTGGACCTGAAGGAACGGATATCGGGATTTTCCTCCACCTGCATCCCTTTTTCCTTCAGGAATTTCAACCGGGCCGCGTTCTTGCTGCGGTTATCCCCCCTCTGGTAGATGGCCGCATCGATCATTGCTTTTTGAATCATCTCTTTGGTTTTGGCATCGAGGCTGTTCCACCAGATCAGCGATGCCACATCGATATGGTAGGAGTAAACGTGACGGGTCAAGCTCATGTACTTCTGAATTTCGTAAAATTTATAAACCTCCATGACCCACAGGGGATTTTCCTGTCCGTCGATCACCCCCTGTTCCAGCTCGGTATAGATGGGCCAGGGCATGGGGGTGGGATTAGCTCCCAGGGACTGCCAGATGGCCTTGTGAATGGCGGAATTCATGACCCGGATTTTAAGCCCTTTGAGATCATCGGCCGTCTTGACGGGACGTCTGTTATTGGTGAGATTTCGAAACCCGTTTTCAGAAAAACAGAGGCCCTTGAAACCGGAACTCTCAAGGCTTTTTAACAGTTCCGCTCCCAGGAGACCGTCCAGAACCCGGTCCACCTGCTCATAATCCTTGAACAGAAACGGGTAATTGATGACCCTGGCCATGGGGTCAAAGGTGTCAAAGGGGCCGCCCGTAACGATGGCCATCTGAATGGAGTTCATCTGAACCTGCTGCAGAATCTCGGTTTCATTGCCTAGGGAAGCGGAATGAAAAATCTTGACTTTTATCTCCCCTTTGGAGCGCTTTTCAATGAGTTCCTTGAATTTCTCGGCGGCAATATTCTGGGCTGACCCCGGTTTGGTAACAACGGCCAGCTTGATTGTCATACCCGCCCCGGCATGGCCCCAAAAGAGCAGGCATGTTACCATCAACAACAATATGGTCGCTTTTTTCACGTTCCTTTCCCCCTTATGCAATCGTTCGTAACAGTTAAATGAAAAGATCTGTCCGTTCTTGCCATTGTGCCGTTACCGCTAACACTTATGGTGACATGTTGGCAAGAAAATCATCGCGGATGGTCCGTTTAAGGGTCTTTCCAGCCACATTTCGAGGGAAATCCTTCAGAATAACCGCCCGGCGAATGCGCTGGAATTTGGCGCTCACCCGTTCATTGGTCCAATGGACCAGTTCTTCGGGGGCAATGGTTCCCCCATCGGTCAGGGTGACGGCCGCCACTGGGGTTTCACCCCATTTTTCATGGGGGATTCCGAATACCGCGGCCTCCAGGATATCCGGGTGCTGCACAATGATCTCTTCTATGTCCCTGGGATATACATTGACCCCGCCGGATATGATCATATCCTTTTTCCGATCCACCAGGTAAAGAAACCCATCTTCATCCACGTACCCCATATCCCCCGTGTAAAGCCAGCCGTCCACAATGGTTCGGCTGGTGAGTCCCGGACGTTTGTAGTATTCCACCATCTGTATGGGACCCTTTCCAACGATTTCGCCCACTTCTCCTGGAGGAACCTGCTTTTTTGCTTCATCCTCGATGCGAAGGTCGAAAAAGGCGGTGGGCGCTCCCACGGAACCGGTCTTCCTTTGATAATCATTTCTGTCCAGAATGGTCAAGAAACCTTCGGTCAAACCGTAGAGCTCGTAGAGCCGGTCGGGCAGCTGTCTGATCAATTCCTCCTTGTATTCCCTGTGCAGGGGCGCTCCCAGGGAGCAGATCATTTGGAGCGTCTCCAGGGCTTCCGGGGAAAAATTGGCGGAATGGAGCACTCCCACAATCTGGGACGGCACCATCATGACATGGGTGACCTTTTCATTCCGAACGGTTTGGATGAACGCCTCCGTATCGAATTGGCGATGAAGGATGAAAGTGGCACCTAGGAACATGGCGGAGAGCAGGGTTACGAACGCGCCGTTAAAAACGAGGGCCCCGGAATGGAGCACAACGCTTTCCGGGGTCATGCGGAAAATGGATGCGCACAGGACGGCGTAGGCAACACGGACCTTGTGGCTCATTACAATCCCTTTGGGATGGCCCGTGGTACCGCTGCTGTACATGATGTTGTAAATGTCATTTTCGTCGATTTGGATACCCGTGGGTTCGCCATCATCGGCAGCCGACGTGAGCGCATGATAATCCCGGTACCCGGTTTCGGGATTGCCGTCCACCAACAGAAATCGATCCTGGGCGAGTGCCGGCAGATCCCTCCGAATGCCGTTCAGTGTCTCCACCATTTGGGCGTTGGTAATGACCAGGGTTGTATCGGAATCGTTTAAAAGGGACTTGAGCCCCTCCGAAAGGAGCAACATGCTCTGGGGCACGACCACGGCTCCGATTTTGGCGGCGGCCCAGTAGACTTCGAGGATCTCCATGCAGTTGGGAAGGAGGGTTGAGATTTTGTCGCCCTTTTGAATCCCCATATCCAGGAAGGCGTTTGCCACCCGGTTGACATTTTGGTTGTATTCCTTAAAGCTTAAACGTCTGTCCCCGAAAATAAGCGCCGTTTTGTCCGGTAGATATCGTGAATTGCGGGTCAAAAGGCTTCCGATGTCCATACAATGAATCCTCCATTAGGTGTTATGATCCTTATCATAAACCGTTCATTGTTCTTGTCCAACCGGAATTTAAAAAAACACGAGACAAAACGCTATTATCACCTGATACGGTGATTAGAAGGACGGAGGAATGGTTATTGCCTATGGTGTTTTTAAAGACTTGTGGTGCCGCGACGACCCTCAGATGTGTTTTAAGGTGCCCCATAAAAGGGTTCAGGCATTTGTCTTTTTGATCTTCTCAAAAAAGCCGTCTTCTATCTCATCTTTCTTGAAACGGTTTAGGATCACCGGTTTCCGGGACAGATTCAAATGAAACCCCTCTCCCTTGCTCTGATAGATATTGAGCAACCAATCCTCATTGTCCGTGGCCGGGAAGTCTTCCCGATAGTGGGCACCCCGGCTCTCCTTCCTTGCGCGTGCCGAGTTCACGACCAAACGGCATACGGTAATCAGATTGGTGACGTCGATGATGCTGTTCCATTCCATATTGTATTGGACCGTATATCGGTCCGCCACCCTGGCTCTCAATATGATCTCCATCAATTCGTCCAATCGATGGGCCGCTTCTTTCAATTTGACCGCATTTCGAACCAGGCCGGCCTTTTCCCACATGAGGGTCTCAATCTCGTCACGGATGACATAGACATTTTCACCGGAACCTTTCAAAAAAGGCCTGAGCCAGCGCATCCGGATCTCTTCCGCCTCGTTTCTCTCATAGGGATGGAGACCTTCCTCCGCCGCCAAAGCCGCGGCCACATCCCCCGCGATCCGGCCGTAGACGGTCGATTCACATATCCCGTTACCGCCCAACCGGTTGGCCCCGTGCGTTCCGCCCGCATCTTCACCGCATACCAGGAGTCCCTTCAGATTGCACTCGCACCGGGGATCGATTCTGACACCTCCCATTTGATAATGGGCCGTGGGCGTGACCTCCACCTTTTCCCTGGCCAGGTCCTTTCCAATGTCTTTAACCCGCTCCACCATGCCGGGAAACTTTTCTTCGATGAACGCCGCACCCAAATGGCTCCCATCGAGATAGACCGCATTGTTTTTGGTCCCCCGCCCGGCCATGATCTCCATATAACTGGACCTTGCCACGCGATCCCGGGTGGATCTCTCCAGGCGCTCGGGATCATATTTTTCCATGAACCGTTCACCCAGACCATTATACAATCTGGCGCCGGAACCTCTTAAGCCTTCTTCAAGGAGACTCCCATTTAGACGGGATTTCCCGGCCACCAGACCGGTGGGGTGAAACTGCACCATTTCCATATCAACGAACTCGGCTCCGGATCTGAAACACATGGCCATCCCATCACCGGTCTTGTCAAAGGAAGGGGCGGAAATCTTATACATGGAGGCAGAGCCACCGGTGGCAACGATCGTGACTTTCGAATTGATCGCAAAAATCTCTCCCGTCCTGATGTCGGACAGCACTGCCCCAACGATCCGCTTGTTATCTTCTCCATGCAGCAGATCCAAGCCCCGGGTCTCTTCCAACACGGTAATCTCACGGGCATATATCTGATCCGTCAACCGGCTGATGATCTGTATGCCGGTGAGATCCGCCACATGGACCGTTCGGTCAAAGGACTGGCCCGCAAAAGGCTTCTGATGGATCTTTCCGTTCTCCGCCCGATCAAAAAAACACCCGACCATGACCTCCAGCTCATGGACTGTCTTGGGAGCCTCGCTCACCAGTGTCCAGGCAAGCGCTTGATTATTGATGAAACCGCCACCTTTGAGCGTATCTTTGAAATGCTTTTCCAGGGAATCGTTCTCATCCAACACCACGTTGAACCCGCCCTGCACCATCCTGCTGCAGCCGCTTTTTCCCATCAATCCTTTGGTGGCCAGAATTATTTTGAGTCTGGGATTGTTGTCGTAAGCATGGAGTGCCGCGAAAAGCCCGGCACCGCCACTACCCAATATCAATATGTCGGCTTCTTTCACTTCCACGACACACGCTCCTTATCATAACCGGTTTCAATTGAATCTCCCAAACTTCTTCAACATACAACGTCGTTTCAGATTCTGTATCGATCGTGTGGGGACAATGCTCTTTGGACAGACTTCGGCACAGTTGAATTGGGTGTGACATCTAAAGACGCCATAGGGCCCATCCACTGTGTTTAATCTTTCCACCCTGATGGCATCCCGTTGATCCGCGATTAATGTATAGGCACGATTAAGGGCCGCCGGTCCCAGGTATTTCCGATTGGTGGCAACCATTGAACAGGCCGAGTAACAGCAACCGCACGTGATACAATCCAACATGTCATCGATGAATTCCCTTTCCTTTGCGTCCGGCCGTACAACGACCGGATCCTGCAGTTCCTTCTTTGAAACATAGTAGGGTTTGATTTCTTTCCATTTCTCAAAAAAGGGTTCCATGTCCACCACCAGATCGCGAATGATCGGAAAGTTGGGAAGGGGCATAATGGTTAGTTTTTGGGTCTTCAGACTGGAAACCTGTGTTCTGCAGGCCAATCTGGCCCTTCCATTGATGTACATGGCGCAAGAACCACACATGCCGATGCGGCATGAAAACCTGAAAGAGAGGGACCGATCCATATAGTTTTGAATGTGCATCACCACATCCAATATGGCCATGTTCTCAAAGACGGGGACCAAAAAGCGGTCGAATTGGGGTTCCAGATCGCTTTTTGGATTGAACCGAAAAACGCGAACATCCAATGAATCAGCCATTATCCATCTCCAAGAAGTTTTTTTTTGAACGGCTAGGCAACACGTATTGCATAAAGGAGGCCGAAGATCCCAAAGCCGGCAAATGCCAATCCGGCAACAGCCAGGATGCCGGACATGATGATGCGTTCCTTTTTTCCTGAATCAAAATCAAGCAATACGGAATAAAGACCATAAAGCGCGTGATAAAGGCCTGAGATCAGCAGCAGAATATCCAAAAAGATGAAAACCGGTGTTTTTAACCGAAGTATGATGTAATTGTATTCGAGAGGCGCTCCTGAATTTGAGAAATGAAGGTATCCTATGTGGAGACCCAGGACAACGATGATAATAAGGGCGCTGATTCTCTGCAAAATCCATGTCCAGGCATACATCTTTCCATTCCCTTTTCAGTTAAGTTTATGCGCCATCGACCAAATCCATAAAACGGCGCCTACGGCCATTAAAACCCAGAATATGGTCTTCTGGCTTCTGATTGAAATGCCCACACCCACATCAAAAAGCAATATTCGAATGCCGTTCAGACCGTGATAAAGCACCGCTCCCAGCAGCAACATGTCCAACAGTTTAAAAACCGGCACTCCCATGAGTACGGACAATGTGGCATCAAAACGCTCCTTTCCGCTGATGAGAGCACTTCCCATGAGGATCGTGTGCAACAGAATATAGAATACGAGGCCGATTCCGGTGATTCTGTGGAGAAGCCAGGCCCACATGCCAATGGCATCCCACATTTGTCGCTTGTGGATCGCCCCGGACGGCAAGGAAGTTCTGGAAAGCGCCATATTATCCCGCTCCTTTCACCCCTATTCCATTAATGCCAAGTTCTTTTCCGCATCTCTTCGAACACTTGCCACGTGTTCCCGCATCAGCTTTTCCGCCAGTTCGGCATCCCCCTTTTCAATGGCTTCCACAATCTCATAATGCTCTATGACCGTTTGTTCCGGCCGTCCCGGCAAGGCAACTGTTCGCAACCGGACCATTTGAAGATGCGCGTTAATACTTCCCATCATGTTTTTGAGCAATTCGTTGCCGCATACGTCCAGGAGCAAGGCGTGAAACTCCACATCCGCCGGCGTGTATTTAAGAAGTCTGTTTTCATCCTCACTGGCTGAACTGATGTTTTCGAGACACCGTTTAAGACGGTCAATGGTGTCAGAGGTCATGTTTTCCGTGGCCAACCTGGCCACCAGACCCTCCAACACCTCCCGGACCTGAAGCAGGTCGATCACCTTTTCCTTTGCCTGGGAGACCACAAACGCACCGCGCCTCGGTATGATCTTAACAATACCCTCATGCTCCAGGCGAAGCAGTGTCTCCCTGATGGGCGTCCTGCTCACACCCATTGATTTTGCAAGTTCCTCTTCATTGATTTTTTGGCCCGACTCAATTTGCCGAAAGATGATCCTTTTTTTAAGGATATCATATACCTGATCTCTCAAGCTGGTGCGTTGGGGGAGTTTTTCGGTAAGTTCTTCCATGGTTCTTTTTATGAGACCTCTTCCAATGAGAACCCATATCATCATACGCCGGACAATTCTTGTATATTGTATATTGTATTATTCTGCCTGTCAATGCTTTTTCGGCCCATGGATTATTTTTCGCTTCCATTCTGTTTTTGCCGGTGGCAAATTAATGGGAAATCAGAAACTGGAGCAGGGAAATTGGAAAAACTCATTATCACCGCGGCCATCACCGGAAGCAGAAACACTTGGGAGATTTCTCCTCATGTACCGATAACGCCTGAGGAAATCACCCAGTCCTCCATTGAATGCTGGAGAGCCGGCGCATCCATCGTCCACATCCACGTGCGTGACTTAGAGACGAAACTGGGCACCCAGGATTACGATCTTTACAAACAAGTGGTAGATCCGCTCAGAGAGCAAACGGACCTTATCTTATCGCTCACCACCTCTGGCATCGGCGGCATCAATCTTCCTTACGAAAAGAGGCTCATTCCACTCAGGTTCAAACCGGAACTGGCGTCTTTCGACGCCGGCTCCATCAACCTGGGGGGCGGGGTCTTCAGCAATCCGCCCGATTTCCTCGATCTTGCCGCCCGAGAAATGATGAATTGCGGTGTCAAGCCGGAGATTGAGATTTTTGATTTGGGAATGGTGATAACGGTCCTAAAAATGAAGGAAAAAAACCAGTTCGTCACCCCATTGTTTTTTCAATTCGTCATGGGGACCCCCTGGGGTGCGCCGGGAACCCCCAAGGCGCTGCTTCACCTGCTGGAGCATATTCCGGAAAAATCTATTTGGTCCGTCATCGGTGTCGGCAAGAGCCATCTCCCCATGTCGATGATGGCCATGGTTATGGGGGGACACATAAGAGTCGGCCTGGAAGATAACCTTTATTATAAGAGGGGAGTCCTCGCAAAAAATAACGCGGTTTTTGTGCAAAGAATTGTGAGAATCGCGAAAGAATACGGCAGGGAGGTCGCGACACCAACGGAGGCCCGTAGGATCCTGGGGCTCGCCCAAGCATAAATGCGAAATGAAAAACTTAAATGCAGTCTCAACCCTGCCCCTTTGTGCGTGTGTTATTTTGGTTTTAGATGTGTAATGATCCTCCCAAGGGTTTGAAACCCATCCTCCATCCGTTCATTCCAGGGAAAACCGCAACTGATGCGCAAAAAATGGCGGTACCTGTCGGAATTGGAACAAATGAGCCCCGGAACAACGGAAATGCGTTCTTTGAGGGCCTCCCCGAAAACTTCCAGGCTGCTGACCTGCTTCGGCATTTCGGTCCACAGCATAAAACCGCCATTGGGTGCGGTTACCCGGGTACCCGAAGGAAAATGGCGGGCAATGGCCATGGTGGATCGGCGCACCTGGTTCTTGAGGGCATTGCGCAGTCTGCGCAGGTGGCGTTCGTAGGATCCGCTCTGGAGGAATTCCGCCAGTATCAATTGGTTAAGGGTCGGCGATGTGATGGTGGTCGTGATTTTGAGTATTTTTACTTTTTCCAGGAAATTCCCCGGCAGGGCATACCCGACCCGAAGGCCCGGAGCCAGGGTCTTTGAGAACGACGAACAATAGAGTACCAGCCCTTTCCGATCAAAGGATTTAAGGGTGTTGGGCCGCGGCTCCTCAAAATTCAAATCCCCATAGATATCGTCTTCAATGATGGGGATTCCTTTCTCATTCAAAAAATGGACCAGCTCCTCTTTGTTTTCATCCGGAATCACACTGCCCAAGGGATTTTGGAAGTTGGAAATGAAAAGGCAGGCCCGCACCGGGTTCAGTGCCAGCGCCCCTTTCAGCGATTGCATGTCCACGCCGGTTTGGGGATGGGTCGGAATCTCAAGGGCAGCCATGCCCAAATCCTGAATCAGGCGCAGGAGGCTGAAATAGGTGGGGGATTCAACCGCGATCACATCCCCCTTCTTGGCAACAGCCCTCAAAGACAGCGCAAGCGCCTCCATGCAGCCGTTGGTAACGATGATGTCCCCCACACGAACGGGGCTTGATCCAACCGAGATTAACCGTTTTGTCAGTTCCTTTCGCAGTTTAAGAGCACCCTCTGGTTCACCGTAGTTCACGATGCTTTCCATATCGTACCGGGAAATGCTTCGAATGGATCGGGAAAACTGTTTCAGCGGCAGCAGTTCCGGTGATATCAGCGTACAACCCAATTGAAGCAAACGCTTATCCCCAAGGGTTGAAGCCACTTTGGACAACAGATTTTCCGCCTTGAGCGTTGAGGGAGCGGCCAGGTCTTTCCTCGAAACAGGAAGGGCCAGTTCGCAGGGGATATCCCTCACATAGTATCCGCTCTTTGGCTTCGCTTCTATCAGGGACCGTTTTTCAAGTTCAATGTAGGTCTGGTAAACAGTGGAAATGCTCAGGCCCGTCCGCTTGTGAAGCTCCCGGATGGAAGGGAGTCTTTCACCGATTTGAAAGACACCTTGAATGATCTTGTCTTCCAGCTCATTGGCGAGCCTGACGTAGTGGAAATCGGAATAGGGCTTGCCGGCATTTGCTATCATAGCGCTCTCCCCGTTTTTTGTTATGGACAGATTTCAAAAAGACGACATCTGTTATGGCAAAAATTTACTTTAATTGCATCTGTTTTTGTGCCTTGGAACGGTTTATGGTCAATACCAAACCAACAGGGTGAAATATCAGAGCAGAAAATCATAGGTCCGTGGGACATGGCAAAATTCATAAAAATTCACAAATACCTTCTCCTTTTAGCCCTTTTGTTCTGGACTTCCGGGTGCAATTCCCACCCCGTGGAAATAGATCCCAATGACCCCACTCAAATGGACCATTCGGAGAGGATGTTCCGGCAGCTCATGACGGAGTCCCGCTTCTTTCAATCTCAAAAGAGAGTGTGCCTGGCATTCGGGAATCCGCTCAAATCGCCGTCCGTTCGCTTCCTGAATCGCTTCAATGACCTGAAAGAGAGACCCATCGGCCTGGACCGGATTCAAGGGAACGGCTTTAGAAAAGGGTATGTTGACAGAATGAGCGGTTCACCGGTGGTCATCTGTCACATCGCTCGAATGCTTCGCCTGGTGCCGAACCGCTATATTTTTGAAGCGGGATGGTTTTGCACAAGCCACCAGTCCCGAAAGGGTATCTATGAAATAAGGGAAGAGAATGGAGGGTACCATATCTCCAGGATCAGTGTTTCAGATCGGTGTCGTCATCTGATCACCCCCCATGAACAACACCATTATTCATGCCGCGTGGCATATTAGGATCTCCCCGGCGCCATTTCAAATGAGATCCCGTATCATGGTACTGCCCCTGCCAAGGCGTTCCGACAGGACCTGGGCCACGTGTTTGTAGAATCTGAAGGCCAGATCCGGGGCCTCCTGTTCCATGCTTTTGCGCATCTCTTCAGAGAGGTAAGAGAGGTTGCCGGCAATGACCCCTTTGACGGAGATGTCTTCCCGGTTAAGGTTCCTTTCCCCCCATCCTCCAACCACACTTCCTTCGCCAGCGGTCCGCAGGCGGATAGGCGCCTTGTCTTCCTGCTCCAGGAGGATGGAAATCTGACCGGATTCGACCAGAAAAATCCCCTCAACAGTCACTCCTTTTCGAAACAGAAACTCTCCCGCCTCAATCCGGGCCCGGATCAGATAGGGAGCCATATCGGCCAGGAGGGTTTCGAATGCCTCCATTTGGCCCAGGGCCTCCCACATATCGTCAAATGTGGATTCAAAGAGCTGATCCGCCTCCTCGGAGGAATCGTGATCATGAATGGCCAGGATCTGCTCCTCGCACCACTCCATACCATGGTCCAGGTCGGAAAGAACACGGATACGGTTTCGGGTGACACCTGCCGTTTCAAACTGAGCCTCGAGCAAGGGCCTCACATTGACAAAAACAAGGGTGATATCAAGGGACTCGGAAAATTGGCAGATTCTCTCAAAGCTGTTCATGGCAGAAGAGTCACATCCATTTACCCTGGCAAAATCGAGGATAATATAACGGACATCCGTGTCAAGCCGGGTCCTGACCTCATCCCGAATTCGGGACCGCAACTGATTGGCCGTACCGAAGAAAACAAAGCCCTGGAGCTGCAAAATGAGAACCTGCTCCCCATTTCTGTTCAGAATAAAACGCTGAGGCGCGGCCCGTTCAACATTGCTCTGAAAATACCTGCCGGAAACGCACGATCTGACAATGCTGATCCGGCTGTAATTGACCACGAACAGAATGACGGCTATGACGATGCCCGCGCCCACCCCTTGCAGGAAGCCAAAAGCGGCTACCACCGCAAGGATGACCAGAATGAGGAAATAGTCTGTTTTCGGCAGCCGGCCCCAGGAAGCATAGACCCATTCCCAGAGAAAGCCGAGACCTAAAAACACCAGTATGGCCCCGGCCATGGGTCTGGGCAGTATTGATACCAAGGAAGACCCGAAGATAAGGGCGATCCCCACGAGGATTGCATAGGTAATCCCCGGAAGCCGGGTGCCGGGACTCAGTTTGTGGTTGAGCGTGGAGCTGGCAAGCCCCACAGAGCCTGGAGGACTCCCTGTAAAAGCGGCCAGAATATTGGCCAGACCTGTAACCTTCATCTCCCTGTTCAGGTCGATGTCACACTTTGAAGCCAGTTCCAGGCTGGTGGCGGTCAGGAGCAGTGCAATCGTTGTGATGACAAAGACGGAAACCATGGTCAGGGCCTGTCCCATGATAAGGTCCCATCTCACCTGGGCCAGGGCGGAAAGGGGAATGGGAGACCAGAGGGTCCCCTCAGGGAAGGATCCCAGAAACCATCCCAGAGCTTCGGCCTGGGAGAACGACGTCCCCGTGACTTTCAGGGTCAGGAAAAAAAGTGCAATGCCACCCAGGATCATGCCAGGCAGAACCAGAAAGTGGGAGTAGGTCTTGAGCACCCAGAAGAGTATCAGGGCAAAGGCGAGGCCCGGCACCCATTTTGCCAGAGCGGCCTGGGTAAAAAGCCCGGACAGGGAGGTGAGATCCATGGGGACCTGGGCCATGACCCCGATGCCCCCCTTGACCAGAAGCCAGCCGGTGCCGGCCATGAACCCGCCAATCACGGGATAGGGAACGAACCTGACGAGAATGCCCAGTCTGAAACGGGCCATGACCACCATGAGCAGGCCCACGGTCAGGGTGGAAACGCCCATGGTGCATACCAGGGTATAGAACAAGGATGTTTGGGAGGCAGACCCAGATTTCATGGCAGCGGCAATACCGGCCAGTGGAAGGATCAGAATGGCCACGGGCGCACCATGAACGAGGGCCACGGAATTGGGGTAGGAACTTATTGAAGCGGTCACCAGACCGACAATAAAGGTGCCGATCAGGAAAAATCCCAAGCCTCTGGACATGAAAGGGACCAACTCGCCTGAAAAAAGCATGGCGGCCAGGGAGATCTGAATGCTGATGATTACGAAGGCGTTGATGCCCCCAGCGGTAAGGGCGGACAGCAGCCTGTCCGGTCTGAAGACCCGACCCATGACACTCAGTTCCCGGCTGTCATTCCCCGTCATGGCTGTGCCCATGTAATCTGCACTACTTTGCCATTAGGCCCTTAGGGCCTCCCTTTTAACAACATGTTGTAAAGTGAAAGATGTTCTTGTCATGTTACGATCCCAAGAGAAACCAGCACTAAACGCATCT
>JANQDY010000216.1 GCA_028278625.1 Thermodesulfobacteriota bacterium
TCGAACCACCCACATTTCTCCAAAACTGGCCGAGCTTGCTTCGGTGATTGATGAATTGGTCATTCAGAGCGGCCGCAAAATGGTAATCTTCAGCGAATGGACCACCATGACCTTTCTGATTGCCCGGCACCTATCCGAGGTGGGTATCCCCTTTGTGGAGTTGTCCGGGAAGATTCCCGTGAGCAAGCGACAGGCCCTGATTGATGAATTCACAAACAACCCGGACTGCCGGGTGTTCCTCTCCACCGACGCCGGCGGTACGGGACTGAACCTTCAGGCGGCGGACTGCGTGGTCAATTTTGAACTCCCGTGGAATCCGGCCCGGCTCAACCAGCGCATCGGTCGCGTGAGCCGGATCGGTCAGAAAAGCCAGTGCATCAATGTGGTGAATCTCATCTGCAAAGGCAGCATTGAAGAAAGGATCTTCGCCGGTATTCAGCTGAAAACAGATCTTTTCAAAGGGGTTTTTGAAGGTGGCGAAGAGATGGTGGAGTTTTCCCGGGAAAAGAAGAAGCAGCTTCTTAATCAGCTTCGTGAGATGATGGGCGAGGAACCGGAGATGCTGGCCCGGATATCGGCGCCGGGAGAAGAAATTCCGGAAGACACCCCCCACTTCCTGAATCCTGAGGTGTTGCGCGATGACGTGCCACTGGACCTGACGGGCGAAGAGACGCCGGAAACCGGGGAAGCAGCGGGTGCCCATGCTGAAGAGACGGCCGCAAAAGCCGGCTCGGAGGAACCGCCGCCCGAAAAAATGGAAGAGGTCTTGAATTCGGGCATGGCATTTATCGGAGGACTCCTGGAGGTGGCCACAGGCAAGAAAATAACCGCCGCCGGCGATGATGAGCGCATGGTCAAGATTGATAAGGAAACGGGGGAGGTCACGCTGAAGTTCAAACTGCCGGGATTCTGAGGGCATTGACCTGAACCATCAGTGAAAAAGGAGGGCAAAATGTTTCGGAAATTCGTTCTTTTAGCTTCTTTGTGTTTGGCTGTTGCTTGCAGTTCATCATCATCTGATGGGGAGAAACCGAAGCAGGGAGATCTTGATTGGACATTTGGAATGCCCGACGGATATGTCTTGTTTGAGGGTTGGAACAGGGATTCTTATGTGGGCCTGGCCATTCAAGCAAACGGCAGAATTGTGGTTTCCACCGGGGTCATAAATGATGTGGATGCCGAAGACGTGAACGTAGGGGTCTTGAGATACGATACGGACGGCAATCCGGATAACACATTCGGAGATAACGGGCTGGTTCTCTGGGATAGCGGACACGGAAAGGATTGCGGCCGCTCCAACCTGATAGATGGCCAGGACAAGATCGTGGTAACCGGATACACCCGTAACGGGGATGATTATGATGTATTGCTGATGCGCCTAGACCCTGACGGGACTTTGGATGACAGCTTTGGCACGGGCGGCATCGTGCGCTACGACAATAACCGGCGGAATGACTACGGCCGGGGAATCGCCCTTCAGGGGGACGGCAAAATCATTGTGACGGCTCGAAGCACGGGGGAAGGGACTTCACAGGCCCTGCTCTTGCGGTTTGAGGGCGATGGAACACTGGATGCATCATTTGGCGAAAACGGGGCTGTGATTTATGAAAGGGGCGGGGGAAACGATGGATTCAGGGATCTGGTCCTTCAAGGGGATGGCAAAATCGTGGTAGCCGGCTATTCCCGAACGGAAGCCGGGTTTGAGATACTGACCGGAAGATTCAACACGGACGGGAGCCTCGACCGCTCATTCGGAACGGAAGGCATCGCCCTCTATGATGGCGGACACGGAAGTGCCGGGGCCCGAGGCGTCGATATGTTGTCCGACCGAAGAATCGTGGTTTCCGGTACCAATGACAACGGCGCTGATCTGGATGTGGTCGTCTTGATGTACGATGTGAATGGATGGTTGGATAGTGGTTTCGGAACAGACGGTGTGGTGATTTACGACCGGGGTCAGGGAAACGACAATGGTCGAAAACTCGCCATTCAGAGCGACGATCGCATCGTGGTGGCGGGCAACACCTGGAATGGCAACGATTATGATGCCCTTGTGCTGAGGTACCATTCCGATGGAACGGCCGACACGGTTTTCGGGAGCGGCGGTGCGGCGGTCATAAACCTGGGTGATGGAAATGAATGGGGCGAGACCGTGGCCATTCAGACGGACCAGAACATCATTGTTGCCGGCGGCATGGACCGTGAAAGCGACGCGGTTTTGACCATGCGATTGATCGGCGCTTCCTTCCCCTTCAATTGAACAGGAGGAGAAACATAATGCTCTTAGATCCCAAAACCGAAACGTACGAGCATCTTGATCAAAGAAGTCGTGAAATCATGCATAAAACAATCGCCTTTTTCGAAGAAAAGGGGAAACAGAAGCTCAAGGAGGACTATCACAATCGGGTATGGTATGCTGATTTTATTGAATTTCTTAGAGAGAACCGCATCTTTTCAACACTTCTGACCCCGTCCCAATATGCATTGGATGATTCCGATGCCAGGTGGGATACCCACCGCAACTGCTGCTTCAATGAAGTCCTCGCTTTCTACGGTCTTCCCTACTGGTACGCCTGGCAGGTGACCATCCTGGGGCTCGGCCCCATTTGGATGGGAACCAATGAAGGTGTGAAGCGGAGAGCCGCCGAAATGCTTAGGGAAGGGGGTATTTTTGCTTTCGGACTGTCAGAAAAGGCACACGGTGCGGACCTCTATTCCACGGAAATGTCTTTGACGGATCTGGGTGAAGGTCGTTATGTGGCCGACGGCGGCAAGTACTATATCGGCAACGGCAACGAAGCCGCATTGGTCTCGACCTTTGCCAGGGATTCCGAAACGGATGAATATGTCTTTTTCGTGGTGGATTCAAAGCATCCCAATTACGAATGCGTTCAGAACGTGGTGGCCTGGCAGGGATATGTGGCCGAGTATGCCTTAAACAGCTACCCCATTACTGAGGCGGATATCCTGGTAAAAGGAAGGGAGGCATGGGATGCGGGCTTGAACACCATCAACGTTGGAAAATTCAACCTCGGTTGGGGCAGCATCGGCATCTGTACCCATGCGTTTTACGAGGCCATTACCCATGCGGCCCACCGCAATCTGTACGGCAAGTTTGTCACGGATTTTCCCCATATTCAGCAGTATTTGGTGGATGCCTACGCCCGTCTTTGCGCCATGAAGATGTTTGCACTGAGGGCCAGTGATTATATGCGATCGGCCACGGCCCAAGACCGGCGATATCTTCTGTACAATCCCATCGTCAAGATGAAGGTCACCACCCAGGGGGAAGAGGTGATCGATCTCCTCTGGGACGTGATCGCAGCCCGTGGGTACGAAAAAGATACGTATTTCGAGATGGCCACCAAGGAAATCCGCTCGCTTCCCAAATTGGAAGGGACCGTGCATGTGAACATGGCATTAATTATCAAGTTCATGGCCAACTATTTCTTCAATCCGGATGCGTTTCCCGAGATTCCCGGAAGGTACGATGCGGTGAATGATGATTTCCTGTTCAATCAGGGCCCCACCCGCGGCCTGGGCAAGATTCGATTCCACGATTACCACATCGCCTATGACGGCGTTGACCTTCCCAACGTCAATCGCTTCAAGGAGCAGATAGAGGTGTTGAGGGAATTTCTTCAAACGGCCCCTCCCCAAAAAGACCAGGCCGCGGATTTCGATTTTCTGCTCAACTTGGGGGAACTCTTCACACTGGTGGCCTACGGTCAACTCATTATCGAAAAAGCGATGATGGACCGGGTGGAAGATGACCTTTTGGATGGGATTTTTGATGTGATGGTTCGGGATTTTTCAAAATTTGCCCTTCGAATCCACGCCAAACCGGGCACCAGTGAACAACAGATGGCATTCTGCATGAAAATGATCCGAAAGCCCGTTTCCAACAGAAACCGCTTCAATAACATCTGGATGAATCATGTCCATGCGTTGAAAGACCGCTATGAGATGAATGCCTGACAGAGTATTACGCTTGACCCTATAAACCCGGGGTTGGCTGAGCTTCGAGCTCTTTATTGCGGCCGGTATCCGTACATAACCCGGTAAAAAAAGTGACCGGTCACATGTTCGTTTTTGTAAGAGCAGATCTCCTCTATGGGCCCGCCCCTCTCAAAATGTCCGTTGATCACCTCATTATTGATATCATGGGGCCTCTCGGTTACCAGGAGCATTGTTTTCCCGGTTTCCTCCTTTGGGGGAAACCAGAAACAATACATATGGCTGTCATATCCGAAAAGATGCGGTCCCGCGGTATCCAGGGCGCCTGCTCCCATGTTCTTTCCCGTTGCCATTGCCATGGCTCTGCTGCGGTAAAAGGCGAGCCAACCGCTCAAAAAGTCGGTATCCATCCCCACGACCAGGGGTCTCTGCCCTGTTTCACGCTCCACGTTTCGAACGATCTTCTGAAACCGTATGCCCAGATCGGGCCATCCAAAACCGATCTGGTTGTGAGGGTAGGGGAGTCGGAGCAATCCCAACACGATATAATGCATAACGGCGGCGAGAAGCACCAGCAGCGATATGACGGTGGCAGGCCAGGAAGCCCTTGCCCATCTACCAAGCCTTGAGGTCTGCGGAGTAGGGGGGTAGGTGACAATCCGTGCTACGAGAGGGAGTATGCCAAGCCAGAGGGGTCCCGTCCAATTGAGTTTGATGGTGTGAAAAAAGCTGAAAAAAAGGAAAACGGAAAAGGGGACCAAGGTGAGCACCAAAAACAACCGTAATGTTCGAGATGCATCCTCTTTTTCAACCCCTGTGATCGCCGCCTTCCACTCTCTTTTTCCGAAAACGAGGGCCAGAACGGATAACAGACCGATGGGTGTTATGAGGATAAAAATGCTTCCGAAAAGCGCCGGGGTATCGAAATCATAAGCTGAAGATACCCGTTGCGGCCCCTGATACACAAAGGATGCCCAGTCGTTCTGGTAGTTCCAGATAAGGACCGGGCCAAAAAGAAGCAACGCGAGTAAAACCGACAAATAGGGGTATGGCGTTTTAAGCCATTTCCGGGCCTTTGGGTCCCAGAGCAGGAAGAGCAGGGCCGCGAAACCGAGGAGTGCGACGGTGTACTTGGAGAGCATCCCCAACCCCATGAAAAGACCCAGGCCAAGCCATGCGGACCTCTTTTCCAGGATAAACACCCGGTGAAAACAGAAGAGGGCGCCGGCCCAGCAGGCGGTTAACGGCGCATCCGGGAGCATGACGAAGCCGAAAATGTAATAGACGGGCAGAATGGCGAACAAGAGAACCGCCACGGCTCCCGTGGTCCTGTCAAAGAGGGTCCTGGCGAGCCGGAATACGAAGTATGCGCCTACGAACCACGTTAAGAGGGCACCCAGTCGAACGGTCAGTTCCGTGTGGCCGAAAAGGGTGGTGAACAACCAGATGAGCCATCCCACCATAGGGGGATGATCCAGATACCCAAGGGCCGGATGCATGGCATAATTCCAATAGTAGGCCTCTTCGTGAAGAAGTTCGGGCAGACCCAGATAAACCACACGAAGGGCCACGGCGTACAGAATGAATGCCAGGGTCCAGCGGCCCCAGAAATCCGGGTTCTGCTGCGACGAAGCCGGCGCGTTTCTGAACCCGAGGCAGAGCCAGATCCCCAATAGGGAGTAGGCAATCGCCGATCCCGCCGTCATGAGCAAAAGGGTGGGGCAACGATCAATCTCCATCATCCAGCCGATGACACTCCCTCTGAAAAAGGCCACCAGCAATACCACCACTGCAAATGAAAGGGCCCTTATCCACGGCGATTCCGGTTTTCCCATGGGCCACATGCGCCAGCCGAGCACATATACCACCAGCGCGGAAATCAAAAGGCTTGCCAAGTGGGATAGACCCATTAGAACGCCGCTCCGATCCAGAAGGTACCACAGGATGACATCGATAATCGCTCCGAAAATGAAAATTCCCGCAAAGGAGACGAAAAGAAAAGCGAAAGGCCTTTCTGGAGTGATCTTGTGCGTCGGTTCCGGCATTTTCTGAAAAAGTTGCTGGCTTCCTGTTAGCAGCGAAACGACGGGCTCATTTAAGATCCGCCCAGGTTCGAATCAGTCGGGCAATGCGGTGCATTTCCTTTTTGGCGATCACGGGATATACACAGATCTCCAGCACCGATGCTTCGCTGGGACCCTTTCTTCGGGTTATAAGGGCTTTTGAGCCCTGAAATGGCGCAAGGGTCGAACAGTCGGCCATATCCGTCCGCTTGGTGTCGATGCCGTTTCGCAACAGGAAATGCCGCAAATCGTCACGTCTTTTGGGATCCACGTAGATGGGGTAGTAAACGTAAATATGGTTCCCCTCCATGGCGGGAACCCTGAGGCCCGGCACCTGCCCGAGCTTTTCAGTGAGAGCTTTGGCATTCTCCCTGGCACCGTCGTTGAACAGATCGATGTGATTCAACTGAAGCAGACCGATGGAAGCCTGTAAATTGGAAAGGGGTTGAATGCTCGGTTTTGCGTTAAGGAAGTTTTCGATCAGCTCATTTCCCACCGCAGAATCCATCAGCGGTTTTCCCTGCATGAGCTTTAGGCGCAGGATCTGGAAGGCTGAAAGCCCGAAAATAAGAGGCCTGGTCATCAGCCATTTAAACCAGATGCCGTATGCTTTCGATTTGATATCCCGCTCATGGGGCAATAGAGCGGTCTCCAGAATTCTTCTGGCACGCTTAGCAATGGCTGCGTCCCGAACGGCAATGGCGCCGCCGCCAAAACAGGGCATGTTCTTGCCCTCGGCGAAGCTGAAAATCCCGATCTCCCCAAAGGTACCCGCCTTTTGTCCGCCCACGTTGGCTCCGCAGGCATGGGCGCAATCCTCAAAAAGAAGAATTCCCCTGCTCCTTGTGAGCTCTCTCATTTCAGCAATGGGACAAGGCTGACCATAAAGATGGGTCGCCAGCACCGCGCCGGTCTTTTCGCTCATGAGCGGTTCAATATGCTCCGGACCGGAGTTATAGGTCTCGGGATCAACTTCACAGAAAACCGGCTTATACCCGAGCATTTGCGCCACCATTGGCATTACCGGAAAGGTGAAGATGGGAAATATGATCTCAGCCCCTTTCCGAAGATTCGAAGCCTCAAGGGCCAGCTGGAAAGCGGATCGTCCCGTTTGGGCGCCAAATACGTAAGGAACATTGAGCCATCGGGCAAATTCCCGCTCAAAGGCCGCCACCTCCGGGCCGGTTTGCACTTTGCCCCCCACAACGGAGCGGATGAGGGTGCTGAGGCTACCGGGGGGCAGGTTAACGCATCTTCTGGGTACCCTACCAATCATCACCATTCTTGATTTCCCTCTCTTTGGTCTTCCCTTTTTCCGGGAATGGGTCTTGCCGAATACTTTTCGAATCCCCATCAAAAACCCCAGAATGTCCGGGTTGTACCAGTAAAAACCCGCATGCTTTCTGAAATGCGAGATCAAAAACCGGGGCCGCATAATATAGCGACGGTAGAATTGGGACCGAAGTCCCTCGAGATCGTTAATGGAAACACGGGCCAGCGTAAATAGCGGGGTGGCGTAGTGAAACATCTCCGTGGGATCATAATTCTCAAGAAAATCCTTATGCTGGTCCCAGGCCTTTGAACCGGGATAGGGGGTATAGAAATGAACCTGAATGGTGTCCGAATTGAGTTCCATGGCCAATCGGATCGTCTGTTCGATTTCATCAGCGGTCTCGGTGGGGTTCCCGATAACGTAATAGGCATTGGTACCGATGCCCAGTTGTCGCGTCCAACAAAATACCTTACGGCACAGGTCCCCCCACTGTTTTGGACGGACCCGTTTTTGCATATCCTCGATAATCCGCTGACTGCCGGACTCGACCCCGATCCCGAGCATGACACAACCCGCCTTCTTCATCAGTCCCAGGAGCTCATAATCCAGCTCATCCACGCGGACCCTTGCCATCCAGGGCATTTCCGATTTGCGGCGGATCAGTTCCCGGCAGAGTGCCGTAACGAAACGTCTATTGGCCGAAAAACTGTCGTCCTGAAAAGAACAGATATTCGCTCCCTGCTTTTCCAAGTGCGCCATTTCATCGGCCACGTTTGCCGCGGACCGGCAGCGAACTCTCTTGCTGATGCTCACGCGCATGACCTCACTGCAGAACACACAGCCATGGGCACAGCCGCGCGTGGCGATCAGGTACCCCCAAACGATCCGTTTGGATATCCGTACCGGAAAAATGGACCGATATTTTTCCAGCTCCTCCGGGGTGTAGATGGGAAATGCCAGACGGTCGGGTTCCTCGATCATGAAGCGCAGGCCGTCATTGTAGCATTTCCAATAATAATCCCGCCATTTCCGGCCGGCGGATCCGTGGTCGCGGATCTGTTCAAAGAGCCTGAAAAATTCCTCATCCGGCTCTCCCAGCAAAATGGCATCATACCCTTCCTCGTTAAGCCCCCCATAACGATGATTCAGGTAATGGCTCTGCCCGATCCCCACCAGAAGCGGCGGCTTTTCCTGCTCCTTTATCCGGACCGCGAATCCGTGGGCCACCCGGGCATCAAAACTGGATGAGGAGACCACGATCAAATCGGGATTCTCCCGGCCCACGCGGTCCAGTAATTCCGGCAATTCCATGGGGTAAATCCAGCAGTCGAGAATCCCCACCTTCAAATCCTCATACTGCGCCAGCCCCGCCTGAATGTGCTTTAGGGCATAGGGAGGATCAAAGAACTGCGGATGATCCACCTCCTTGTCTACAGAGGAACTGACGCGCAGCAGGAAAACGGTCTCAACCCGCATGAACAGCCTCTTGCCGATAATCGCCCTTGGAAAGGTCGGCCTGTCGGTTCTCAAAGGGGACCTCACGCCAGGTGCGCAGGCCCACAACCCGCCGGAACGCCCACAACAGAAGGCCAAGTCCGATATGCAGCCAGTGATCGATCAAGCGGTTCACAACGGTGATGGTTCCGGCCATTGACAAGGAAACGCCGATGGCACGGGCACAGGCGACCAGGGTCAATTCAACGGCGCCGGTCCCTGACGGTGTCAGGGGAAAGGCCGTTGCGATCAACGGCAGCATGGAAATGAATACCGCCTGCACAAGGCTCAGCTCGATACCGAAAGCCTTGAACAGAAAAAAGGACCAGGAGATTTCAAGGGTCCAAATCAGTGTGGTGAGAACCGCAATGGGAATTAACTCGGTTGGGCGAGGCCACAAGGCCGCATTAAAGGAGTGTATCATCGCTTTCAGTTTGTTCGGAAACCACTGTGGCAGTCTTTTTTTGAGCAAGAAGCAGATGAGAACGAAGGAGCTTGCCGCAAAAGCGATGGCGCCGCCGCTCATCAATCCCCACAGAATTGACGGTGGAAGCTGATCCGCAAAGAGCAGAAAAGCGGTGAGCGTTGCCAGCCCGAATATAATCCAGGCATCCAGCGTGCGAATGAAAACCAGTGCGCCCAAGGCCGCCGAACGCTGGATACCGCAGTTAATTCTGACCAGATGAGCGCCATATAGATCACCCAGTTTAGCGGGGACGATGTTGTCCAAAAAATTATAAAAGAAGACGATAAGGCCGAATTTGCCCGGGCCCGCCTTCAAAGGGAAACGAAGCAGGCATCTTTGCCATCGAACACCTCGAATCGGATAGGTCGCATAATGGCACAGGGAAGCCACCAACAGTAGCCATTTGTTGCACGATTTGATCTGTTCCCAGACCTCCTTGAGATCGACGAAGGAGAGGAGAATGGCGAGAATCACCATGGCGGCGAAAATGCTGGCGTACGTATGCCAGCCCAAAAGCCGGGGGACTTTTCCATTGCCATTCTCTGTGGTTTCTTTTATTTCAATTCCCATGAAGTGTTCGGATCGGCTAAAAAAGGCCGCTAAAAGAACTCCGGATTCATTATCACATTTTGCTCCCATTGAAAACAGGTAAGCGTTTATATATCGTCACCATCTCCATTTCGGCCTCCCGGGCATCATGGCCTTTTCGGGTCAGTTATGGATATCCTGTTCTCCGTCAAAAGGATTGACAAGACACGGATGGCGCTTTTCTTGGCAGATGGGCCGTGAAAACCGCGTGAAAAATGGATCAAAAGGGTGTGAAAAATGGTATCGGCGGGCAGCATTTTTTTCTTTGAATGGATTTTTTATGGTACTAGAGGCACTGATTCTCGTGGATGAAACCAACGAGGGAGAAAAAGAATGAATACGATTTCGGACCGGTTGGTGGAGATGCTTAAAAAGGCGGGCGTAGTGGTTGTTTTCGGGGTTCCCAGCATTCACAACCTGGGGTTGTACGAATCACTCAGAAAGGCCCCTGCCATTCGTCACATCCTGTGTCGGCACGAAAGCACGGCAACACACATGGCCGACGGTTATGCAAGAGAAAGTGGTAAGTTGGGCGTGGTCGTGGCTTCAACGGGACCCGGTGCCGGATACGCTGTTCCTGCCCTTCAGGAAGCCCTCGGCAGCAGCGTGCCGCTCCTTTTGATCAACACCAACATCCCTTCAGGAAAAATCGGCAAAGGTTTCGGCGCGCTTCACGAACTGGAGAAACAGGAGCGTATTTTCCAGAATGTAACCAAGAAAGTTTTAGTGGTTCGGCGGGCCATAGAGGCGGAATCACAAATGAGAAACGCCCTAGAGGCGGGACGGACGGGAAGGCCGGGACCCGTATATCTCGAGATTCCCACCGATTTGCTCATGGGGGAGGCCCCTTCCCAAATTGCACCCCTTGACGAATCATTCGCCGGGTTACTCCCCTCTCCGGATCTAAAGAAGGCCGTGGCGTTACTTCGAAAGGCCGAGAACCCGCTCATATTGATAGGAACCGCCGCCTTGAGAGCCGGGCTTTCAAAAGAAGTGATAGCCCTTGCTGAAACCCTTGGGGCACCCGTCCTTTTCACACCGGGAGCGCGTGGCATGATTCCCGATGATCATCCCCTTGCCCTGGGTAACGGGGCCTGTCGAGGGCTCGTTCGTGAAACCGTGAGCACCGCCGATCTGGCCCTTGCCGTGGGGACCCGGCTAAGGGAGGTGGATGCCAAAAGACGGGGGCTTTCGCTCCCCAAGCTCATACACATGGACTGGGACGAGCAGTGGATGGGCAGGAATTATCCCACGGAGATTGCCATTGCGGGCGATCTGGTGCAGACGGTGAAAACACTCATCAGGGAAATCGATTCGGTACCGCAGGCGGAGACGCGAAAGGCGCGGATGCGGGAAATCATGTCAAGAATCGGAAAAGAGAGGGATCGGATCAACGAAGAACAACCCGAACTCGCCTATCTTTACGCCATTCGCGATGCTATTCCCCGAAGGGGCACCCTGGTGGCCGATAACACACAGCTGGGGTACTGGTCCGAGTATTTTTACCCCTGTTACGTCCCCGGCGGATGGATCGGTGCCAAGGGATCGGCCATTATCGGCTATGCCTTTGCGGCGGCCATAGGTGTAAAATTGGCGGCTCCTGAAAAGCCGGTGGTCGCCCTGATCGGTGACGGGGGATTTCTTTACAGCTCCCAGGAAATGGCCACCTGCATGCGACAGCGCGTCGCTTTTCCGGTAATCGTCTCAAACAGCGGCTCCTACGGGGTTGTCGGGTATTTGCAGAAGAAATTCTACAAGCAGGAATACGAAACAAGGCTTCGGAATCCTGACTTTTTGAAAATGGCCGGTGCTTACGGTATCAAGGGATGCCGGGTGAATTCCCCACTGGAACTTGGGGAAGCCCTGAAGGAAGCCCTTTCATCGGGGGAGATGCGGTTGATCGAACTTTTGAAAGATTTTCCCGAACCGCCTTTTGACAAGTATTAGCGTCATTTTCAGGAGACCTGAGAGATAGCAGATGCGATAACATGCTGGAATATAATGTAAAACTGGTGTATTATGTTTAGGAAGAATAATTGATTTAAAAACGGTTGACAAATCATATTTCCGGAAAGTATGCTTGCGCTGCATTTTTATCGTCTCTTTCAGGCGTATTTTCCAAATTCAAAAAGGTGTTCGTTAGGAGTTGTCTATTATGAGTGAAAAATCCGATATCAGAGTGCTGCTGATTGATGATGAAGAAACGCTTGTTGAGTATCTCTCAAAACGACTTTTGAGAGAGGGATATACGGTGAAAGCTACTTTTTCAGGCGAAGAAGCGGTTGAAGTTGCAAGCAAGGAAGATTTTGACGTGGCTGTGGTGGACCTCAAAATGCCGGGCATGGACGGGGTCGAAACCCAGAAGCATCTTAAGAAGATTCGCCCTTTTCTTCAGAGTATCGTTTTGACGGGCCATGGGACCATTGATACGGCTCTCGAAAGCGGGAAGGAAGACGCCTTTAAATATCTGCTTAAGCCCATTGAATACGACAATCTGGTGGAGACGATCAATGAGGCTTTTGAACACAAGACACAGCTTCAGAATGCGAAATTCAAGGAGGAAGTGGAAGAAATCTATAAATCGGGGATGGGTGCCAGGGGTATCAAAAAGGCCATGAACAAACTTCGCAGGATTTATGGAATCGAGTGAGATACTCCGGGCAAAAATGAGCAAAACGACCGAAGTCCTTTCCCAAGAGAGAGAGGCGCTTCATAAGACCAGTGGCTTTCTGGATAGCATCCTGGAAAATTCCCGCGATATCATTTTCAGGACGGATCCCGATGGTGCGCTGGTTTTTTTTAGCAGTGGGGGAGAATCGGCCCTGGGCTACAGGTCCGAAGAAGTGATGGGACGGCCCGCGGAAGATCTGGCTCTGGAACCCCTCGATCTCAAGACCCTGATGGATCGCTGTCGCGTGGAAAAAGAGACCGTCCGTGAAGACATTCCCTTGCGGCACAAAGACGGGGACACTGTCCATTGTCGAATGGTTCTGGCGCCATTGAGCGACTCCCTTGGCGCCGTCACCGGTGTGGCCGGCATCTGTATAGACATGACCGCCTGGCGGAAGTTTAAGGAGGACCTCATTCGAGTGGACCGTTTGGCGGAGGTGGGTCGGATCGCTTCCGGAATCGTGCATGAACTGAACAATCCGGTCGCCGTGATCGGAGAGATTGCCGGCTGGATCGGAGCGGTGGCAAGCGATGCCAAAGGGCTCGAAGAGGAAGACCGAGAAGAAATCAAGACGTCGGTCCGTCATATCGGAGAGCAGACCAAGCGATGCCGCAACATTACCGGTCAACTGCTCAGCTTTGTGCGGGAATCAAAACTGGCCACAACTTCACTGGATGCCCATGAACTTTTGAAGGGAACCGTCAACCTGCTGACACCCGAGTTGAAGTTTACGGATGTGGAAATCGTTTACAATTTCGCCCAGGGTCCGGTGATTATCGATTCAGATAAACAGCTGCTGGAACAGGTTTTTGTAAACTTCATCAGCAATGCCGTCTATGCGGTGAAGGAAAAAGGGAAGAAAAGGGGTCAAATCACCCTTGAAACCTACTTGGATGATGCCGGCGATTCCCCCATGGTGGAGATCAAGATCTCGGACACAGGAGTGGGCATTAGTAAGGCCGATCAGAAGAAGATCTACGAATATTTTTTTACAACCAAACCACCCGGCAAAGGGACGGGCTTGGGCCTTCCCATCAGCCGTGATATCATTGAGAACCTGGGAGGAAGTCTTTCGTTCGAAAGTGAACCGGGAGAAGGGACGACCTTTACCGTCCGTCTACCGGTATCCTGAAACATTCACCATCAGCCAGACAGGATCGTATTGTTAGCTTGTTAAGTGTGAGCGTCACCTGAAGGTACTCTTTAAAGAAAGGGGTCATTTTTTGAAAGAGCGTCCGGCAGAAAACAAGGCTTTCGAACCTTCAAACACGTTTGGCGTAAAACCCGCCGGCCCTTCCGGCCATCATGCTGCAAACCCCGTTTTTACCCGCATCATGACTTTCATTGCCCTGTTGTGTCTCTGGGTTATTTTATCCGGAAGATTTGATCTGTTTCACCTGGCTCTGGGGGTCATTTCCTGCGTCCTCGTGACCATCTTTTCCGGTGATCTTCTGTTTCCGGAATCGAGAACGGGTGGCTTTTTCCGCCATATAGGACAAGTGATCTACTATGCCCCCTGGCTGTTGTACCAGGTTTTCCTGGCAAACCTCCATGTCATGTATCTGGTGTTCCATCCGCGAATGATGGATTTGATCGACCCACAGATTATCCGGTTCGACAGCCGGCTCAAAAAAGAGATTTCGCTGGTAACCTTTGCCAATTCCATTACCCTCACCCCCGGTACCATCACCATATACGTTTCGGTGAATGGCGGCTTTCAGGTGCATGCCATTGACAGAACATCCGGAGAAGCGCTTCCGGGGGAGATGGAAAGAAGGGTTGCAAAAGCATTTGAGGATGAATGATGGATAGCTTTTTTCTCTATACGGGACTGTTTTTATGTCTTTTGATGGTTGCCTCCCTTTACCGGTCGGTTTTCGGTCCGACGGTTCTGGATCGATTGATCGGTGTCAATGCCATCGGAACGAAGACCGTTATCCTCCTTCTTCTCATTGGCTTGGTTTATGGACGACTGGACATGTTTGTGGACATTGCCCTTGCCTACGCGCTGCTCAATTTTGTGGCGGTTCTGGCCGCCTCCCGTTATTTTCAGAAGCGCAAAGGCCTGTACGAGGAACCACCTTACAAATAATCCGCAGAACCGGATCTTTGTGCATTGAATAGAGTTCAATTGAATTAAAGTCTAGGAGGGCCGATGATCATCAACGGAATCGTAATATTGCTCTTTATATGCGGGCTGGCATTTTTCACCGGAGGTGCGGTGGGCATCATTCGTTTTCCGGATTTCTATACCCGCCTTCATCCGGCCGGAAAGATGGATACCCTGGGTTCGCTTCTCATGGTCTTTGCCGTGGCCCTTTACAATCTACAGGGTTTCTCATGGCCGGCCCTGCTCACAAGCCTCAAGATACTGTTGATCATCCTCTTCATATTCATACTGAACCCCACCGCCACCCACGCCATTGTGGATGCCGGCTTCAGGGCCGGTATGAGGCCCTGGACAAAAAAGGACAGGGGGAAATAGGGCATGATCTGGGAACTGGACCTGGCCATTCTGATTCTGGTGATTGTGGCGGCCATCGGTGCCATCATGGTGAAAGACCTGCTGGGCTGTGCCATTTTGTTTGGCGCCTACAGCTTTCTCATGTGTCTGCTGTGGGCCATCATGGGTGCAGTGGACGTGGCCTTTACCGAGGCATCGGTGGGGGCGGGCGTCAGTACGGTCTTTTTTGTGGCCGCCGTTTTTCGAACCACCCGGAGGACGAAAGATTGAAGACGATCAGTCTGATCATCGTTGTTTTAGCAGGAGCACTTCTTTTTTACGCGACCCAGGATTTTCCATCCTGGGGCGACCCCGCATCCCCCGCCAGTACCCACATTGCCACTTATCATCTGGACAAAGCCTATGAAGAGACGTCGGTTCCCAACGTCGTGACAGCCGTGCTGGCGGACTATCGGAGCTTCGACACCATGTTTGAGACCGGTGTTATTTTTTGCGCCGGCCTTGGCTGTTTCGTACTCCTCCGGCTCTTCAGAACACGAGACGAGGACACCTATTATCGACATATTTCCACGGGAATCACCCTGCACATCAAGCGGGGCAGAATACCTGACGCATCCAAGGAGTTTGAACGGATCGACACCCTGTGGACGCCCTACGACCTGATCGTCAAGAACGTTTGCAGAATCCTGGCGCCTTTTGTTCAGCTCTTTGCGCTCTATGTCATCGCCCATGGTCACCACAGCCCCGGAGGTGGCTTTCAGGGGGGCGTGATCCTGGGTGCCAGCGTGATTCTCATGGCCATCAGCCACGACATGCGGACTGCCCTTGCCCGC